>NZ_CP021744.1:7141266-7475650 GCF_002192455.1 Streptomyces albireticuli
GCGCCGTCCACGCACGGGCGCGCCGGGCGGAACGGCGCGCGTCACAAGCCCGGGGCCCGGCGTCACCCCGCGGTGGCCGTTCGCCCGCGCCACCAGTCCACCGTCGCCCCGACCTGCTCGTCGACGGGGGTGGCGCGTACCGCGAACTCGGCTTCGTAGGCGCTCGAATCCATGACGAAGGGCCGGTCGAACTGGTAGCGGATCTCCTTCAGTTCGCGGAGCAGCGGCGAGAAGAGCGACGCGACCCCCAGCGCGGCCGGCGGGGTGCCGCGCACCGCGACCGGCCCCGTGTGCGCCCGGTCGGCGAGCCGGCCGACCATCCGGCGGACGGACAGCGGGGGCTCCGTCGGGACGTGCCAGGCGCGCCCCCAGGCCCGCTCCTCGCCCGCGACCTCGGCCAGGGCCCTGGCCACGTCGGGGAGATAGCTCCAGCTGTGCGGGGCGTCCGGGTCCCCGAGCGTGGCGACCGGCCTGCCGCGCAGCACCCGCGGCACCACCCGCCCGGCCAGGTGCCCGCCGTCGGTCACGCCGGGCCCGAAGAAGTCCGAGGCCCGCACCTCGACCGCCCTGACGCGACCTTGCTCGTGCAGGCTCCGCGCCCGCTCCCAGACGGCGGCCCGCACCCGCCCCTTGGCGCCGGTCGCGGCGAGCGGCAGTTCCTCGGTCATGGGGCCGTCCACCGGGCCGTAGCCGTAGAGGTTGCCCAGCATGACCAGGACGGCCCCGGTCGCCTCGGCCGCCGCGCAGAGGGAGGAGGCCAGCGGCGGCCAGTCGCTCGCCCAGCGGTGGTACGGCGGCGCGGCACAGCTGTAGATCGCGGCCGCGCCCCGGGCTGCCTCGGTCAGCCGCTCGCCGTCCGCCGCGTCCGTCGCCACGTGTTCGATGCAGGGCTCCGGGCTCCGGCCCGACCTCGTGACGACCCGCACGGTATGACCCCGCCCGGCCAGCAGCCGGGCGGTGGCCGCCCCGGCGGGCCCGAATCCCACTACGACACAAAGACTCACCCGCGCACCCTAGCGCGCGCGAGTGATCTCTCCCCTGTGCCAGGTCGTCGCAGGTCGGAGGCGGGTGACCGGCCGGCCCGGCCGGAAATCCGCCCGCGTCGGCGCGCGCCCCTCGCTACCTTGGTCGCCATGAACCCTTCGAGCCGTGAGAGCCCTGACCGGTACGAGCGTCACCGCTTGGAAATCCTCGCCCAGACCGACCTGTTGAGAAGTCACCTCTCCGGCGCGGACCCGGCGTCGCCCGTGCCCTCCTGCCCGGGCTGGGACCTCGGCAGGCTGCTGCGGCACCTCGGTGCCACCCACCGCTGGGCCGCGACGGTCGTACGCACCCGCGCCACCCGGCCCGTGCCCGACACCGAGGTGAACCATCCGCCCGAGCGCCCCGGCGAAGGCCCCGCCGAGCTCGGCGCCTGGCTCGCCGAGGGCGCCGGGCAGCTCGCGGACGCACTGCGCGCCGCCGGGCCCGGCGCGGCGGTGTGGACCCCCGGACCCGGCGGGACGTCCGGCTTCTGGGCCCGCCGCATGGCGTACGAGACGGCAGTGCACCGCGCGGACGCGGCCCTGGCCGTCGGCGTGGAGTTCACCCTCGGCGCCGAGGCCGCCCTGGACGCGCTCGACGAGTGGATGGAGTTCGGCGTGCTGCCGGAGGCCGTGGACCCCGGCCCCGGCACGCCGGGTCTGCTCGGCCCCGGCCGCGTCCTGCGCTTCCACGCCACGGACGCCCCGGCCCACGCGCCGGGGGAGTGGCTGGTCGACCTGACCGGCACGTCCGCGACCTGGCGCCGCGCCCGCCCCGCCGGGATCACGGCGGACGCCGCGGCGTCCGTGCGCGGCCCGCTGGCCGACCTGCTCCTGTTCGTCTACCGGCGCCCCGTCCCCGCCGGGCGTGTCGAGGTCACCGGCGACGTGCCGCTGCTCGACCTCTGGCGGGAGCGGACGGGCTTCTGGCTGGAGGAGGAGTGAGCCCCGGGGCCCGGCGGCCGCGTCCCGGTCAGGAGTCGCTGCCGGCCAGCTTGTGCTCGTAGGTCACCTTGGGGAACTCCCAGGTGTGGTCGAGGACCTTCACCCCGAAGACGGCCAGCTTGGCGAAGAACGAGCCGGTGAGGTCGGCTCCCGCGTAGACGGCCCAGTCGCCGTTGACGCCCTGGGGTGCGTCCGCCTTCGCCGCGCCGGTCTTCGGCGCGCTGCCGTCCCCGGCCACGCCGTGCGCGGTCGCCTTCAGGTACGGCATGAAGTCGGCGGCGACGCCCACCGACCCGTACAGGCCGAGCTGGGCGTGGGTGCCGATGCCGGCCTTCGCCGTGGCCGAGCCCTCGACGCGGGCCGGGGTGCCCGTGGTGGCCGGCTCGGGCCCGGAGAGCGCGCTCCAGCCCTTGTCCGCGTCGTAGCGGGCACCGGCTTCGAGCCGGCCGGTGGAGCGCTGCTCGGCGTCGACGCTGATCTTTCCGTCGGCCGAGACGTCGTAGAAGTAGTCGACCTTCATGGTGAGCACGATCGGCACCGGGCCGAGCCAGACCGTCTTGTCGACGTCGACCTCGGCCGCGGGGATGCGCAGCGGCTTGCGGCCGGTGTCGTACGAGGCGGAGCCCTCGGCGTGGGCCTTGACCTCGTAGGTGTAGTCGGCGGACAGGCCGATCTCCGCCTTGGACGGCTGGACCGAGTACCAGTGGGCCCGCTCGTACGAGAAGAGCATCTCCGGCTTGAGGTCGAGGTGGCCGGAGAGTGCGGAGGAGTGGCCGGCGGTCGGCTTCACGCCGGGCGGCACGGGGACGTCCACGTCGAGCCGGATGCCCTGACCGTCGGACGGTCCGGTGGACACGTGGCCGCCCTGGGTGAGCGGCTTGGTCTTGAGGTCGGCCGCCGTCAGGGGGGTACGGACGTCGGCCTTGGCGTCCCCGAGCGCTTCCGTGAGGTCGGCCGGGGCCGTGTCGACCGTCACGGATCCGCCCGCGCCGGGGTGGGTCGCGGTGACCTTGACCAGGGCGCCGTGGGGGGTGACGGCGGTGACGGGGCTCGCGATCACGTCGCCCACCCGGAGCTGTGCGGGGGTGCCCGCGCCGCTCCCGGCGCCGTCGGACGCCCGCGCGCCGGTCAGGACCGCGTGCCCGCCGGTGGCGTCGTAGCCCGTGAGCCGGGCGCCGCCCACCGGGACCTGGGTGACCTTGCCGTCCGCGCCCGGTCTGACGACGGAGACGGCCTCCTTGTCGGCCGGGCCGTCGCCCGCGCCGACCACCGGCGGGGCCTGGTGCCCGGAGCCGCCCGGGTCGGCGGCCGCGGGGAAGGCGGCGAGCGGCGCCGCCACGCCCGCGAGGAGCAGGGGTATGAGCAGCGAGCGGGGTGCGAACTTCATGCATCACTTCCTTCGGGACCGGGCCGCAACGAGTCCCACCCCCGGACGGAGTTCCGTCCCTCGGCCACCGGGTCACTGAACCCCGGATCCGGCACGGGGATCAAGGAGAATTCGCCTATGGGGGAGTAGCGAGGGGCTATGACGCCCGGGAGGGCGCGGGCCGTCGGCGGGCGTGGCCGGTGCCCGGCCTCGCCCGGAGCGCGATGTCAGACCCCCTTGGCAGACTGGCCGAAAGATCCACCGCAAGGCACCGAGAGGCCCGGATGCTCACCACCCTCGCCGTCGAGAACTACCGATCCCTGCGCCGCCTGATCGTCCCCCTGGACCGGCTCAACGTCGTCACGGGCGCCAACGGCACCGGCAAGTCCAGCCTCTACCGGGCGCTGCGGCTGCTCGCCGACTCGGCCCAGGGCGGCGCGGTGGCGGCGCTGGCCCGCGAGGGCGGGCTGCCCTCGACGCTGTGGGCCGGTGAGCGGCGCGGTCCGGGCCGTGCCGAGCCCGTCGGCCTCCGCCTCGGCTTCGCCGGCGACGAGTTCGGCTACGCGGTCGACTTCGGGCATCCGGTCCCGACCGCCGGCGGCGCGGGGGCGCCGTCCATGTTCAACCTCGACCCGGAGATCAAGCGGGAGTGCACCTGGGCCGGGCCCGTGCTCCGCCCCGCCGCCCTGCTCTCGGACCGCTCCGGCCCCGCCGTGCGCACCCGCACCGCGGACGGCACCTGGCACAGCACGGTGAACGGCGTCCGCCCCTACGACAGCATGCTCGGCGCGCTCGCCGACCCGCGGCTCGCCCCCGACCTGCTGCGGCTGCGCGAGCACCTGCGGTCCTGGCGGTTCTACGACCACGTCCGCACCGACGCGCGGGCGCCCGCGCGCGGCGCCCGGATCGGCACCCGCACCCCCGTGCTCGGCCACGACGGCGCGGACCTCGCGGCCGCGCTCCAGACCATCCGCGAGATCGGCGACCACACCGCCCTGGACGCCGCCGTGGACGCGGCGTTCCCCGGCAGCAGGGTGGAGATCGTCAGCGAGAGCGGCCGGTTCGAGCTGCGGCTGCGCCAGCCGGGCCTGCTGCGCCCGCTCGGCGCGGCCGAGCTCTCCGACGGCACCCTGCGCTATCTGCTGTGGACGGCGGCGCTGCTCACCCCGCGCCCGCCCGCGCTGCTCGTCCTCAACGAGCCGGAGGCCAGCCTCCACCCGGACCTGCTGGCCCCGCTGGCCGAGCTCGTCCTCACCGCGAACCGGGACACCCAGATCGTCGTGGTCACGCACGCTCCGGAGCTGGCCGACGCCCTGACCCGCGGCGCCCGGCGCCACCGGCTCGACGTCAACTCCCTCACCCTGGTCAAGGACGCCCTCGGACAGACGGAGGTCGCGGGCCGGGAGGGCCTTCTGGACGAGCCGCTGTGGTACTGGCCCAAGCGCTGACGCCCCGGGGCGCCGCACGGCGTCCGCCGCCGGCCCCGGGCCCGCGCGCCCGGTCCGGCGGGCGTACGGGGGTGTCCGCTAGACGGCCGGGGCCAGGCCGGCGGCGGTGCCGGTCAGTTCGTAGGCGTGGCCCGCGCGCAGCACCGTGGCGTCGCCGAACGGCTTCCCCATGAGCTGCATGCCGATCGGCATGCCCGCCGCGTCCCGGCCGACCGGGACGGTCAGCGAGGGGACCCCGGTGATGTCGGCCGGCGCCGACAGCCGTACGTACGCGTCCGAGACGCTCTCCACCTCACCGTCGCCCCAGGTCACGGTCGTTTGCCCGGCCTTCACGGCCGTGAGCGGCACGGTGGGCGCGGCGATCACGTCGACCGCCTCCAGCATCTCCAGCCAGGCCTGCCGCATGAGGGTGCGGGCGCGCTGGGCGCGGAGGTAGTCCCCCGCGCTCATGAGTTCGCCCGCCTCCAGGAGGACGCGGACGTCCGCCGCGTACAGATCGGGCACCGCCCGCAGCGTCCGCTCGTGGTACGCGGAGGCCTCGGGCACCATCAGGCCCCACTGCGTCGCCTGGATGTAGCGCGTCATCGGGATCTCGACCTCGACGAGGCGGGCGCCGAGCTCCTCCAGGCGGCCGATCGCCCGGCGGACGGACGCCTCGACCTCGGGGTTCACCCGGTCGAAGTAGTAGTTGCGCGGCACGCCGACCCGAAGGCCCGTCAGATCCGTGCCGGGGCCCGGTCGGTAGTCCACGGCCGGCGCCGGGACGGACGCGGGGTCGCGCGGATCGTGCCCGGCCAGGGCGGCCAGCACCAGCGCCGCGTCCTCCACGGTGCGGGTGAGGGGGCCCACGTGGTCGAGCGACCAGGCCAGCGAGGTCACGCCGTACCGGGGCACGAGGCCGTACGTCGGTTTCAGCCCGACCACCCCGTTGAGCGCGGCGGGCACCCGGATCGACCCGCCGGTGTCGGTCCCCAGGGCGAAGGCGGCCGCCCCCGCTGCCACGGCGACGGCCGAACCGCCGCTGGAGCCGCCGGCCACCCGCCCCAGGTCCCAGGCGTTGCTGGTCTGAGGGGTGGTCAGGCCGTAGGCGAACTCATGGGTGTGGGTCTTGCCGACGAACGCCACGCCGGCGTCGGCGAGCCGCGCGGCGACCGTGCTGTCCGCCTCCGCCCGGTGGTCCGTCCGCACCCGTGAGCTCGCCGTGGTGGGCATCCCGGCCACGTCGATGAGGTCCTTCAGCCCGGCGGGTATGCCGTGCAGCGGGCCCCGGAGGCCGCCACCGGCGATCTCGTCCTCCGCCTGCCGCGCCGCTCTTCGCGCGGGGCCCGCCGTCACCGTGGTGAAGGCCCGCAGGCGCGGCTCGACCCGCTCGATGCGCTCCAGCACCGAGTCGACCAGCTCGACCGGCGAGAGCCGCCGGGCGCGCACGGCCTCGGCCGCGTCGGCCACGGTCAGTTCATACGGCTGCATCGTGCTGCTCCCCTCCCGCGCGGTACGCGGTGGCAGGCGGTGTGTCGCCGAAGTCCAGCTCGCGCAGGACCGAGACGACGGAATGGATGTGGTCGGCGGTCGTCGCCACTTCCGCGTGCCGGTCCGGGGCCAGGGACAGTCCGGAGCGCGCGGCCCAGCGGGCGGCCTCGGGTGGAGTGAGATCTGCGGCGGACATGGGGCTGCCTTCCCTCGCGCTAAAGCTAACGGCTTGCGTTAGTCGAAGGTAGGGCCTACCGTCACTTAAAGCAAACCAATTGCTTTTGATGTCAAGTCCGGTCTCCTCCGACCGCTTTGGGCGCGCGAGGCGGCCCGGCCGGCACCGGCCTTCCGCAGCAGAAAGAAGTACGCCCCATGTGCACGACGCAGCCCACCGAGCCGGCCCCGGCCGGCACCGCCGCCCGCTGGACCGTCGGCGACATCACCGTCCACCGCGTCGACGAGATCCCGCTGCCGCCGGAGACCGGGCCGTGGCTGCTGCCGGCCGCCACCCCCGACGTGGTCACCGGACACGGCTGGCTGCGGCCCGACTTCGCCGGCCGGGACGGCGTCCTGCGCATCGACAGCCACAGCTTCGCGCTGGTCGTGGGCGGGCTGCGGGTGCTGGTCGACACCGGGGTCGGCAACGGCAAGACGAGGGCGAACCCGGCGTGGCACGACCTCCGCACCGACTACCTCGCGCGCCTCGCGGACGCCGGATTCACGCCCGGGAACGTCGATCTGGTGGTGCTCACCCATCTGCACGCCGATCACGTGGGATGGAACACCCGGAAGACCGGCGGCGTCTGGGTGCCGACCTTCCCCAACGCCCGCTACCTCACCTCGAAGGCGGAGTACGACTTCTGGGCCGCGTACGACATGGACGAGGCGCGGCGCGCCATGTTCCTCGACTCCGTCGTCCCCGTCGAGGAGGCGGGGCTGCTCGACCTCGTCGACGTACCGGAGGAGGGGATCGACGTGGCGGACGGTCTGCGTCTGGTGCCCGCTCCGGGCCACACCCCCGGACAGGTCGTCGTCCAGCTGAGCAGCGCGGGCGAGACGGCGCTCATCACCGGGGACTCCGTCCACCACCCCGTGCAGCTGGCGCGTCCGGGGATCGGCAGCTGCGTGGACATCGACCCCGTACGGGCGGAGGCGACCCGCCGCGCGCTGCTCGCCCGGCTCGCCGGGACCGGCGCGCTCGTCCTCGGCACGCACTTCCCCGCGCCGACCGCCGGCCGGGTGGTCGCCGAAGGGGACGGCTACCGGCTCGAAGCCGTGCCCGGCGTCAGCGAGTAGGGCCGAAGCCCGCCAGGGCGTCCTCCGCGAGCCGGCGCGCGTACGCGCCGGTGAGGCCGTCGGGGCGGAACAGGATGCGGTACATCATCGGCGCCACGACCCGGTCGATCACGGTCTCGGCGTCGGGGGCCTCCTCGCCGCGCTCCGCGGCACGGGCGAGCATGGCGCCGACCTGCCCGGCCGCGAAGTCCGAGCACTGTCCGGCGTTGTCGCCGTCGGGGTCGCCCAGCAGGGCGTCGCGGATGTAGGCCCGCCCCGTGGGCGCGGCCATCTCCTCCAGGAACTGCTCGGCCCAGTTCCGCAGGTCGTCCAGCAGGCGGCCGTGGTCCTCCGGGGGAGCCTCCGGGCGCAGGTGCTCGACGGCGACGTCCGAGAGCAGCTCCTGGAGGTCGCCCCAGCGGCGGTAGACCGTCGAAGGGGTGACGCCGGCGCGGGCCGCGACCATGGGAACCGTCAGCTCCGGGCGGCCGACCTCGGCCTGGAGCTCGCGCACGGCGGTGTGGACCGCCTGCTGGACCCGCGCGCTGCGACCTCCGGGGCGGACCATGGGTTTACGGCTCATGGGGCCCACCTTAAAGCAAAGTTCTTGCGTCATTGCCGGGGTGGTGGCGGGTCCGGTGGGGCGGCCGGGACGCCGCGGATTCCAGGCTTCCGGCTGCCGGACGTGTCCGGCGCGCCGGTCGCGCCGGCCGTGTCAGGTGGCGTCCAGCGCCGGGGCGATGACGGCGAAGGCGCGGTCGGTCAGCCCGGTGGGGTCCTCGGCCCCGTCGCTGCCGCTCCAGCGGTGCAGTACGGCGTCGAAGGCGTTCAGCGCCATCCCGGCGGCAAGGCGCGGATAGAGGTCGGTGCCGGGGTCGAGGTCCAGGCGCTGGGCCAGTTCGGCCGCCAGGTCGTCGCGCCACCGCGCCTGGTGCTCCAGGAAGCGCGCGTGCAGGGCGGGGGTGCGCAGGATCAGCCGGACGACCCGCAGTGCCCGGTCGGCGTGGTCGGAACAGGTGGTGAGGGGGACCCCGACCGCGTACCGCAGCGCCACCGAGGGACGCTCCCCGGCGGGACGGGACGCCAGCTCCGCCCGGATGTCGGCGCCCATGCCGGCCAGGAACTGGACGACGACGTCCTCCTTGGACGCGAAGTAGCGGAAGAACGTCCGCTTGGACACGCCGGCGGACGTCGCGATCTCGTCGATGGTGACCGCGTCGAACCCCCTCGACGCCAGGAGTTGCAGCGCTGCTTCGGTCAGCTCGTTCGAGACCAGTCGGCGTTTGCGCTCGGCCATGCTCACTTCGGGGCGGGAACTCACCCGACGATGGTAACGCCATGCCTTGTGTGGCACCAAGTAGCGTCTTGACACCGAGTGACACGAGCGGCAATGTGTGCCGCATGATGAAGCATCAGCGATGGACCGCCGAGCAGATTCCCGACCAGACCGACCGGGTGTTCCTCGTGACCGGAGCCAACAGCGGCCTCGGCCTCGCGACCACCCGGGCACTCGCCCGCCGGGGCGGGCACGTGATCCTCGCGGTGCGCGACAGGGAGAAGGGCCGCCGGGCGGTCGCCGGCATCACCGCCGGACAGCCGGACGCCAGCCTCGAAGTGCGCCGGCTCGACCTGGCCGACCTCGACTCGGTCCGGACCTTCGCCGACCGGCTGCGCGCCGACCACTCCCGGCTGGACGTGCTCGTCAACAACGCCGGTGTGATGGCGCCGCCCAGGTCGCTGAGCGCGCAGGGCCACGAGCTCCAGTTCGCCTGCAACCACCTCGGCCACTTCGCGCTCACCGGGCTGCTGCTCGACACGCTGGCCGCCGGGTACGACCCCCGCGTGGTCACGGTGAGCTCGGTCAACCACCGCAAGGCGCGCCTCCGCTGGGACGACCTCACCGGCGAGCGCGGCTACTCGCCCATGGGCTTCTACAACCAGTCGAAGTTCGCCAACGCCGTCTTCGGGCACGAACTCCACCTCCGGCTGACCCGGGCGGGCAGCCCGGTCCGCAGCGTGCTCGCCCACCCCGGCTACACCGCGACCAACCTCCAGACGAGCGCGCCGACCGGCCTGTGGCGGCTCGTCTTCGGCCGGATCGGCAACCCGCTGTTCGCTCAGACCCCGGCCGACGGCGCGCTGCCGCAGTTGTACGCCGCGACCGCCCCGGACGCGGAGGGCGGCCGGTTCTTCGGCCCGGACGGCACGGCCGAACTGCGCGGCGCCCCCACCCGGGTGGAGCTCGCCCCCGCCGCGGCCGACCCCGGGACCGGCAGGCGCCTGTGGGAGCTGTCGGAGCGCCTGACCGGCGTACGGTTCGCCCTTCCGGCCCTCATCTGACCGCGTGTCCGCCGGACTTCGGGGAACCGGGCGGCACGCGCCCCGTCGGGTGCGCGCGGGGCTTCACCGGTGTCACCGCCGGGCAGGAGCGTCCCATGACTGCCTTGCCGAAGGAGATCCGTGAACGGATCGAAGCCCCGGACATCTGGTACGTCGGCACGGTCGACGCCGACGGCGCGCCGCACGTGAGCCCGATGTGGGTGGGGGCCGAAGGGGACCTGCTCTTCTTCAACACCGCCGTCGGGCGGGTCAAGGAGCGCAACCTGCGCCGCGATCCGCGGGTGTGCCTGTCCCACACCAGCCGGGACGACCCGTACGACCGCGTCCAGATCCGCGGCCGGGCCGTCCGGTTCGTCGAGGGCCCGGAGGCCGACCGGAACATGGACCTGCTGGCGGCCGAGTACACCGGATCCGAGCGCTTCGAGTGGGGGATCCCGGGCGAGCGGCGGGTCGTCGTGCTGATCGAGCCGACGAAGGTGCGGCACGTGTCGGGCGTCGAACCCCTCCCGCCGGGCGCCCCCGGAGGGCGGGGGAGGGGCGACCGCCGTCACCCCGGGCCCTGACGCCGGTGCCCACGGCGCCCCGGCTCAGCCGGCCCCGTCGGCGAGGACCTGGCGGACGAGCGCCAGCAGGTCCGGGAGGGCCGGGTGCGCCGGGCCCTCGCGCCAGGCGAGGACGACGGGGACGGGCGGCGCGTCCACGAGCGGGCGGTAGACCAGCGAGGGGTGCATGTGGTTGCTCGGCGTGGCCGAGGTGGAGACCCCCAGGGCGCGGCCCGCGGCGATGGCGATGAGCCATTCGTCGGTGTTGGTCACCTCGACGGCCACCACGGGCCGGGCCGCCGGCGGCCACAGGTCCGTCGTCGTGGTGCCGGAGACGGTGTTGAGGACGATCGGACGGCCGGCGAGGTCCGCGAGGGTGATCCGGGGGAGAGCCGCCAGCGGGCTGTCCGCCGGCATGACCACCACCCGCTCCTCCGACAGCAGCGGCTCCGTGCGCAGCCCGGCCCCGGCGCCCGCGCCGCCGCGCAGCACGGCCGCGTCGACCTTGCCCTGGGTGAGGCCCGCCGTGCGGTCGTCGACGCGGAGCAGCTCCAGCGGGGTGCCGGGCCGCGTCCGGTCCCACCGGCGCAGCAGCGGGACGGTGTGGTCGCCGAGCGCCGCCCAGGTGTGGCCCAGGCGCAGCGGCCGGCTCCGCAGGCACCCGGGGTCGAGGGCGGCCTCGACGGCGGCGACCGCGGCGGCGGCCTTGTCGCGGAAGAGGCGGCCCTCGGCGGTCAGTTCGAGGTGGTGGGTGGAGCGGTCGACGAGCCGGGCGCCCAGGTGGTCCTCCAACTGCCGCAGGGTGCGCGAGAGCGCGGGCTGGCTCAGGTGGAGGCGGGCGGCGGCGCGGGTGACGCTGCCCGCCTCGGCGATGGCGAGGAAGGCGCGCAGGTGCCGCAGCTCGATGGTCATGCGTCGGAAGCATAACCGCCGGGGAAGCAGGCATTTCACGCCGCGTGGCCGGATCCCTAGCGTGGAGGGCATGACCTCCACGGTGCACACCTCGACCCCGGCGGCGGCCGCGCCCGCCGTACTTCGGCACACCGCCGGACCCGGCGGCCTCGGCGGCGTCGGCCTCGTCCTGGCCGGGACGGTGTCCGTCCAGTTCGGCTCCGCCTTCGCCGCGCTGCTGTTCCCCCGCGCCGGAGCGCTCGGCACGGTCGCACTGCGGGTGACGTTCGCCGCGCTCCTCCTGCTGGCCGTCGCCCGCCCCCGGCTCCGCGGGTACACGCGCGCCGACCGGACGCTGGTCGCCGCGTTCGGCCTGGCCCTCGGCGGCATGAACCTCCTCTTCTACCAGGCGATCGACCGCATCCCGCTCGGCGCGGCCGTCACCCTGGAGGTGCTCGGGCCCCTGCTGCTGTCGGTCGTCGTCTCGCGCCGCGCCGCCGGCCTGCTGTGGGCGGGGCTCGCGCTGGCGGGGGTCTGCCTGCTGGGCCGCGACGGCTTCGGCCGGCTCGACGCCGCCGGGGTGGCCTTCGCCCTGGGGGCCGGGGCGCTGTGGGCGGCGTACATCGTGCTCAACGCCCGTGCGGGCGCCCGCTTCCCGAGGCTGGACGGCCTGGCGATCGCGCTGGCCGTCGCCGCGCTGGTCAGCCTCCCGCTGGGCATCGGGGCCGCGGGCGGGACGCTGCTGGAACCGGGGGTGCTGGGCCTGGGCCTGGCGATCGCGGTGATGTCGTCGGGCGTGCCCTACACGCTGGAACTCCTCGCCCTGCGCCGGCTGCCCGCCGGGACGTTCGCCGTGCTGGCGAGCCTGGCACCGGCCGTCGCCGCGACGGCGGGCGCGCTGGTGCTGGACCAGGGGATGTCGCTGTCGCAGTGCGCCGCCGTGGCGATGGTGGTCGTCGCGAGCGCGGGCGCGGTGCGTACGGGCGGCCGCCGGACCGGGGCCGCGCCCGCCATGGACGCGGCATCCGGTACGACCGCCACGGCGGCCTGAACCCGGAAGTGGTGGATCCGCCCGGACGTGCCCGGCGCCGGTACGTCCCGCACCGAGGAGGGGTCGCGGCCCGGCCTCTTCAGCCGCGTCTTCAGGACGGTGTACGGGCGTCGCCCGCGCGAGCGGCGGCGGGCCTCCCACCGGCCGTACCCCCGGTCCGGTCCACCTGACCGGGGGTACCCGCGGGCGGCGGGGCGAGGGGCCGGCCGGTGGCTACGGCTCGATCGTCACCGGCTTCTCGGCGCGCAGGTCGCTGACGAAGCCGCCCTTGACGACGCGCAGCCAGTAGGAGTGCGCCCGGACGTCCGCCGGGATGCCGGCGCTGCGCTCCAGCTTGCGGTCCGCCGAGGTGGCGCCGGCCGGGACGTCCCGCTGGAAGGTGTAGGGGTGCCAGATGCCGATCTCGCTGCTGTAGAAGGGCTTGGTCTCCATCAGCGCGAGGAGGTCCGGACCGCCCTGCGTGGGCGTCCACTTGACGCGGACGGTGGCCGCGTCGAGGCGGTCGACGGACGTCACCGCCGGTGCCTTCGGGATCACCGAGGAGGCCGAGGGCCTGGCGTCGTCGCTGCGGATCGTCCGCGGCACGGAGGAGTCGTAGCCGTCGGGGTTGTCCAGCTTGCCCGTGACGCGGAGCGCGGTGGGGGCCTGGCTCTGCCCGCCCGCGCAGGCGTCGACCTGGGTGACCTTGCGCCATCCGTCGGAGAACCGCACGAAGTCCTCTTTCTGGACCGGCAGCTCGCGGACGGTGCCGCCGAAGACCCCGCTCACGGAGTAGACGTAGCGGGAGTCGTCGGAGCGGACCACCTGGTAGCTGCACCGGTCCACGGCGGCGGCGCGCGCCTCGACCGCCGCGCGGCGCGTCGAGGCGTCGGCGGCCGGCCCGGCGGCGGTGGACGAGGAGGCGGCTATGGCGGCGCCCGCGCCCGAGGCGAGGACCCCGAGGCTCAGCGCGCACGTGGCGACCGTGGTGGCGATACGAGAGGGCATGCATCCTCCGGTGGCATCCGGCGGCTCACGGGGAGCCGGCGAGTGGTGGGGTACGGGCCGGACTTGATCGCGAACACCGGCCAGGACGGGACAGTACAGGCAACTGACGTTCAAGAAGAAGTCAAAAACCGGCAAAGCGGTGACTTGGCGTCAGATCTGCGGAGGCCGGTCCGGCGCGGGGTGCGTGGCGCGCCGGGCGGTGGGCGATATTCCGCATGTGGTGCGGAAGATCCGGCCGAAGGGGGCGGGGCCGGCGGTTCCCCGGCACCCGGCGGCCGCCGCCACCGCTCCGTACGCAAAATCCCGGCGATGCGGGGGACGCGGCCCCGGCGTCCCCGGCATCATGTCAGGCCATGAGGCAAAGGCTGCCGGGGTGTTCCCCGCGGGTCACCTCCTGCCCCAGAAGGCCCGTACCACCTCCGCCAGCGCGTGGATCACCTCGGACAGCGCCTTCAGGACGCGGGCCCGGTCGCGCGCGGCGCTGCCGCTCAACGCGAGGTGGGCGACCAGGACCACCATGAGTGCCATGATCAGCAGGCCCGCCACCAGCGGCCAGGCTGTGTCGGCCATGTGCCGACTCCCTTCCGTTAAAGGCTCGTTCCCCCGGCCGGTGGCCGTGGACACAGGCAGACTCCTCCGGCCGCGCGGTGGGGTCACGCGTTCCCGGAAGGGTCCGGATCGGAAGTTCGAAGACGCAGGTCACAGCGGTGCGTACCGGGCTCGGGAGCGGATTTTCCCGGAGCGCCCGGACGCCGGAACGGGTGAGACATGACGGGGGACGAGGCGACGGGCGCGGGTGCCGGACGGCTGATCCTGGGCAGGGAACTGCGCGCGCTGCTGCACGACTCGGGGCTGGACCGGAGCCAGGCGCTCGCGAAGGCCAACCGCCTGCTGCCCGACGGGGTGGCGAAGCTGAATCCGCAACGGGTCAGCGAACGCTTCGCGGGGGAACCGGGCTCCGACTTCCCGCAGTTGTGGGCCCTGGCCGAGGCCCTGCTCATCGAATGCGGGCGGCTGCTGCCCCTGGGCGCCGCCCGCCCGGAGGCCGCCGAGGTCAGGAAGCGGGACGGATTACGCGCGTCGTGGCACACTCTGTGGCTGCTGGCCCGCAAGGACCCGCCGCCGCGGCCCGACCCCCGGCTGTCCGGCTACCTGAAGGCCGCGGCGCGCTACGCCCGCGACCACCCCTACCCGGACCTCCCGGACACCCCGCGGCCGCCGCCGCTGCCCGAGGGCTGTGTGCCCCGGCACGTGCTGCCTCTGCCCCCGCGAGCCGCCGGGTCCGCCGGGGCCGGTGCGGCCGGTGCGGCCGGAGCACCGTGCCCGCCCGCCGGTGAGCCGGGGCCCGCGACGGACGTCTTCACCTCCGGGAGCCCGGTCGCCGTGCTGATCGGCGCCCCCGGAAGCGGCAAGTCCACCCTCCTCCGCGTCCATCTGCTCGACTCGGCGGACGGCCCGCCGGACGGCAGGGCCAAGCGGAACGCGACCGTCCCGGTCCTGGTCCCCGCCGTCGCCCTGACCGGTCCCGCCCCCTTGTCCCAGGCACTGGCCACGAGCGTCACCGCGCTGCTGGGACGGCACCTGCCGCCCGGTACGACCCTGACCGAGGACTTCTTCGGCCGGCGCCCCCGCCCACGGGCGACCTGGCTCGTCCTGGTCGACGGCCTCGACGAGGTCGCCGACCAGGAGGCGCGCGCCGGCCTGCTGGGCAGGCTGGCCGACCAGGCGGCGGCCGACGGGTCGCCGTACCGGTTCGTCGTGGCCACCCGCCCCCTGCCCGCGGGCGAACTCGACACCCCCGGCTCGCACGCGGCCCGCTTCGCCCTGCGGCCCTTCACCCAGGACGACCTGCGCCGCTACGCCCACGAGCGGTTCCGGGTCCTGGGCGACCCGGACCGGCACACCGCGCTGTTCACGGCCCTGATCGCCGACGCCGACCTCGACCACCTGGCCCGTACCCCGCTCATGGCCTCCATGCTGTGCGGGCTGTACGCCGTCGAACCCGGCGGCCCGTTCCCCGAGGGGCGCACCGCCGTCTACACCCGGTTCATGGACCGGATCTACCGGCGCAACAGCCACAAGAGCATCGCCGACACCCAGCAGAGGGCCGTCGACGCCCTGGAGAAGCCCTTCCAGCACCTCCCGGACAGACAGGACGTCGGAGCCGCGGCGGAGCGCGCGCGGCGCCACCTCCCGGAGCTCGTCCGCTCGCTCGCCCACCGGGTCTTCTTCGAGGACACCCCGGCCACGCTCGGCGCACTCGCCGCGCACCCGCTCGCCCGGCCGCCCGCGCAGGTGCCGGGGCCGGACTGGAACCGGTTCCTGGGCGACCTGCTGCGCCCCACCGGCCTGCTGACCGTCCAGGACGGGGAACTGTCCTTCCCGCACCGGACGTTCCTGGAGTACCACGCCGCCTGCCACGCCACCCGCGACCGGGCGGCGAGTGCCGCGGCGACCCGTCGCCTCGTCAAGTGGGGCTGGTCCAGGCCTCCCGCCACGTGGCCGTTCTGCCGGTGCTGGAGCATGCCGGTCGGCAGAGCCCTGCGCAGCGGCTCTCGCGCGGACGAGGAGGCGCCGGCGCGCAAGCGCGCCGACATGTCCTACGCGGGATTCGTCCTCGACCTCGCCGCGAGCGCCGGCGCCGACCCGTGGAAGGAGCTCCATCGCGTGGCCCGGAAGGGCGGGGCCGAAGGCGGCACCTTCATCGCCCTCCAGGCGGCACTGGGCACCCGCATCCGCCCGGAGACCGCGGCGGCCGCGCGCGAGACGCTCGTACGGGCGGCCCTCGGCCACCGCAAGATCCCGGGGAGCGCGCGCGTCCTGGCCGCCGAGACGCTGGCCGGGCTCGGTGACGAACGGGGCCTCGACGCCTTCAGGGCGATGGCGGACGATCCCGGCCGGCTCGACACCCTGGACCCGTGGCACATGCCCCTGACGGAACTCACCCATACGGAACCTCCCACGCAGAGCGAGCTCGACGAGGCGCGCCGCGCCACCCGCCGGGACACGGTGGCCCAGCTCGACGCCGTGATCCGGGCCGCCGCCCCGGGCGCCGCCGCGCGCCTGCACGCGACCCGCGCGCGGACGGCCTTCGGGCGACTGGTGGGTGAGGAGGCCGGTGGGCGCCCACGGCGGTGAGGGGCGGTTCTCCGGTGGGCCGCCGGCGCGGCTATTCGAGGATCCGCTCGTCGAAGGGGACCGGCACCCACGTGTCCTCGGTGAGGCCGGGGGTACCGGCGTCGTTCGCGTACAGCGGCTTTCTTGCTCCGGGCGAGGTCCTCGGCGGCCGAAGGGGCCTCGGTGAGACCGGACTTCGGAAACCGCGGTCCCGGAGAGGGAAGTAGCCCCTGCCGCGGCGCGAGGCGGGCGGAGGCGGGGCGCTCGGGGGCGTGCCGGGTGGCTCACCGGGCGGAGCCGGCTCAGGATCACGCGAGTCGTGCGTCATTTCTCTCCCCCTTGGGCCGCACAGGGTAACGAGAGAGGGGGCGCGGGGGGAGGGGTCGCGCACCTACGGAGCGCCACCACCACGGTACCGAGGGTGGCTTGATCGGTCCCTTGTATGCGGATCAGTCGCTTCATAGCGTCGTTTGCGCACCGGAACGGCTCTCGCACCACACGTGCCGCTCCCGTAACGCGCGCTGAGCTTCTCTCCGTATGTCCCAAGGAGGCAGTCGCATGACCGATACCCGTGGATTCACCGAGCCCGTCGAGCCTTCCCCCTCCGTCGTGGAAGCGAACCGCGGCATCATCGACACCATCCCGCCCAACGCGGAGGACTTCCAGGACGCGCAGCGCGGCCTGCTGGCCCTGCCCGGCGTCCCCGTGATCCCGACCCGCGACAACAAGGGCGTGGCCTGGAACTTCGCGGGCTACGACTTCCTTCTGGACAGCGACGACCAGGCCCCGCCGTCCGTCAACGCGAGCCTGTGGCGGCAGGGCAAGCTCACCGCTGTCGCCGGCCTGTTCCAGGTCACGGCCGCGGGCAACCGCGCCATCTACCAGGTGCGCGGCTACGACCTGTCCAACATGACGATCGTCACGGGCGACACCGGCATCGTCGTCATCGACCCCCTCGCCTCGTACGAGACCGCGCAGCACGCCCTGAAGCTCTACCGCGACACCACCGAGGACAGCCGGCCGATCAGCGCCGTGATCTACACGCACAGCCACGTCGACCACTTCGGCGGCTCCCGCGGTCTGTTCCACGAGACCGGCGACGTCATACCGAAGGACCTTCCGGTGTACGCGCCCGAGGGCTTCCTCGACCACGCCATCAGCGAGAACGTCTACGCGGGCCCGGCCATGGCCCGGCGCGCGGAGTACATGTACGCGGCGGGACTGGACAAGAGCCCCTACGGGCAGGTCGGTTCCGGCCTCGGGCTGACGATCTCCACCGGCGAGGTCACGCTCGTCCCGCCGACGCACTACGTCGGCGGGCCCCTGATCCAGCCGGCGAAGCACGCGGACTGGTTGCCCACGAACGTCGTCCAGTGGCGCGAGGGCCTCTACCAGCACACGATCGACGGCATCCCCATGGTCTTCCAGCTCACGCCCGGCACCGAGTGCCCGGCGGAGATGAACTTCTACTTCCCCGAGCTGCGCACCATGTGCATGGCGGAGAACTCCACGCACACCCTGCACAACATCCTGAGCCTGCGCGGCGCCCAGGTCCGGGACCCGCACGCGTGGTCGACATACCTCACCGAGGCGATCCAGACCTTCGGCGAGTACACCGACGTCGAGTTCGCCTCCCACCACTGGCCGCGCTGGGGCAGCGAGAACATCGTCGAGTTCCTGAGCAACCAGCGGGACATGTACGCCTACCTCAACGACCAGACGCTGCGGCTCATCGACGAGGGCTTCAACGGGATCGAGATCGCCGAGAAGCTCCGGCACCTGCCGCCCGGCCTCGCCGAGCACTGGTACAACCAGGGCTACTACGGCTCGCTCAGCCACAACTTCAAGGCCGTCTACCAGCGCTACATCGGCTGGTTCGACGGCAACCCCGCCCACCTGTGGAACCTCCCCCCGGTCCAGGCCGGTGTGAACTACGTCCGGGCGATGGGCGGGCCCGCCGAGGTCGTCCGCATCGCCCGGGAGGCCTATCAGGCCGAGCCGCCGCAGTACCGCTGGGCCGTCGAGCTCCTCAACCACGTCATCTTCGCCTCCGGCGAGGCCGGTGATGTCTTCGAGGTGCCGGCCGACGTGCTCCAGGACGCCAAGAACCTCCAGGCCGAGGCCATGACCCAGCTCGGCTACGGGGCCGAGAACGGCACCTGGCGCAACTTCTTCCTCACCGGCGCCGAGGAACTGCGCAACGGCCCGCAGAAGCCCACCTCGCACGGCGCCTCGGACCTGGTCAGGAGCATGACCCTCGACCAGTTCTTCACCGCCATGGCGAAGAGCGTCGACGGCCCCAAGGCCGCCCGGGAACAGCGCTCGCCCCTCGTGCTGCGCTGGGTCCTGACCGGCACCGGCCAGGAGTGCACCACGACCTTGCGCAACGGTGTGCTGATCCACGTCGACGGGCAGGACAAGCTCGCCGGCAAGCCCCAGGCGACCATCAGCCTCACCCGCGAGGCCCTGAACGACCTGGCGCTGGCCGGCATCCGCTTCAAGGAGAACTTCGACGCCGCGGTGGCCGGTGGCCATATCCAGGTCGACGACCAGGCGGCCGCCGACACCGTCTTCGGCTACCTGACCTTCCCCGACCCGGTCTTCCCCCTCGTCACCCCGCGCCCGGTCCCCTCGGACCAGGAGCCGGGGCCCGTCACGGGCTGACCCGCGGCACGCGGTCCCGCATCCGGGTGAAGACACCAGGTCACCGGTGTCGGTGTCCGGCGCCCGAGGAAGGCGTCGGAGGTACGGAGCGGGGTGCCGCTGCCGGGGCCCGGACGTCATGCCGAGGAGAACGCCGTGGAAATGCCGCAGGTGAGCGTGTGTCAGGTGGACGAGTGCGCGTACAACCAGGAGAGCGCCTGCCACGCCCTGGCCATCACGGTGGGTGACTCGACCCACGCACACTGCGACACGTTCTTCGTGTTCCCGGCCAAGGGCGGCGACTCCTCGGCCGTCGGCCGGGTCGGGGCCTGCAAGATGGCTGGCTGCCTGCACAACGTCGGACTCGAATGCCAGGCTCCCGGCATCACCGTCGCCTCCCTGGGCGCCTCGGCGGACTGCCTGACGTACACGGCGACGTAAGGAGCTCCGGGCCCGCCGCCACCCGGACCGAAACTCGCTCACGCATTTCCGTCGCCCCCATTGAACGTGTGCACGCGACACCGATTGCATGTCGGGTGTCTCGTCTATGGGGGGTACTCATGCGTCAGCGCGGAGAGCTCGCGGAAGGTCCGGGTTCACGGCGGAGAACCACGCGAAGAGCGAAGGCACGCGGAGCACGGAGCGGCTCACCCGGTGCGGCGACGCTGATCGGCGTCGCCGCACTCGTCGTCTCCGCGCTGCCCGCGAGCGCGGTCGCGGCACCGGCGTCCGGCACGGAGGAGGTGGTCCCGGGACAGCGCACCGCGGCTCCCGCGCTGGTGAGCGGCATCAGGGAACGGGTCAAGGCCACGGGGGGCGCCGCCGACGCGGCGCGGCGGTATCTCGCGGACAAGGAGAGCCGCTACGGGATCCCGCGTCCGGACCGCGACCTGGAGCCCGTACGGACCGTCACCGCGGGCGACGCGGAGACCGTGCGGCTGCGGCAGAAGCACCGCGGAGTGGCGGTGTTCGGCGCTCAGTACGTCGTCCGGATGGAGAGGAAGGGCGGGGAGCGGTTCGTCACCGGCACCTCCGGCCGGTACTTCACCGGGCTGAAGGTCGCGGTCGAGCCCGAGGTCGACGGGGAACTCGCGGCCGAGCGGGCGGTCGAGGCCGTCGAGGCGCGGCTCGGCCCGTGGCGGCCCGGCCGGGACGGGGAGCCGGGGGAGGGGACCCCCGAGCCGCTGACCGGCACCGCTCACGGGCTCGTCGTCCTGCCCCGCGGCGCCGGCGTGCTCACCCACCACGTCACCGTGCGCGGCACCGCCCCGGGCACCGGCGCGCCCGTGCTGCGGGAGGTGTACGTCGAGGCGCGGTCCGGCTATCCGGTCCTCCAGTACAGCGGTATCCAGTCGTTCTCAGGAGCCGGGCCCGGTGCCGCGTCCGGTGCCGGGAAGGCGGCCGGGTCCGGGACATCGCCCTCCCGGGCCGCGGGCGGCGTGCGGGGATCCGGCGTCCGGCTCGACGGGGAGACGGTCGGGCTGGCCGTGGAACGGGACGACGCGCGCGGGGAGTACGTACTGCGCGACCGTACCCGCGCCGAGGAGGGCGGCGACAGGAACCAGATCTCCACCTGGGACGCGCGCGACCGGAGCGTCAGTGAGGTGTGGGGCACCTGGCCGCCCGGCCTCAAGGAGTTCGGCTCGCCGGAGCCGGACTTCGGTAAGGAGGCGACCGAGGCGGGCGCGGTCGACGCGCACTGGGGCGCCGCCAAGGTCCACGACTACTACAAGAGCGTGCACGGCCGGGACGGGTCCGACGGCCGCGGCGCGGCCGCGCACTCCCTGGTGGGCATCGGCTGGGGGTTCGCCAACGAGGCCGTCTGGGACGGCACCAAGGCGATGTACGGGAAGGGCGACGCCGAGCACCGGCCCGTCGCGGCCGCGCTGGACGTCGTCGGGCACACGATGACGAAGAGCGCCGTCGAGAACAGCGCCGGCCTGGTCAACGCGGGCCAGCCCGGATCCGTGGCCCTGGCGTTCGCCGACTACTTCGGCAACGCCGTCGACACCGACGCCCACGGCACGCCCATGGACAGCCCCGCCTCCGGCCTGGTGGGCGAGGCGCTGTGCCGGGAGAAGGGCCCCCGCGAGTGCGCGGCCCGTGACATGAACGACGGCCGGACCACCTCCACGTCCTTCCTCGGGGTGTCGTTCGCGACCGACAACGGCGGCGTCCACGCCAACTCCACCCTCTTCTCGGGCGCGCTGTGGGACATCCGCGAGGACCTGGACCGCACCCTCGCCGACAGGATCGCCCACAAGGCGCTGACGGAGTACATGACGCCGCTCGACGGCTTCACCGAGGGCCGGCACGCCGTCGTCGCGGCGGCCAAGGACCTCAAGGTGACGGGGGCGCGACTCAGGTCCGTCGAGCGGGCCTTCGACGCCCACGGCATCGTGGCCGGATGGGAGACGGCCATGGGCGTGGACTCCGACCGCCTCTTCGGCGGGGTCAACACGGACGGCTTCACGTCGGTGGGCGCGGGCGGCGGCTGGTGGGCGGCGGCCGGCTCGAACGAGGACGGCTCCGAGGCGTACTCGGTCTGGGCCGGGCGCCTGGACGGCACCGGTGAGAAGATCCGTGTCAGCCCCAACGACGGGCGCTACCACGCGGATCCGGTCACCGACGGAAAGACCGTGGTGTGGCACTCCTACCGGGGCCGGACCTCCGAGGTCCTGGCCCGGCCGCTCGCGGGCGGCCCCGTCAGGAAACTGTTCTCCAACTCCGGCAACCTCGGGCGCGTGTCCTCGCTGAGCGTCGAGGGGAAGCTCCTGGCCTTCACCTCCTACAGCCGCTGGACGGGCCCGCGCGTGATGTACATGCGTATGGGCGACGACCAGCCGGTGGTCGTGCCACCGGTCCCGTACAGCAAGTACGGCGGCACCGACAACCCGTCCCTCAAGGACGGCCGGATCGCCTTCGCCACCTCGCGCCGCGTGGACGGCCTGTACCGGTCCGACACGGAGGTCCTGGACACCGCCACCGGCAAGCGGACGACGATGGGGCAGCCCGGCACACCGGAGTACGTCGGTCCGACCGCGATCACCGGTAAGCACGTCTACTGGCTGGCGGCGAACGACCCGTCCAGGCAGCCGACCGCGGTGCGCCGCGCGGACCTCGACGGCACCGGCACCGTCGACATCAGTCCCGCCGAGGGCAAGGACGCGCTGCGGGGCGTGTACCTGACCGCCTCCGACGACGCGGTGACCGTCGGCACGGAGTCGTCCGAGACGCGGATCGGCAACGGGACGCTCGGCAAACTGTGGCAGCTCTCGCCCGACGGCTCGCGCAGGAGCCGGGTCTCCTGCAACAGGGGCGAGCAGTTCTGGCCCGTGACGGCGGGCGGCCGGCGGGTGGTCTGGCTCGACGCCACGACCGGCTCCACCGACCTGGTCACCCGCTCCCGTCCGGCGGGTGCCTGCGGCTGACCCACAGGCGCGACCCCGGTGCCTCCCACCTGGCGGGAAGGCACCGGGGCCCGGCCCCTGACCCGGGACTACGGCGTTATCGACCACTTCAGCTGAGCCGGTGCCGACGCCGGCTCTCCCGTGTACTTCGAGGTGTACGCGGCCGAGGCCGCGGTCGAGGAGGACTTGGAACCGGAGTAGTCGTCGCCGCCCTTCTCGGCCTTGTCCCCGCCGCCGCCCCCGGCGCCGAGGTACCAGCCGCTCGCCTCGTTCTTGACCAGCTTCGTGGTGGCGTCGTAGGTCCACTTCAGCTGCGGGGGAGCGGCCGACGGCTCGCCCGTGTACTTGGTGGTGTACGCGGGAGCCTTGGCGGAGGAGGAGTCACCGCTGCCGAGGTACCAGCCCTTGGCCTCGTTCTTGATCAGTTTGGTGGCCGCGTCGTAGGACCACTTCAGGTTGCCGGGCGCCGCCGCGGCCTCGCCCGTGTACTTGGTGGTGTGCGCGGGGGCCTTGGCCGAGCTGTCACTGCCGCTGTCGAGGTACCACCCCGCTTCCTCGTGCTTGATCAGTCCTGCTGACGGGGTGTCGGCCTGGCCCACTCCGGGGGCCAGGACCACCAGTGTGGTGGCGGCGACGAGGGTCGCGAGCCGCCGGGCGAGCGGGTGCACTGGCATGGTCGTCCTGCCGTTTCTGCGTGGGTTTCGAGGAGGCGAACGGTTCGCCTCAGAACCGCACTGTCCGCAATGAGCATGAGCCAGCGCCCGCCGCGCACCCACCGGAACCGCGGCCCACCACCGGTTCATGCATGGGCATACGGCTCGACCGGCGGGGTGGCGGCGGTGCCGCGCGTTCGGGGGCGCCCGGCGCACGGCGGGCGGGGCCCTCCCGGGCAGCCCGTCCGGAACGGGTCTTCCCCCGACCCCACCAGCGCGGAAGGCGCGAACCGGAGCCGCGTCGCGGACGCGTGCCGGAACGACCTCCTACCAGGTTCGTCCAGGCGCGCTCGCCGTTCGTCCGGCGCGACGCGCTTGTCCCGTCGGCGCCGGAGCGAGCCGTCGCGCGCACCTCGCGGCGGCCTTTCTTCTCCGGCGCCGCCGTCTCCCCGTGGCCGTCTCCCTTGTGGCCCCGGGCCTGAGGAACGCGGAGAATCGGCCCGGTCGGCACCGTACGTATCAGGCGTCACGGCGCCGTGTCAGGTCGTACTCCCAGCAGCCGGAGGCTCCATGAACAGGCAGACAGGCCCGGAACGGCCTTACGACGTCGTGCTCTTCGGCGCGACGGGGTTCGTCGGGCGGCTCACCGCCGCGTACCTGCTGGCGCACGCGCCGAAGGGTCTCCGCTGGGCGGTCGCCGGGCGCGGCCGGGCGAAGCTGGAGCGGCTGCGGGAGGAACTGGCCGCGGTGGACCCCGTACGGGCCGCCGAGGTGTCCCTGGTGACCGCGGACGCGGGGGACCGTGCCGCGATGCGCGCGCTCGCCGGGTCCACGCACGTCGTCGCGTCGACCGTCGGTCCGTACATCTGGTACGGCGAGGAGCTGGTGGCCGCCTGCGCGGAGGCCGGTACCGACTACACGGACCTCACCGGCGAGCCGGAGTTCGTGGACCTCACCTACGTACGCCACCAGGCGCGGGCCCGGGAGACCGGCGCGCGGCTCGTGCACGCCTGCGGCTTCGACGCGATGCCGCACGACCTCCTCGCGTACTTCACCGTCCAGCGGCTGCCGGAGGGGGTGCCGCTCACGGTCGACGGGTTCGTCCGGGCCTTCGGGCTCGCCTCCGGCGGGACGCTCACCTCGTCCCTGACGATCATCGCGCGGCAACGCCAGGCGCTCGCCGCGGCCCGGGAACGCCGGCGGTACGAGCCGGCGCCGGCCGGGCGCCGGGTCCGGGCCCCGCTGGCGGCACCGCGGTTCAGCAAGGAGACGGGCACATGGGCGCTGCCGCTGCCCACGCTCGACCCTCGGGTCGTACGCCGGTCGGCCGCCGCGCTGGAGCGGTACGGCCCCGACTTCCGCTACCGCCACTACGCGTCCGTCAAGACGCTGCCCATGGCCCTGGCGGCGACGGTGGGCGCGGGCGCGGTGGCGGCCGTCGCGCAGGTGCCTCCCGCCCGGACCTGGCTGATGAACCGCTACGAGCCGGGGAGGGGACCCGGGCCGGAGCGGCGGGCCCGCGCCTGGTTCCAGGTGCGGGCCGTGGGCGAGGGCGGCGGCCGGCGCGTGTTCACGGAGGTCTCGGGCGGCGACCCGGGCTACGGCGAGACCGCGAAGATGCTGGCAGAGGCGTCGATGTGCCTGGCCCTGGACGACCTGCCGACCACGTCGGGGCAGGTCACGACGGCCACGGCCATGGGGGACGCGCTGATCGGCCGGCTGGGAGCGGCCGGCATGCCGTTCCGCGTGCGGCACGCCCGCTGAGGCGAGGGCGTACCGGGCCCCGGGGTCCCGGAGTCCGGTACGGAGGTCCGGGCGCCCCGGGTTTGAGGTGCGAGGTCTCAGGTGCGAGTACTCAGGTGCGGGGGCTCAGCACTGAGGGCGCTTGCCGTGGTTGGCCGCCTTGCGGCGGGCCCTCTTCTTGCGGCGTCGCTTCGAGGACATATCGGCTCCTCTCCGGGCTTTCCTAGGGATTTTCGTCCAATTTATACCCTTCGGGGGTGAGGTGCCCGGAGGCGGTCCCGTGGTGACGCGGGCAGAAGAGGAGGACGGGGAGGGAGGGCGGATGGGTGCGCTTTGCGGGGTGACGGCCGGCAGAACCTCAGCGCGGGTGAGCCTTCGGTCCTCCGGTGGTCCGGGCCGCTGCGCGGGGCTCTGTCCCCGCCCCGCCCCTTCCCGAACCGGGGCTCCGCCCCGGACCCCGGTCCTCAATCGCCGGACGGGCTGAATCGTTGCCCGGAACCGGGGGTCCGGGGGACCTCCCGGGTTCCGGGCAGGGGCGGGACCGGGGCGGCCGCCGGGGACGGCGCACGGCCGCGCGGAGACCGCGTCGGCCGTGTACGAGCGTCGTCCCCGGCGTGTGCCCGGCGATCTCAGGCGCGGTTCCGCGCGGAGCGGCGCCGCATGGCCAGGAACAGGGTGGCCGAGCCGGCGGCCAGGACCGCCGCGCCGCCCGCGGCCAGGACGGTCGTGCTGCTGTCGCCGCCGGTCTCGGCGAGGCGGCCGCCCTGCGCGGCCGGGGCGTTGGCGGCCTTCACCGCGTAGTGCTGCTGGTGACCGTTGCCGACGCCCGCGCCGGTCCCGGACTCCGGGGCCTCACCGCCCGCGCCCCCGTGCGCGACCGCGCCGTGCCCGCCCTCACCGGGGCCGTCCCCGCCGTGCCCGCCGTGGTCGACCGTCGACCTGGCGGCCTCCTCGGCGATCTGCTTCTCGCTCGGCGCCGACGCCTTCGTCCCCGGCGCCGGTGCCGACGCCTTCCCGCCGAGGTCCACGTCGGAACAGGTGTAGAAGGCCTCGGGGCTGTCCGAGCGCTGCCAGACGCTGTAGATCAGGTGCCGGCCGGACCGCTTCGGGACGGTGCCGTCGATGACGTAGCTGCCGTCCTTCAGCGTGGGGTCGGTGACCTTCGCGAACGGCTTCGCCTCCAGGTCAGACCACTTGAGCGGCTTGGCCGGGTCGTAGCCGTCCTTCGTGATGTACAGCTCGAACGTGCCGCGGTGCGGGGCCGTCGCCCGGTACCGGAAGGTGTGCGCGCCCGGCGCCAGCTTCGTTCCCGGCCAGTCGGTGCGGGCCATGTCCAGCCCCTTGTACTTGTCGCGCCCGGCGCTGCACAGCTTGCCGTCGGGGATGATCTGGCGGTGCCGCCCGGCGGCGTCGCCGATGTTCACCTCGTTCCAGTCGTAGAGCGGCTGGGTGCCGCCGGCCGCGACCATCGCCTTGCACGCGGCCGAGTCCGGGCTCTCCGGGCCCTCCGCGAAGCAGGCGGACACGCGGCTGACGGGATCCGTCATGGAGCCGTGCGCCGCGGCCGGCCCGGCGGTCAGCGTGGCGAGTGCGAGGGGGGTGAGGGAGAGCAGGGATATCCGTACGGTCCGACGCATCGGATGCATGGGGGAGCTCCTTGGTGGGTGAGGGGTGGCCCCGCACGCAGGGCCGAGGTGGGGGGTGCCGTGCGTGCGGGGCAGTATGGGGGAGAGGGGGGAGTGGGGGCGAGGGGGGAAGCGGGAGAGCGTCAGTTCCGGTACGCGGCGAAGGCCTTGGTGAAGGCCAGCTCGTCCTGCGGGATCGAGCTGCACGTCGCGGACGCGGAGTTCCGCGCACCGCCCGGGCACGGCTTGTCGCGCGTCGCGGACCACATGGACAGCCCGCCGAGGCCCTTGGCGCGGGCGAAGCGCACGAGCTGGTCCGCGTCGTCGGGCTTGAACACCTCGGTGGCCACGTCGTTGACGCCGATCATCGGGGTGACCGCCACGGCCTTCCACGCGGCCGCGTCGCTCAGCCCCAGCACGCCCTTGACCTGCGCCTGCGTCGCGGTGGCCGCGTCGATCGCGTACTGCCCCATGTCGCCGTCGAAGGACGGGCCGTAGTCCATCGCCATGATGTTGACCGTGGATATGGACACGCCGTTCTTCCTGGCGTTCCCGACCAGGCCGACGCCGTCCTGGGTCAGGCCCGTGGGCATCACCGGCAGGGTGAAGGACACGTCGAGGCCGGGGTGCTTCTTCTGGAGGAGGGCGATGGCCCGGGCGCGGCGGGTGTTGGCGGCCGTGTCGGGCAGCGCGCTCCCTTCGATGTCGAAGTCGACCTTGGTGAGCTCGTACGCGTCCACGACCTTGCCGTACGCCGCCGCGAGCTCCTCGGCGGACGAGCAGACGAGCCCCAGCTCGGAGCCGGCGGCCCCGCCGAAGGAGACCCGCACGTCACCACCCGCCTCGCGCAGCGGGCCGATCCGCTGGGCGACGGGGTTGCTTCCGAGGTCGGTCACGCCGCCCCACTTGGGGGCGCAGCCGCCGCCGGAGGTGACGAAGGCCAGGTTGAACTCCTTCACACCGGTCTTCCGCGCCGTGCCCAGGAGGTCGTAGGCGGGGTGGAGGAGGGTGTCGACGTACGGGGCGAAGGCCGCGCCACCGCCACCGCCCGGAGCGGGCTTCGGCGGCCCGGAAGTGGGCTCCGCACCGGACGTCGGGCCGGTCGGCCGCGTACCGGGTGACCCGTCCAGCGCGCACTTGCCGTTGTCGATCCGGCACCCGACCGGCCCGCCGGCCGCCTTCTCCCCGGCCGCGACGAAGCCGACGGTCGCGGACGCGCCGGGGGCGAGGGTCCCGTTCCAGCTCTCCGGTGCGACCGTGACCGTCCGGCCGGTGACGGTGTGCCGGCCGTTCCACAGCGAGGTGACCTTCGTGCCCTCCGGCAGGTCGAAGGTCAGCTTCCAGCCCCGCAGTTCCTTGTCCGTGCCGTTGGTGACCACGAACTGCCCGGTGTAGCCGCCCGTCCAGGAACCGGTACGGGAGAACGCCGCGCCGACCGACGCCGCGCTCGCCGTCCCGGTGAGCGTGAACGCGGCGCCCGCCGCGAGCGCCGCGGCGATGCCGGTACCGGTCAGCTTCGCCTTGCGGCTCACGCGTCGGCGGTGTGCGGAGGAACCCATGGACGTACCTGCCTGTCATGTGTCGGGGGGTGACGCGGCAGCACGCTAGCGGGAGCGAATCGGACGAATGGTTGAATCAAGGCCCCGGGCCCGCGATTTATGGCCCCCTTAAGAAACACATGGGTGACGGTTAAAGGACCGGGTCCGGCCGGGGCGGGAAGGGCGGGCGGGCCCGGATCCGGCCGGCTAGGAACGCCGTCCCGCCCCCACGCGGCGCATCCGGCGGCGCCGTCCGCCACGGCGCGGCCCGCCCTCGCCGCCCAGCGACAGCCACACCCGCACCTCCGTGCCGCCGAGCACCGACCGCCCGATCCGCACGTCACCGCCCGTGGACTCGGCGGCCCGGCGCACGATGTCCAGGCCGAGCCCCGTGGAGCCGGGGCCGCCGTCGCCGTGGCCGCGGCGCAGCGCGGCGTCCGGGTCCGCGATGCCCGGACCCGCGTCGGAGACGAGCACGATCACGGCCTCCTCGCTGTGGTGGACGTCCACGGCGAAGGCGGTGCCCTCGGGCGTGTGCCGGAAGACGTTGCCGAGCATCGCGTCCAGCGCGGCGGCGAGTTCGGCACGCGCCACGGGGACCCGTACGGTCGCGTCGACGCCCGCGAGCCGCACCGCGCGCCCCTCGTCCTCGGCGAGCGCGGACCAGAAGTCCATCCGGTCGCGGATCACCTCGCACGCGTCGCAGCCGAGCACCGGCCGCTCCTTGGGCTCGCCCTGCTCACGGGCGGCCCGGATGAGCTGGTCGACCTCGCGCTCCAACTGGGCGACGGCGGCCCGGGTGTGGTCGGCGGCCGGGCCGTCGCCGAGCGACGCGGCGTTGAGGCGCAGGACCGTGAGCGGGGTGCGCAGCCGGTGCGAGAGGTCGGCGGCGAGCTCGCGCTCGTGGGAGAGCAGCCGCACGATCTTGTCGGCCATGGAGTTGAACGCGACGGCCGCGGCGCGCAGTTCCGCCGGGCCGTCCTCGCGGACGCGCACCCCCAGCCGGCCCTCCCCGAGCTCGCCCGCGGCCTTGGCGAGCCGCTCCGCCGGGCGCACCAGGCGCAGGCCGAGCCGGTCGGCCGTGGCGAGGGAGCCCGCGACCAGGCCGAGGCCCACGCCCGCGAGGATCACCCAGGAGGTGGTGACGCCGTTGCCGACCGCGCGGTGCGGCACGTAGACCTCGACGACCGCGAACTCGCCGGTGCTCAGGGCCGTCGGCTGGAGCAGCGCGTAGCCGCCGGGCACGGAGGTGACGGCCGAGCGGCCGCGGCGGGCCGCCTCCACATCGCCCGGCGAGGCCCGGCGCCGGCCGATGTCGTACGCCCGGTCCGGCCCCTCTGCCTTCCGGGCCCCTCGCGCGTCCCGCCCGGCGCCCGGCACATGGACGGCCATCCGCCCCTCACCGCCGGCCTGCGAGCTCGCGACCGCCCGTTCCAGCTGCTCGCGGTCGGTGGTGATGGCGAGCGCGGGCCGGATCTGGGCCGCCTGCCGCTCGGCGTCGGCGAAGGCGCGGTCCCTGGCCAGCTCCTTGACCACCAGCCCGAGCGGCACGGCGAAGGCGAGCACCACCATCACGGTGACGGCCAGCGACACCCTGATGAGCGCCCATCTCACGCCGGCTCCGGCCCGGCCGGCGGCTCCAGTTTCACCCCGACCCCGCGCACGGTGTGCAGATAGCGCGGACTGGCCGCGGTCTCGCCCAGCTTGCGGCGCAGCCACGACAGGTGCACGTCGATGGTCTGGTCGTCCCCGTAGGACTGCTGCCAGACCTCGGCGAGGAGCTCCTTGCGCGGCACGACGACACCCGGGCGGCCCGCCAGATAGGCGAGCAGATCGAACTCACGCCGGGTCAGGTCCAGTGCGGCCCCCTCCAGTTCGGCCAGCCGGCGCAGCGGGTCGACGGACAGGCCGCCGACCCGCAGCACCCCCGACGGCACCGGTTCGCCCGCCGCGCCGCCGCCCCTGCCCGACCGCCGCAGCACGGCGGCCATGCGCGCGGTCAGGTGCGCCACGGAGAACGGCTTGACGAGGTAGTCGTCGGCGCCGTCGGTGAGCAGCCGGATGATCTCCGCCTCGTCGTCCCGCGCGGTGGCCACGACGACCGGAACGTCGGTGATGCCGCGCAGCATCTTCAGCGCCTGCGCCCCGTCCAGGTCCGGCAGCCCCAGGTCGAGGACGACCAGGTCGAAGCCGACCTGCGCCACCTCCCGCAACGCCTCCAGGGCGGTCCCGACGCTGCGTACGGTGTGCGAGGCCTCGGTCAGCTGCCGGACGAGGGATGAGCGTACGAACGGGTCGTCCTCGACCACGAGCAGTCTTGCCATGGCCCGCACCGTACGCCATACGGGTGAGGCAGGATGAGTCAGGTGAGGCGAGGAATGATGCAGGTCCTGCTGTGGGCGCTGGCGACCGCGGCCGCCATGGCGGTGTCCTGGTACGGGGTGCGGACCGTGCTCGCGGGCACGGCCTACGAGCCGCCGCGCGCCCTGCCGATCTCCGGGGCCACGGCGCCGCCGCCCACGGGCCCGGCCACTCCGGCGCCCGCGCCCGAGCCCTCGGCGTCCCCCTCGCGCCAGGACGACGAGGAGCCGCCCACGCCGCGCGCCTCGTCCCCGTCCGCTCCCGGGCCGGAGCCCGCGCGGAGCGCCGCCGCCCGGCCGGTGCCGGATACGGGTTCGGGTTCGGGTTCGGGCGAAGTGAAGAGCTTTCAGGTCCGGGGCGGGCGGGCGGTCTTCGACCTCGGGGAGAACGCCGCCACGCTCGTGTCGGCGACGCCGGACGAGGGCTGGCGGATGCGGGTGTGGAAGCAGACCGAGTGGATCCGGGTGGACTTCGTGGCGGGGTCGAGGACCACGTCGGTGTTCGTCACCTGGAACGGCCATCCGCCGCACGTGCAGACGGTGGAGGGCTGACCCCGGCCGCCTACCGGTCTTGGTCCGGGACCGCTTTCTGACGGGCCGTGACCGGCACCGCCCGCACCCAGGTACGGTCCTCCGTCAGATACGTGTCCACGGCGAGCCCGGCCTCGGCCAGGGCGTCCTCGAATGCCTCCGTGGTGAGCGGACGCGACAGGAACGTCTGCGTCCACCGCGCGTCCGGGAAGACGTACTCGACGTGGACGGAGCGCACGCCGGGGCGGACCGGCTCGGAGGACACCACCCGGATCAGCCCGCCGGTGACCTCCCGCTCGCGAGGCAGGTTCTCGTGCCGGTCCGCGGCCTCCCGCTGGATCAGCACGCACCCGTCGTCCGCGACATGGCGCCGGCAGGCCCGCAGCAGCCCCCGGCGGACCCGCGGGTCGGCGGTGTGGACGAGGAAGGAGGCCAGCAGCACCACGTCGAAGCGCTCGTCGAGCTCCAGTTCCTCGATCGGGGCGCACACCGTCCGGGCGCCCCGCACCCGGTCCAGCATCCGCGGCGACTCGTCGACGGCGGTCACGGTGAAGCCCCGCTCGACCAGCGGACGCGTCACACGGCCCGCACCGCAGCCCAGTTCGAGGACGCGGGCCCCGGCGGGCACCGCCCGCTCGACGACGTCCGGTTCGTCGCCCACCGGCAGCCGCTCGTACAGCTCGACCGCGCAGCCGTCCGGGGTGATCGCCCCCGGCCCCGTCCCCTGATGCCCCTCGCGTGCCTGAACGCTCATGGCTCCATCGGAACACACCGGCCGCCGCCGGGGAAGGCCGTGTCCGTACGGGCGCGACCCCTCCGTGCCCTTCCCGTACGGCCGCCACCGGTGGAGCGACACCCTAGGCTGCCACCTGGCACCGGCCCCGACCCAGGAGCGCACACCATGTTCGAACCCGCCCGGAAGTACCCGTATCCCGACGCCCTCCGGCCGGACGAAGCGCCCGCGCCGCACGCCCTGCTCGCGCCGGTGACCGGCCTCCTGGGCACCTGGACCGGCCGGGGCCGCGGCGAGTACCCGACGCTCGCCGACGCGTTCACATACGCGCAGGAGGTCACCTTCAGCCACGACGGGCGCCCCTTCCTCCACTACGAGGCGCGGGCCTGGCTGCTCGACGCGGACGGCGCACCGCTGCGCCCGTCGGCCCGCGAGAGCGGATGGTGGCGGTTGCAGCCCGAAGGGCGTGTGGAGGCGCTGATCACCCAGCCCACGGGTATCGCGGAGATCTCGGTCGGCCGCGCCGCCGCCGGTGCGGTCGATCTCGCCACCCACGAGGTCGCCCTCGCCCCGACCGCGAAGCGGGTCGACGCCACGCGCCGCCGCTACACCCTGACCGACGAGGACACGCTCGACTTCGCGCACGACCTGGCGGCGGTCGGGCAGCCGCTGCGGCACCATCTCTCGGCGCGGCTCCGGCGTACGCGATGAAGCCGGGACGCGCCGCCGGCGGTGCAGGGTTGAGCATCAACCAGCCTTTTGTTCACCGGAGTTATGGCTGAATCGCCGACGGACCGATGATGCTTTGAGTCGGCTTCGGGACGGATCCATAGTGAAGAGCGACCGGAAAGGACAACGCGAACAGCTCGTCCCGAAAGGAAAGAGAAAGATGCGCAAGTTACCTGTGATCGCCGTCGCCGCCGCCCTCGCGGCCACGACCGGCCTCGGGCTGGCCGCGCCGGCGGTGGCGGCGGTGGCGGCGCCGGCGGCGGACCCGGCCCCCACGGAGCTGACGTGGGTCGGCCGGGACCCCTCGGCGACGGTGCCGGACGGCAGGACGGCCATGTACGACATCGACGTCACGACGGCCCGGATGACCTTCACCGGCTACAAGGACCGTCAGGACGCGCCGGAGCCGGCCGGCTCCGAGGACCTGCTGGCGACGAAGGTCCGCACGCCGCCGAAGGCCGGCGACTGCACCTTGTTCGCGAAGATCCCGTACAAGTTCTACGGCTTCTACGGCGCGGGCCAGGCGTACAGCGACGCGGGCTGGCCGCACCGGAACCTGATCGACTCCGGCAAGTGGAAGTGCCGCGCCACCTACTACGAACAGCGCACGAACTACGGCCCGTTCAGCACCCCGAAGCTGGCCCCGCACACCGAGGCGAAGTTCCGGAGCGGGACGGCGCGGGTGGAGATCGTACGGATCTGGTGACGGGACCTCACCTGCCCCAGATCCTCCGGTACGCCGCCCGGTAGCCGGGCGGGTCCCAGGACGTGACCCCCGCGCTGTTGGCGGACGTGGCGATGTGGACCGGTGCCACGTAACCGCTGGCAGGGGCGCCGGCGAAGGCCCGGTTGAACTCGTCGACGATCTGCCAGCCCTGTTCGGTGAGGGCCTCGGGGACGGTGGCCGTCTGGAACTGGCCGCCGTTGACGCGCTGGAAGGCCGAGGGGTCGCCGTCACCCGCCCCGATGGCGAAGGGCGCGCCGGCGCCCTTCCTGCGGGCCGCGCGCAGGGCGGGGGCGGCGTCGGCGAAGTACACGTCGTTGACGGCCACGGAGTGGGTCCACCTGTCGCGGAAGCGGGCGAGGAGGGCCGAGACCTCCTGGGGCGTGCGGCTGCTCGTGTCGGAGATCGGGACGTTCTCCTCCGCGAGCAGCCGGACGCCGGAGCAGGTGGCGAGCCCCTTCTTGATCAGCTCGGACTTGTTCCTGGCGAAGGGGATCGAGGCGTCGGTGAACAGGACCACGCCGGCGTGGCCGCGGGAGTGCGCGATGATCCAGTCCGCGCTGATCCGGGCGACGTCCTCCACCCGGGTGGTGATGTTGGTGAAGAGCGGGGGGTCCGCGCTCGGGCCGGGGGCGTCGAGCGCGTGCCAGCCGACGAGCGGGACGCCGTCCGCGTGGGCCGTCGCCACCTGCTGGGACGTCAGGCGGGGGTCGAAGCCGCCGATGACGATGCCGGACGGCCGGAGGGCGACGGCCTGCCCGAAGGCCGCCTGGATCCCGGCGGGGGTTCCCTGGCCGTCGATCACCCGGACGTTCCAGCCGATGGCCTTCGCGGCCTCCCGTACGCCCTTGACGGTGCCCGCGACGCCGGGGTTGGTCATGGTCTGCGCGACGTAGGCGAGGCTCTTGCCGGGCACCGCCCGGGGTCCGCGGGCGGGCCCGTTCCACGCGGCGTCGGTCCGCTCGGCCCGGCGGACGGCGGCCTCCGCCCTGGCCAGCGCGGCGGGGCAGCCGGCCGGTCCCGTGGCGGTGGGCGCGGCGCCCCCGGCCGACGAACCCCGCTCGCAGCCGGCGAGGCCGGCCACCGCCGCCAGAGCGACCGTCGCCCCCAGGACGGCGGTCCCGGCGGCCCGCCGCCGTGGGCCGGGGTTCACGAGGTGACTCCCGGCGGGTCGTGGGGGGTCCGGACCGGTTCCGTACGCCGCCGTCGCAGCTGCCGGCGGGCGGCGTAGCCGGCCAGGCCGACGGCGACCAGCAGGGTGCCGCCGTTGAACAGTGGCGTCACCCAGAACGCGGCCCCGAGCTGGCCGATCCCCGCGAGGCCGACGGCGAGGACGGTGACGGCCACCAGGGTGCCCAGGGCGTTGGCGCGACCGGGCCTGACCGCGGTGGAGCCGAGCAGCGCGCCGACGAAGGCGGGCAGCAGGTAGTCCATGCCGACGCTGGGGTTGCCGATCTGCTGCTGCGAGGCGAGCAGGACCCCGGCGACGCCGACGACCAGGCCCGATCCGGTGAAGGCGTGGACGACGTGCCGGCGGGAGCGGATGCCCACCAGGTCGGCGGCGCGCCGGTTGGAGCCGATGACGTACAGGTACCGGCCCAGCGGCAGCCGTTCCAGGACCACCCACAGCACGGCGGTGACGGCGAGGACGTAGAAGGCGGAGACCGGCAGGCCGAGGAACCGGGAGTCGTAGAGGGCGGTGAAGCCGGCCGGCAGGCCGTGCGGGCCGGGGACGACGCGGGCCCCGTCGGTGAGCCATCCGGTGCAGGCGTACATGACGCTGCCGGTGCCGAGGGTGGCGATGAAGGAGTCGATCCTCGCGAACTCGACGACGACGCCGTTGACGGCGCCGGCGACCGCCCCGCCGAGGATCACCACCAGGCAGGCGAGCGGCCACGACCACCCCTCGGTGACGACCAGCCGCATCGTCATGACGTGCGCGAGGCCGAGGCCGTAGCCGAGGGACAGGTCGAACTTCCCGGCGGCGACGGGGACGGTCGCACCGAGCGCCAGCAGGGCGGGCACCGACTGGTTGGACAGGACGGCGGAGATGTTGTCCAGGGTGGGGAAGGTGTCCGGCAGGGCGAGGGAGAAGGCCAGGAACAGCAGGGCGGTGAGGGCCAGGAGGCCGTAGGCGCCGACGAGGTGGCCGAGCCGGTGGGCCGTGCGCGGGCGGGGCGCCGGGGTCACCGTCCGGGTGTCCCGGTGAGGGCGTCCATGTCCGAGGCGGCGTGGGTCAGCGCGCCGACGGTGAGGCCCGCGCCGCTCAGCTCCGCCGTCACGGTCCCGCGGACGAACACCAGGGCCCGGTGGCACACCTCCGCGACCTCCTCGAAGTCGGAGGAGACGAGCAGGACGGCGAGGCCGCCGGCCAGCGCGTCCTGGAGCAGGCGGTGGATCGCGGCCTTGGCGCCGACGTCCACGCCGGCGGTCGGCTCCTCCAGGATCAGCAGCTGCCGGCGCAGCCCCAGCCACCGGCCGAGCATGACCTTCTGCTGGTTCCCGCCGGACAGGGTGGCGATCGGCGCCTCGCTGTCCCGGGGGCGCACCGCGAACCGCTCGATCAGACCGGCGGCCCGGGCCCGCTCGCGCCCCGGGCCGATCCAGCGGGTGCCCGGCGGGCCGTCCGCCCGGGGGTTGGCCAGGAAGTTCTCCCGTACGGTCAGCTCCGGCGCGCAGCCCTCCTCCTGACGGTCGCTGGTGACGAAGCCGACACCCGCGGCGACGGCGTCCGCGACCGTGCCGGGCCGGTACGGGCGGCCGTCGAGCAGCGCCCGTCCGCCGAGGAGCGGCCGGGCACCGGCGAGGGCGCGGCCCAGCTCCATGTGCCCGGCGCCGGTGAGGCCCACCGTGCCGAGGACCTCCCCGGCGCGCAGCCGCAGGGTGACGGGGCCCGCGTTCCCGGCGCGCACGCCGTCGAGGGTCAGGACGCCGGGCCCCGGGGCGGGGACGGTGAGCCGGTGCGCGGCCGGTTCGTGGCCCACGACGGCGCGCACCAGGCGGGCGGGGCCGTAGTGGGCGAGCGGGCCGTGGGCGACGAGGCGGCCGTCGCGCAGGACGGCGATGGTGTCGGCGGCCTTGTGCACCTCGTCGAGCCGGTGGGTGACGAGGACGACGGCGTGGCCGCGGTCGCGCAGGTCGCGCAGGACGGCGAAGAGCCGGTCGCGGTCCGCCGCCGGGAGGCTGGCCGTGGGCTCGTCCAGGACGATGAGCTCGGCCCGGGTGCACAGCGCGCGGGCCAGCGCCACCAGGGAGCGCTCGGCACGGGTGAGGCCGGCGACGACGGCGTCCGGGTCGAGGTGGGCGGCGACGATGCCCAGGGCCTCGGCGCTCCGCGCCCGGGTCCGCCGCCAGGAGACGAGACCCGCGCGGCGCGGGTAGCCGGTGCCCAGGGCGATGTTCTCGGCGACCGTCATCCACCCGACCAGCCCCAGGTCCTGGTGGATGAAGGACATGGCGCGGGCGGCGGCCTCGGTGCCGAGCGGGTGCCCGGCGACCGTCACCTCGCCCTCGTCCGCGTGGTGGACGCCCGCGAGCACCTTGATGAGCGTGGACTTGCCTGCGCCGTTGGGGCCGAGCAGGGCCAGGACGCCGCCGGGGTCGATGTCGAGGTCGACGGAGTCCAGCGCGAGGGTGCCGCCGAACCGCTTGCCGAGGCCGCGGATGCGGACGAGGGGCTGTGGGGAGCGCACATTCGTCATGCTACGACCCCTTTTCTCCCCTGCGCCGGATGGGCCGTCAGATGGCGGGGATGTCGTCGAGACGCACTTCGGCCGGTGGCACCTCCGCCGTGCCGGGCCGCCCGCCGGGGGCCTCCAGGGCGCACTCGGCCCAGATGACCTTGCCCTCGGCGGTGTAGCGGGTGCCCCAGGCCTGGGAGAGCTGGGCGACGAGGAACAGGCCGCGGCCGCCCTCGTCGGTGGTGGCCGCGTGGCGCAGGTGCGGGGCGGTGCTGCTGCTGTCGGAGACCTCGCAGGTCAGGGTGCGGTCGTAGAGCAGACGCACCCCGACGGGCCCGCTGCCGTACCGGATCGCGTTGGTGACCAGCTCGCTGAGCAGCAGCTCGACGGCGAAGCCGGCCTCCGCGAGCCCCCACTCGGCCAGCCGGCGGGTGACGGAGCCGCGGACCGTGGAGACGAGCGCCGGGTCGGCGGGCAGTTCCCAGTCGGCGATCCGCTGCGGGTCCAGCGCGTGGGTGCGGGCGACGAGCAGGGCGATGTCGTCGGCCGGGTGCTCGGGCACCACGGCCCGGACGACCGCCTCGCAGGTCTCCTCGGGCGGCCGGTTGGGGTGGGCCAGGGCCCGGCGCAGCTGCTCCAGCGCGGTGTCGAAGTCGCGGTGGCGGTCCTCGATGAGCCCGTCGGTGTAGAGGACCAGCTGACTGCCCTCGGGGAGGGGGAACTCGGCGGTCTCGAAGGGCAGGCCGCCCAGGCCCAGGGGCGGGCCGGCGGGCAGGTCGGGGAAGGTGACGGTGCCGTCGGGGCGGACCAGCGCGGGCGGGGGGTGGCCGGCCCGGGCCATGGCGCACCGCTGGGAGGTGGGGTCGTAGATGGCGTAGAGGCAGGTGGCGCCGATGATGCCGGTGTTGCCCGCGGCGGGGTCGTCGCCGCACTCCTCCCGGTCCAGCCGCCCCACGAGGTTGTCGAGGTGGGTGAGGACCTCGTCCGGGGGCAGGTCCAGCTCGGCGAAGTTCCGCGCGGCGGTGCGCAGTCGGCCCATGGTGGCGGCGGCGTGCAGGCCGTGGCCGACGACGTCCCCGACGACCAGGGCGACGCGGGTGCCGGAGAGCGGGATGACGTCGAACCAGTCGCCGCCGACGCCGGACTCGGCCGGCATGTAGCGGTGCGCGACCTCGACGGCGTTCTGCTCGGGGAAACCGTGCGGCAGCAGGCTGTGCTGGAGGGCGAGGACCATGCTGTGCTCGCGGGTGTAGCGGCGGGCGTTGTCCACGCAGATGGCGGCGCGGGTGGCGAGCTCCTGGGCCAGCGAACGGTCGTCGTCCCCGAAGGGGGCGGGGTCCCGCGCGCGGTAGAAGCTCGCTATGCCCAGGACGATGCCACGGGCGAGGAGCGGGACGGTGATCAGGGAGTGGACCTCGTGGGCGAGGAGCCGCTGGGCGCGCGCCGGGTCCTGGGAGATCCAGCCGGTGGCCGACCGCAGATCGGGCTCCAGGACGGTCTCCCCGCTGGTCAGGCAGCGGAGCTGGGGCGTGGTCGGCTTGAGGTCGACGCGCTCGCCGGCGGGGTAGAAGGGGCAGTCCTCGCGGATGCCGTGGACGACCGTGCGGTAGAGGTCCTTGCGGGGGTCGGTCGGTTCGTCGCCGCGCAGCACCGCCTCGGGGAGGTCGATGGTGACGTAGTCGGCCAGCCGCGGCACGGCCATCTCGGCGAGTTCCCGGGCGGTGCGGCTCACGTCCAAGGTGGTGCCGATGCGGGTGCTGGCCTCGGACAGCAGCTCCAGCCGGCGCCGGGCCGCCACGGCGTACTTCCCCACGCCGGGCTCGCCGACCAGCACCAGGCCGCTGGTCGCGGCGTCGGTGCCGCTATCGGTGTCGGTGTCGTGGGCACGGTCGGCGGTGCGGGGTGCGACGGGCGGGTGGGCCGTCACGGCGGTAGACCCGGGCAGGGCGCCGGGGAGGTCCTCGGGCGAGGGCGGGACGAGGGGGGAGAGGTCCCGCCGGGTCAGGAGGCCGGGCGTCGGGTCGGCGCCGGTGGGGACGGTGAGGGGCTGCCGCCGTGAGGGGAGGAGCACCTCGATGGCGACGCCCTCCACCCCGGAGGCGCTCGTCACCGGGCGGCTCAGCAAGGTGACCCGGCGCCCGCCGGGCAGGGACACCTCGACGGCGGCCCGCTGGGCCGAGGAGATGAGCTCGGTGGCCTTCTCCTTGAGGATCATCTGGTCACGCCAGTCCAGCCCGCTCGCGGCCAGCTCGCCCAGCCCGCCGAAGCCGCCCGTGCCACCGGCCGGCCCGCCGCCCTCGTCGCCGGCCGAGCCGTCGGGCGGTACACGGCGCCGGGCGTCGAGGTACGCCCGCAGCAGGGCGCGCTCGCGCGCCGAACTCTGCTCCAGCAGCCGCCGTTCGATGACACCGGCCGCCCTGCGGATCACGACGTCCAGCGAGCCGTCCGCGTCGGTGTACGGGAAGCCGAAGCAGAGGACCCCCTCGATCCGCCCGCTGAGCAGGTCCCGGACGGGAATCGCCGAGCAGGCGTTCGACTGGGAGCGTTCGGCGAAGTGCTCGGCGCCGTAGATGCTGACCAGGTTCCGCTCCGCGAGCGCCAGCCCGATGCCGTTGGTCCCGCCGAACTTCTCCGCGAAGACGAAGCCCGGGACGCTCTGGATCGGGGGCAGCCGCCGGGCCATGGCGGCATCGCCGAACCGGCGTTCCAGCACCGCGCCGCGCTCGTCGGCGAGGGAGATGTTCATCTTCCGGTCCGCGAACATGGCCTCCAGCCGGTCCAGCACCGGCCCGGCCGCGCGGACCAGGCGGCCTTCCGCATCGAGTTCCCGGGTGAAGGGGAGCTCGCACCCGTCGGGCGACAGGCCCAGGGAGCGGCAGCGCTGCCACGAGCTCAGGATCGGGCCGCGCACGGTCCCCTCGACCGACCCGCCGCCGAGGAACCGCTCACGGGCGAGCGCGGGGCCGATGTCCTCCGCCACGAGCCCCATCCGGATCACTTCCCTCGTCGGTACGCGCGCCCCATGGCCACCCGCACGCCGGGGTGGCTGCACGGTCGTTCCATTTTAGAACTTTGCCCTGATATGAAGGGAAAAGTGCGGAGGGTGCCCGGGTGGCACCGTCCGTGACGTCCGCGCGGGAGCGCCCGCCCTCACAGGACCGCGACCGGGTTGACGGGCGAACCCGTACCGCCGGGGACGTTCAAGGGGGCCACGACGAGGAGGAACTCGTGGCACCCCGCCCCGGCGCAGGCTGCGGAGAGCGCTTCGAGGTCGAGGTTGTCCAGCAGTGGCACCCCCATCGCGGCGATCGCGAGCGTGTGGACGGGGGAGTGCAGGCCCTCGACCGGGGAGGGGCGCACGTCGTTGTCGCCGTCGCCGCCGAGCAGGGCGATGCCGCGCTCGGCCAGCAGGGGCACCGCGTCCACGTGGAGGCCCGCGCTCGCGGTGCCGGGGTCCCAGGCGCCCAGTTCCGCGCGCCGCCGGAACCGGCCGACCCGCAGCAGCACCGCGTCGCCCTCGTCGATCCGCACGCCGAGCGCCCGCTCCGCGGCGACGACGTCCCTGGCGTGCACGGCCTGCCCGGGCTCCAGCCAGGGGCTCCCCAGGACGGCGGGGAGGTCGAGGAGCACCCCCTTGGTGACCAGGGTGCCGAGGGCCGAGACGGAGCCGAAGCGGGCGCCGCCCGCGCCCGTCAGCTCCCGTGCCGCGCCGCCGTCGTAGAGCCGCCCCCGGTAGGCGATGTGGGACAGCGCGTCCAGGTGGCTGACGCCCTTGCCGTGGTAGTCGGCGCCCACGAAGTCCTTGTAGGCGGAGGGCTCCGGGGGCTCGACGTCACCCAGGTCGGACATGTAGTGGAGGGCGGGCCTGCTGTTGTCCGGGGCGGGCGCGGTGTCCCACGGCCGGGCCATCGGCACGACCGTCCCGGACCTGACCAGGGCGGCGGCCCGCCGGACGTGGCCGGCCGTCACCCGGTTCCAGGCGCCGCGGCCGGCGGGCTCCCAGCGGCCCCAGGCGCGGACCCTCTCGAAGAGCGCGTCGAACTCCCGGCGGGAGACGGCCGGCCCGTTGCGGGCACCTGCCGGTGGAGTCGTCGCGTCGCCCGGGTCGTCGTTCATCCGTCGCTCCGGGCTCGGAGGGGCCTGTCCATGGTGCCGATCATGGGCCGTCGGCGGCCGGGTGCGTGGGAGCGGCGGGGCGTGGGCCGGAGATTTGCCCGTGCCGCAAAGTTGCCATGGGTGAATATTGGGACTGGACATAAAAATATGTTCATAGTAACTTTCCTCCTGTCGGTCCCGGAGGAATGGCGGGGCCGGCCGTCCCACCCGTTCAGCAGGAAGGCCGCACATGACGGATTTCGACGCCGGTAACGAGTTCGACCGCCAGGTCCGGACGCTGGTCGACCTCGCGTACCCGGCCCTCGCGGGCATGACGGAAGACGCCTTCCGCGGCCTCCTGGAGCCGCTGCGCGAGCCCGTGCTCGCCCGGGCGGCGGCCATGGAGCCGCCGGCCGAGGGGCGCGTCCCGTTCCTGATCGTGGTCACCCGGGCGCTCGTGCCCCTCGAAGAGGCGGTGCCGCTGACCACGCTCGCCGGCAAGAGCAGGCCCGGCGTCATCGAGCGCTTCTACGCGCCCGGTGAGCTGGAGCGGTTCGTCCCGATCGAGGAGCTCGCGCTGCCGGACGGCGCCGCGTACGTCGTCTTCGACGTCGAGCGGGGCGAGGAGTTCTGCAACGCCGTGCCCCTGGACGCCCTGGCGGCGGTCGCGGAGCGGGACCGCACCCCGCTCACGATCGAGGAGGGCCTCGCACTCGTCCTCCAGCACCCGGCGGCGCTGGCCAAGAACAAGTGCTTCTCCCTCGCCGGCACCCGCTTCGGCGACCGCCGCGTCCCCGCGCTGTGGATCAGCAAGGGCGCCCCGAAGCTCGGCTGGTGCTGGGAGGGCAACCCCCACACCTGGCTGGGCATGGCCTCGGCCGGCGCCCGGGGTCAGTGAGCCGGCACCTCCTGCGGACTCGGGCCGTACGCGTTGGCGTGCGGCTTGCCCGCGCCCGCCCAGAACACCAGCAGGACGATGAGGCCCACGATCGGGATCAGGATGATCAGCTGCCACCAGCCCGAGCGGTCGGTGTCGTGCAGCCGGCGGGTGCCGACGGCGAGCCCGGGGAGGAACACGGCGAGGCTGTACACCGTGCCGAGGAGCGGGTCCGTGCCGAACACGACGTCGAGAACGGCCAGGACGATGCTGATGATGACGTTGATCAGGGTGAACATCCAGAACTCCGGACGGCCCGCCCGCCCGCTGAACGTCGCGTATTTCTTGAGCACATCCACATACCAGTGCACCTGCGCCCCCAAGAACCACGGCGGGGCCCGTCCTCGTGGACCGAGCCCTCATGGGGAAAGTAGGAGGACCACGGGGGCCGGTCAACCGTTGCCCGGGAACGCCCGGCGGCGCCCGGCCGGTGTCACCGGCCGCCGGTGTGCGCCGGTCGGGGACGGCGGGGCGAACCGGAAGGCCCGCCAAGGGTTCTGACAAACCCTTACCAAGAATTGTCATACAAACTGATCAGTTGTAGTAACCATGTTCTAGGGTTGCGGACATGACAGGCGAACGCCTCCTGGCTGCTCCGGGACGGCCGCTCCGGGCGGGCAGCGGCGCCGGCTCCGCCCGGTGACCCCGCCGCGTCACCGAGGAGTTGCCGCCCGAACCCTGGAGACCTTCCCGTGCCCGACGTGTCCGACGTAGCCGTCGAACCCCGCCCTGCCCGGCGTTCCCGCTTCCTGGCCGACCTCACGCCCCTGCGCAGCTCCGTGGACTTCCGCCGGCTGTGGTTCGGGCAGACCGTCTCCTGGATCGGCCAGCAGATGACCGCCCTCGCGGTCTCCTTGCAGGTCTACGCGATCACCGGCTCCACCTTCTCGGTGGGCATGGTGGGACTGTGCTCGCTCGTCCCCCTGGTCGTCTTCGGCCTGTACGGCGGCGCCGTCGCCGACACCGTCGACCGCCGGGCCCTGGGCCTGGTCAGCGCGACGGGCGCCACCCTGCTGTCCGTGGCGCTGGCCACGGCGGCCCTGCTGGGCCTGCGCGAGGTGTGGCTGCTCTACACGGTCGTCGCCCTCCAGGCGGTGTGCTTCGCCATGAACAGCCCGGCCCGCAGCTCGATGATCCCCAGGCTGCTGCCCAAGGAGCAACTGCCCGCGGCCAACGCCCTGTCCTCCCTGACCACCAACCTCGGCCTCATGGGCGGGCCCATGCTGGGCGGCGCCATCGTCGGGCTCTGGGGCTACCAGGCCGCCTACCTGATCGACGTCGTCGCCTTCTCCGGTTCCCTGTACGCGATGTGGCGCCTGCCCTCGATGCGCCCCGAGGCCCTGGACGGGGGCAAGGCGCCGGGCCGCGCGTCCGTACGGGGCGGCCTCCGCTTCCTCGCCACCCGCCCCAACGTGCGCCTCACGTTCCTCGTCGACCTCGCGGCCATGGTGCTCGCCCAGCCCCGCGCCCTCTTCCCGGCCGTCGCCGGCCTCTGGTTCGGCGGCGACACCAAGACCGTCGGCCTGCTCGTCGCGGCACCGGCTGTGGGCGCGGTCCTGGGCGGGCTGTTCTCCGGCTGGCTCGGCCGGATACACCGGCACGGACTCGCCGTCCTGCTGTCCGTCGTCGCCTGGGGCACGGCCATCGCCGTCTTCGGCCTCACCCGCGACCTGTGGCTCGGCCTCCTCTTCCTCGCGGTCGCCGGATGCGCCGACTCCATATCCGCGGTCTTCCGCACCACCATGCTCCAGACGGCCACGCCCGACGACATGCGGGGCCGCCTCCAGGGCGTCTTCATCGTCGTGGTCGCGGGCGGGCCCCGGCTGGGCGACTTCCTCGCGGGATCCGTCGCGGACCTGGCGTCCCCGCGCTGGGCGGTCTTCGGCGGGGGCGTCGCGTGCGTCGTGGCGGTCGCGCTCATCGCCCTGAAGTGGCGCGGCTTCGCACGCTACGACGCGCGGTCGCCGCAGCCCTGAGCCACGGCGGACCGGGCACGGCGGCCCGGTCCCGCCGGCACCGCCGGTCACTCGCAGGCGGTGACCCGGGCGAACGCCCCGGCGGCCGCTCCCCAGGAAGCGTGTGGTGTGCACCGTTTGCCGCCGGTGAGGCAGGGAAGGCTGCCCCGGTCCGCCACCGGCAAGGAGAGAGCGACCGTGCGCACCTTGACCTTCGTCGTCGGTACGGGCCGCAGCGGTTCGACCGCGCTGTCCCGGATCCTCAACGCCCATCCGGACGTCCTCAGCCTCAACGAGTTCATGGCCTCCGTGGGGGACACCGCCTTCCCCGAAGGAGACCTGACGGGCGAGGAGTTCTGGCGGCGCCTCACCACGCCGACGCCGTACTTCGCGCGCATGATCCGCAGCGGTGTGCTGATGCCGGAGTTCCTCTACACCCGGCGCCCGGGGCGGTACACGGCGGAGACCACCGGCATCCCCGCGCTCTCCCTCATGGTGCTGCCCCACCTCACCGACGACCCGGACGGACTCCTCGACGAACTCCGGGAGACGGTCGTCCACCGGCCCGCGCGCGGCGCGCCCGACCACCACCGGGCCTTCTTCGGCGCGCTGTGCGCGCGGTTCGGGCGTACGGCCGTCGTGGAGCGGTCCGGGTACTCCGCGGCCTGGGTGCCGCGCCTGCGGGCCGCGTTCCCGGAGGCCCGGTTCGTGCACCTGCACAGGGACGGGCCGGACTGCGCGCTGTCCATGAGCCGGCACGCCGGATACCGGATGATCTTCCTCATGCGGGAGATCGGGGAACGGGCCGGGGTCGAGCGCCTCGCCGACCTGACCGAGGAGCACGTGACGTCACTGCCGCCGGACCTCGCCCCCCTGCTCGGCGAGCGCTTCGACCCCGCCCTGGTGCGCGACCGGGCCTTTCCGCTCCCCGGGTTCGGCGCGCTGTGGTCGGAGCTCGTCACCGAGGCGACCGGGCACCTCGCCACCCTTCCCGAGGAGGGCCGCACCACGCTCGCCTACGAGGACCTCCTCGACGCGCCCCACGAGGAACTGGCGCGCCTCGCCGCGTTCGCCGGCGTCGCACCGCTCCCCGAATGGCTGGAATCGGGGAGCGCGCTGCTCGACACCGGCCGCCGTGGATCCTCCCTGCGGCTGCCGCCCGGCGAACTGGCCGCGCTGCGGGAGAGCTGCGCCCCCGGTACGCGCGTTCTGAAGGGGCGCTGAACAGCCGCCTCCGGCCGGGGTACCGGCTCCACGGGCCGGCGGCCGTGCCGAGGCGCGGGCCGCGCACGCCGGCCGGACGCGCAAGGTACGGACGACGGCCTGCCCCCGGCGAGCTGGGCGCCACGCTCCGCCGGCGGACATACACTGTGACGGTGTCGGGCAGGTCCCTGCTCCGTCCGACCACCTGAATCCGCCCTCCGCGGCGGACCGCCGACGGCTCCGGCCGCACGGTGGGACAGGTAGCGATGCCCGGCCGGTCCGGCCCTTCGGCTCGTACGCAGATATCCCCCTGTGGGGCCCGCTCGCCCGCACGCGTAACGCCGCCCGTGCCCCCGCTCCCGCTCCGCCAGTGCCCCGCGCTGCGCCGCCGGACCGGTGCCCGGCCGGTCAGTACTGCCCCCGGCGCCGCCGGGGCATGGTCGTCAAACGCGGTTCCCGGCTCGCCGCCACCCCCTGCCCCCGGGCGGGGCCACGCGCGGTGCGCCGTCGGCCGCCTGCGAGGGGACAGCTGTGAAACTGAGCGCATTGCTCCACGGACACGAGCACCACGTCCTCCAAGGAGACCCGGGGACGCCCGTCACCGCCGGGATGACCTTCGACGCGCACCGGGTGACGCCCGGAGCGCTGTACATCGCGGTCCCGGGCCACGAGGAGGGCGGCCCCGAGGGCACCGGGCGGGCACTGGAGCGGGGCGCCGTGGCGGTGCTGGCCGAGGGGAACGAAGGCCCGCCACCGGCCGGCCTCCCCGGGGACGTGTGCGTGGTGCGCGTCGCGGACGTCCGGGCGGCGGCCGCCGTCGTGGCCTCCCGCTACCACGGTGAGCCCGGCCGCGCGATGGACGTGGTGGCCGTCACGGGGACGAACGGCAAGACCTCCGTCTCGTACATGGTCGAGTCGGTCCTGCGGCTCGCCGAGGGCGCGACGACCGGTGTCATCGGCACCTCGGGCAGCCGGATCGGCGGGCTGCGGATCCCGATGCCCAGGTCGGCGCTGAGCACCCCGCAGGCGCCCGACCTGCAATACCTGCTGGGCCACATGCGCGACCGGGGCGTCGGGAGCGTGGTCCTGGAGGCCACGTCCATGGGCCTGCTCCAGCGCCGGCTGGACCGCGTCCCCGTCGACGTCGGCGTCTTCACCAACCTGACGCAGGATCATCTCGACGACCACGGAACGATGGAGAACTACAAGAACGCCAAGCTCGGCCTCTTCGGCGGGCTGTGCGACCGGGCCGTGGTCAACGCGGACGACCCCGTCGGCGCCGAGATCCTGGCCCTGATGCCGGGCGCGGTCACCACGTACGCCCTGGACGCGCCGGCCGACTACCGGGCGACCGACCTCGTCGTGGACGCCTCGGGCAGCCGGTTCACGCTCCACCACGAGGGGCGCAAGTACCCCGCTGCCATCCCGGTGCCGGGCCCGTTCTCCGTCGCGAACGCCCTCGCCGCCGTGGCCGCGTGCCACCTGCTCGGGCACGCCCTCCCCGGGCTCGTCGCAGCCCTGGAACGGATGCCGCCCGTCCCCGGCCGCTTCGAGCGCTACCGCACCCCTGGGGGCGCCCATGTGATCGTCGACTACGCGCACTCCCCGGACTCCCTGGAGAAGGTCCTCACCACGATCCGCGGCTTCGCGACCGGCAGGGTGATCACCGTCTTCGGCTGCGGGGGCGACCGGGACGTCACCAAGCGCGCCCCCATGGGGAGGATCGCCGGAGACCACTCCGACCTGTGCGTCCTCACCTCGGACAACCCGCGCGGCGAGGACCCGGAGGCGATCCTCGACCGGATCGCCCCCGCCCTCGCGGCCACCGGGACCCCCTTCCACCGGGAGGCCGACCGCCGCGAGGCGATCCGTTACGCGCTGTCCGCCGCGCGGCCGGACGACGTCGTGCTGGTCGCGGGCAAGGGCAGCGAGACCCACCAGGTCGTCGGCGCGCGGCTGATCCCCTTCGACGACATGGCCGTCGTCCGCGACCTCGCCGCGCGGGGCTGAGGAACGGCCGCGGGGCGCCGCCCGCGCGCGTCCTCCGGGCCGTACCGCCTACGCCCGGAACGCCCGCGGCCGCTCCGGGGACGCCTCGGCGAGGGCCTTGGTGACCTCCTCGGCGCCCGCGCGGAGACCGTAGACCGGGGTGTCGGGCTGCTGGCGCCAGGAGTCCTCGATGCCGCCCGCGTCGACGGTGTCGAAGCCGAGCTCGTCGACCAGCTCGCGCACGACCCGCTTGGCGGCCTCGTCGTCGCCCGCCACCGGCACGGCGAGCCGCCCGGGGGCGCCCTTGGGCAGCGGTCTGTCGAGGAGGTCCTGGGCGTAGGTGCCGTTGAACACCTTGACGACGGGGTGCCCGAGATGCCGCTCGGTCCACCGGCTCTCCGGCAGACCGGCCTCGATGGGCTCGATCAGGCCGTCCCTCTCCTTGGGGTAGTAGTTGCAGGTGTCGATCACCGCGGCGCCGTCCGCGGCCTCGTCGAACAGCCCGGACGGCAGGTCCGGGACGGCCTTCAGGGGGACGGTGACCACGACGACCGAGGCGTCGCGCGCCGCCTCCGCCGCGGTGACGGGGGTGGCGCCGGTCTCCTCGGCGAGCGCGGTCAGGGTGTGCGGGCCGCGCGAGTTGGCGACGGAGACGTCGTGGCCGAGCGCCGTGAGCCGTCGTACGAGGTTGCCGCCGATGTTCCCGGCGCCGATGATGCCGATCTTCATGGGAGTCCTTCCGGAGGGCCGCGACCGTGTGTCGTGCCAGCCCACAACCTCAGGGGTGCGGGCACTATTCCGGCCGCCGGGGCCCGGCGCGCCGGGCCCCGGACCGCGGCCGCCCGGCTCCTGCACACGCGTGTGCAGAAAATCGGTGTCTTGTACAGGGGGAATTTTTTTTGCGGCGCGGCGGGTCCGGTGAATTTTCTTACCCTGCCCGGCGGCCCGTACCGTGCTAGTGTGGATCCCAGTTGCAGTTGTGGTTTCCCAAGGACTTCAAATGCGCTTCCTGGCCCGGACGGGCCGGTGAGTGCACTTTTTGTTTTTCCGGTGCTTTCCGACCGGGGCAATCATCGCGGCGACGCGAGGCGTGCACAGTGTGCGCCTCGGGCACTGCCCCGAAGGAGATTTGACATGGCTACTGGCACCGTGAAGTGGTTCAACGCCGAAAAGGGTTTCGGCTTCATCGAGCAGGAGGGTGGCGGCCCCGACGTCTTCGCCCACTACTCGAACATCGCCACCCAGGGCTTCCGTGAGCTCCAGGAAGGCCAGAAGGTGAACTTCGACGTCACGCAGGGCCAGAAGGGCCCGCAGGCCGAGAACATCGTTCCCGCCTGACGTTGACGCGTACGGCGTAGCTGGGGCCCGCACCTTGGGTGCGGGCCCCAGCTCGTTGCTTTTCCGGGCCCGGTCGGCCCCTCCCGGATTCTTCCGGTACCCCACGGCCGTATCCCGCCCCGTGCCCACAACGGTTCCCGGTCGGGTGCACGGAAAATTCTCCTTTCCGCCATGCGGTGGAAATACGCCCGTCTCCCGGGCTTCGCTTTCGTTTTTCTCCGGCTCGTTCTTGCGATCCTGTGTGCGCTCACCGCTGCCGGGAATTCCTCGATACGTGCCGCATCGAGGAAGGTTCTGCATGAACCGCACAGCTCGTACGAACGACCGTTACCCCCGCGGCCGCAAGAGCGGCTCCGGCGCTTCCGGATCCGCCGGCTCCGGCCGTGGCTTCCGCGCGCAGGCCCAGGGCCGGCCGGGCGGTCCGCACCGCTCCGGGCGCAGGCCCGCACCGCAGGGCGAATTCGCCCCGCCCACCACCCTCACCCCGGCGCTCCCCCCGGTCACGGCCTTCGCCGACCTGGACCTGCCGGCCGAGCTGCTGACGACGCTCACCGGTCTCGGCGTGACCGAGCCGTTCCCGATCCAGGCGGCCACCCTGCCGAACTCGCTGGCCGGCCGGGACGTCCTCGGCCGGGGCCGCACCGGCTCGGGCAAGACCCTGGCCTTCGGCCTGGCGCTCCTGGTCCGCACCGCCGGGCTGCGCGCCGAGCCGCGGCAGCCGCTCGCCCTGGTCCTGGTGCCCACCCGCGAGCTGGCGCAGCAGGTCACCGACGCGCTCACCCCGTACGCCCGGGCCCTGAAGCTGCGCACGGCCACCGTGGTCGGCGGCATGTCGATCGGCCGCCAGGCGAGCGCCCTGCGCGGTGGCGCCGAGGTCGTCGTCGCGACCCCGGGCCGGCTCAAGGACCTCATCGAGCGCGGCGACTGCCGCCTGGACCGGGTCGGCATCACCGTCCTGGACGAGGCCGACCAGATGGCCGACATGGGCTTCATGCCGCAGGTCACCGCGCTCCTCGACCAGGTGCGCGCCGAGGGCCAGCGGATGCTGTTCTCCGCCACCCTGGACCGCAACGTGGACCTCCTGGTCCGCCGCTACCTGCACGACCCGGTGGTCCACTCGGTCGACCCCGCCGCGGGCGCGGTCACCACGATGGAACACCACGTGCTGCACGTGCACGGTGCCGACAAGTACGCCACCACCACGGAGATCGCCGCCCGCGAGGGCCGGACGATCATGTTCCTGGACACCAAGCACGCCGTGGACCAGCTGACCAAGCACCTGCTCCAGAGCGGTGTGCGCGCCGCGGCGCTGCACGGCGGCAAGTCCCAGCCCCAGCGCACCCGGACGCTCGCCCAGTTCAAGACCGGGCACGTCACGGTGCTGGTGGCCACCAACGTCGCGGCCCGCGGCATCCACGTCGACAACCTCGACCTGGTCGTGAACGTCGACCCGCCGAGCGACCACAAGGACTACCTGCACCGGGGCGGCCGTACCGCCCGCGCCGGTGAGTCCGGTGTCGTCGTCACGCTGGTCCTGCCCAACCAGCGCCGTGAGATGACCCGCCTGATGTCCGACGCCGGCATCACGCCGCGGACCGCCCAGGTGCGGTCCGGCGAGGCCGAGCTGGGCCGCATCACGGGTGCCCAGGCGCCCTCGGGCGTGCCCGTCACCATCGCCGCCCCCGCGGCGGACGGCCCGAAGCGCGGCACCTCCGCGTCCCGCGGCCGGCGCGGCGGGCCCGCCCGCGGCCGCCGTTCCGCCCCGTCCGCCAGGGGCCGCGCCGCCTGACCCGGCGGCACTCCGTACCCGTTCCTTCAACCCTGTTTGAGGCACTATGCGCTGCGTTATCGCCCGCTTCCCCTTCGACTTGGTCAAGAGTGAGGTGGAGCGCTCGATGAAGGGCGTCAAGCCCGAGCCCGTCACGGGCGAGTCCGTGATCATCGGCCGCCGCACCTACCCCGTCAAGCAGGTGGGGGAAGTGATCACCCGTCAGGACCGGCGTGACTTCACCGCCGCCGAGGTCACCCGGGCGCTCACCCGCCTCGGCTTCACCTGCCGTGCCGTCCCCGTGGCGGCCCCGGCGCCCGAGCCGACCTCGTACGAGACGGCGGCCGCGCTGCTGGGGACGCCTCCCGGCGAGTAGCCGGACCCGCGAATTCCCCCCTCCGGTCCTCAGGTTCCGGAGGGGGCTCGCAGGAATGTTCGTCGCCGATTTGTCAGGCTTGCCACTGTTTCGTTACGTGGACGCACCGCTCGTCGTTGACTGATCGAGCAGGGGTGCGGCGCCGCGCCGTCCACCCGCTCGGCCGAGCAGGAGTGCGGAAGGCGGTACGGCGGATGAACCTGCGGCAGTGGTGGTGGGCGGGAGCCGTCGCCGCGACGGGGGTGCTGCTCGCCGTGGTGGTCGCCGAGCACGGCCTCGAACTCGGCAACCAGGCGGCCTCGATCCTCGCCCTGCTGGTCTCCGTGGCGGGGCTCGGCCGGGAGACCGCGCGCGGCGCGGCGGACGAGGCGTCGGTGCACGGCCGCGCCGAGCACCTCGACCGGGCCGCCCGCGACCTGGCCGAGGCGGTCGGCGAGCAGTGGCGGGCGGAGTCCCGGCTGCGCCGCCTCCAGGACCCCGAGCCCCTGCCCGTCCACTGGACCCCGGCGGAGCCGCACCTGTCCGACCACTGGGCCAACGTCACCGCGGGCGCCGCCGATCCGCCCGACAGGTCCTCGGCGCTCCAGGGCCACCTCGGCCAGGTGGCCCGCACGTATGCCCGGGTGCCCTCCCGGCGCCTCGTGGTGCTGGGCGAACCCGGCGCGGGGAAGACGGTCCTGCTCCTCCAGCTCGCCCTCGACCTGCTGGCCGGGCGCGGGCCGGACGACCCGGTCCCGGTCGTCTTCGGACTCGGCACCTGGGACCCCCGCGCGCGGAGCCTCTCCGACTGGCTGGAGGAGCGGCTGATCGAGGGCTACCCGGCCACCGCCGCCCGGGACCCCGCGGGCGTCACCCGGGCCCGCCGGCTGCTCGAACTCGGCAGGGTGCTGCCGCTCCTCGACGGCCTGGACGAACTCCCGGCACCGCTGCGCCCGCAGGCCGTCCAGGCCCTGAACCGCGACCTCGGCCGCGGCGATCCGCTGGTGCTCACCTGCCGGACCCGCGACTACGCGGACACCGTGGCGACCGCCGACGTGATCACCTCCGCCGCCGTGATCGAACTGCGCCCGCTGTCGTGGGAGACCGTCGGCGCGTACCTCACCCGCACCGCGCCCCCGCGCCCGGGACGCACGGCGGAGACCGCGTGGGCGCCCGTCCTGCGCGAGGTGGAGCAGGACCCCAGGGACGCCGTCTGCCGCACGCTGCGCACGGTGCTCGGCAGCCCCCTGATGGTCGGTCTGGCGCGCGCCGTCCACAGCGAGGCGTCGAGTGACCCCCGGACGCTCCTGGAGCGGCGGTTCGCCGACCCGGCCGTACTGGAGGCGCACCTTCTCGACGGGTTCGTGCCCGCCGCCTACGGCGACCTCCCCGACGCCCCGGAGGCCCACGGCCCGGACGGGACGATCGCCCGCCTCGCCTTCCTCGCCCACCACATGCAGCGGCGCGGCACCCGCGACCTCGCCTGGTGGGAGCTGCCGCCCGGGACCCCGCGCGGCCTCGGCACGCTGACGAGGATCCTGCTGATACTGCCGGTCGCCCTGCTCGCCTCCTACCTGGTGGCCCCCGGCGCCGGCGGCGGGCTGCTCTGCCTGGAAGCCGCCGCCTTCGTCGCCGGCATGGGCGGTACCCACCGGCTGCTCTCGTACGTGACGGCTCCCGGCGCCGTACGGGACCGCCGGCGGCTGATGCCGCGGGTACTGGCGTGCGGCGCCGTGCTCGTCGCACTGGGCGCCCTCACCGGGGCGTTCCGCCCGCTCACCTACGAATCGGGGGAGTCCGGCTACTGGGACCCCCAGACCCATCCGACGAACCTCGTCCTGCAACTGGCGCTGCTCGGCGTCGCGAGCGCGACCCTCGTACGGGCCATGGGCATCTCGTACATCCCCACCGCCCTGTCCCGCGCCTTCCGGGCCTCCCCCCGGACCACGGCCGCGCAGCTGCGGCGCCTGCTGCGGATCGTCCCGGTGGCACTCGCCGCCGGACTGACGGCCGGTCTGGTGACCGGCGCCGTGTTCGGCGCCGCCCAGGCCGCCGTCACGGTCACCAGGGCCTCGGCCCACCACGGGCTGCCCGCCACCGGCACCCACCACGTCGCACCCGACCGCTCCCGCTACACCAGGACACCGGACGGCTGGCGCTACGGGCAGCGCCCGGACGGCACCCGGTACGTCGAGATCCCCCGGCCGGTCCGGGGCGCGCTGACGCGCGACGGCGACGGCGTGCCGCACCTGTGGGACGGGACGAGGCTGCGCGGCGGCGTCGAGCGGTGGGAGCGGCTGCTGCGTACCGAGGCCGTGGACTGCCCCCGGCCCTCCTCCCGTTGCACGCGGTACGCGGGCCGCATCAGGCTCCTGCTCTTCTCGAAGGGGTTCCGCGACGGCCGGGCGACCCACGTGGCCGGCACGGGCGTGCGGGAGTCCCCGGCGGTCGAGTGGTACCTGAGCCTGCCCGCCGTGCGGGAGGCGGGCGGGCCCGTACCGGCGGACCCGGACGCGTCGCCCGGCGAACTCGCCCCGACACCCGTGCGATTCGCCCCCGGCGGCCCGGTCCAGGAGTGGCAGGAACGCGCGCCGCGCCGCGTGCTGGCCGCGCACGCCGTGAACAACTCCGTCTGCGGCCAGCTGACCGTCGGCCTGGTCGTGGGCCTCGCGGCCGGCCTCCGCCGGTGGCTGTCCGCGCCGGCCGACGTCACCCGGGCCTCCAGCCCGGCGGGGAGCCTGCACGGCGACCGCAGGGCGGCGCTGATCCGCAGCCTCGTCGTCGCGGCGCTGACGGCCGTGTTCCTGATCTGGCACATCTGGCGCTACGGAGGGGTCCAGTCCGGCTATGTGCCGCTGGCGTTCGGGCTCTTCGACCGGGGCGTGGCCTTCGCCATGGCCCTGCCCGCCGGCCCGATCTGCCTCTATGTGACCGCGTGGGGCCGCTACATGACGGCGCGGGCCTGGCTGGCCGCGACCGGGCGGCTGCCCTGGCGGCTGATGGGCTTCCTGGCCGAGGCGCACGCGAGGGGGGTGCTGCGGCAGGTGGGGGCGGTGTACCAGTTCCGGCACGCGCGGTTGCAGGAACGGCTGGCGGCCGGGGGCACGGTGCGGGACATCCCGGGGGCGCGGGACGGGCGGACGGGGGACCGGAGGCCGAGCACGGTCGGGTGAGGAGGCCCGTGGATTCGCCCCGGCCCGCTCTTCCCGAACGGCCCGGGCCCCTTCTCCCCGGCTTCCCCGGGCTTTCCCGGACCGACCCGGCCTCCCCGGTCACCGCCGCGAAGTGCCCCCGGACTGTCCGGAGGCGGTGGCGACCGCCACGAACACCAGCAGGGCCACGACCGGTACCAGCGCCGCGCCGGAGCCCGGGCCGAGCTGGAGGACGGTCCCGCACAGGGCGCCGGTGAGCATCGCGGCGAGCGACACGAGCCGGCGCGTGGTGGCGGGGCCCGGCGGGTCGGCGGCGACGCCGGTGACGGCCCTGGTGAGGACCGTCGTGGTGAAGTCGGGGACGGCCAGCCGGAGGACGACGGCGTTCTGCATGCCCATGCCGACGGCGAGGAGGGCGGTGAGCGCCGTCCGGGCGCCGTCCGACCGGTGGCCCGCGACGAGGGCCACCGCCAGCGCGGCCGCGGCGAGCGCGGCATGGGCGCCGGTGGCGGTGGTGAACAGTCGCCCGGGGTCCGCGACCCGCCGGGCCAGCCGCCCGGTCGCCCACGCCCCGGCCATGAAGGTGGCGATGGCCAGCAGGGACGCCCCGGCCGACAGGTTCGCCGCACCGGCCAGGGCGAAGCCGAGGAAGACGACGTTCCCCGTCATGTTGGCGACGAAGACGTGGTCCAGGCCGAGATAGCTGACGGCGTCCACGACGCCGGTGACGACCGTCAGCAGGACGAGCGCGGCCGGCAGCGCGCCGTACTGGTTGGTGCCGTCGGGGAACAGCCGGTCGGCGGCCCGGCGCAGCGGGCCTTGCGTGCGGTTCATACCTTCTCTTCGGCGGGGACCCGGCGCGGCACGAGCCGGACGTCCGTATCCACCGGGACAGGGGAGGCGGGGAAGCCCCAGGGGGACGCCGGCCCCGTGACATCGTCCGCGTCGTGTATCGGGACGGTAACCGGCTGAGGCTCCCGCGGAGCCGGCTCCGTACAGGGGGACGACGGCGCCGGACCGGCCCGGGGCCACGACTGGGGGGATCTCACATGTTCCGCAAGCAGACCGCAGCGATCGTCACATCGGCCGCCCTCGGAGCCCTGCTGCTCACCGCGTGCGGCGGCGGCGACGGCAAGGACTCCTCGGCGCCGGCCACCGCGGCCGCCGCCCGGGGCGAGGCGAGTGCCGCCGGGCAGCCGGCCGGGCAGGACCTGAACTTCCTCAGCGGCACCGCCAGGAAGAACAACGCCCCGGCCATGACCGGCGACTGGGCCAACGAGCCGGGCAAGCCCGCGGTGAAGCCGGAGGCGACCCGGTGGGTGCAGCTCTCCGCGTCCAGGGCCGGGGCGCTCGACCCGGTGGTCGTCAACGGCGCGGGCTTCACCCTCTACCGGTTCGACAAGGACACGGCGAGCCCGTCGAAGTCCACGTGCAACGGCGCGTGCGCGGTCACCTGGCCGCCGGTCGTCGTCGCGCCCGGCGGCAAGATCTTCCTCGACGGGGTCGACAGGTCGAAGGTCGGCGTCGTCAAGCGGGACGACGGCACCCGCCAGGTCACGGTCGGCGGCTGGCCGGTCTACCGGTTCGACAAGGACACCAAGCCCGGTGACACCAAGGGGCAGGGCGTCGGCGGCACGTGGTTCGGCGTCACCCCGGAGGGCAAGAAGGCCGGTAAGGGGACCGGGGAGGCCGGCACAGGTCCCGCCTCCAGCGCCGTCCTGTTCGACGAGCGCGACTTCGGCGACCCGTCCCAGGGCCTGGCCGGCAAGGGCTGCCGGAACGTCGCGCGCGACAACGTCGCGTCGTCCCTCCAGGCCCGGGGCAGCCTCAAGATCTGGTCCGAGCGAAACTGCACGGGCAGGTCCAAGGTCGTCAGCGGCGACGTCCCCGACCTCGCCGCCCTCGGCTTCGACAACACCGTCTCCTCCGTCTTCTTCGGCTGAACCGGCCGGCCGCGCAGATCACCGGCCGCCGATCCCTGTCCCCGAACCCGCACGGAAGCGGGCCCGCCCGGGCGCACGTCACCCGGGCGGGCCCGCCGTGCTGCCGCGACACCACCCCGGCCGGTCCTCCGGACGGGGCGGCGGGGCGCCCGCTCAACCGAACGGACGATGCAATTCCGGGGGCGCGGTCCGTAGATTCGGGGAGTGGAAGACCGTGACCTCCCACAGTGCCCCCGACCCACCCGGCAGCGCCTGGCGCCGGTGGCGCTCTGCGCCGTGCTGTGCCTGCTCTGGTGCCTCGATCTGCTCACCAGTCTGCCGTTCCGCCCCTGGGTGGTGCTGGTGTGCGGACCGTCGTGGCGGGGCTGCTGCTGGCTCCGGGGCGGTTGTCGCCCGGGTGGCGGGCGGGGGCCGCGGCGGTGCTGTCCGGCGGGGTGACGGCCGGGCTCCTGTGTGCGGGGGACGGGGGGCGCCGGCCCGCGCCCCGGCGGCGGCCGGCTGCCGGCCGCCGACCTGTCCGTCGTCGGCCTCCCCGACGCCTGAGAGGCGTTTCCGGAGGAGCCGGTGGCTTCCACCGGCCGGGGCCGCGATCGCGGGATCCCGCCGGAAGGGCGAAAATGGTGGGACCTACCCTCCTTCACGGTCAAGGGAAGGGAGGGCCGCAATGGGCATATTCAGGTCGCCGGGACGGCTCAGGAACCTCCCGCCGGCCCAGGACGCCGCAGGGGAGAACCTTCCCGGCGAGCCGGAGATGCCCGGTCCGCAGGACCCCGAGCTGCACGCCTGGGTGGCCGACCGCCTCGAGGTTCTCGACAGACGCCGGGTCGGGCTCAAGGACAGGCGTTCCCGCAGGCTCATCGTCGGCGTCGTCCTGGTGGCCGTCGGGTGCCTGGCCGCCGTGGGCATGGTCATCCTCTATGCGAACCTCGACAAGGAGACGCGCCCCCTCACCATCCCGATCGCGCTGTACAGCCTGCTGGTCACGGCGCTGGGGGGCTTCATGCTGTCCTCCGCGGGTGAAGTGACGGTGGACATACAGAACATCGACGACGAGAAGGACCTCGTCGACTTCGAGCACCAGCCCGTGGACCTGTTCGCGTACAAGCTCTTCCGGCTGAACCAGCTACAGGTGAAGCGGCATCAGAGCCAGACCCTGTCGCAGGGGCGCATCATCTTTCTCTTCGGCCTGTTCTGCATCCTGTCGGGCTTCGTCATCATCGCGTACAGCCTCAAACAGGTCAGCGGGTCCGATGAGGCGGACACCTCGGCCAAATTGATCACCGGCGGGGTGGGCGCGGTCGCCGGCATCCTGACGAATTTCGTGGCGTACATCTTCCTGCGGATGTTCCAGGAGACCTCGAAGCGGCTGACGGCACAGCAGGACCGGCTGGTCACCACCCATTACCTGCACTTCGGCAATTACCTCGCCGCCAGGATCTCCAGGGACGACGCCCTGCGCAACGAGACCCTGAGCTGCATGGCCAAGTCCTTGGCCGGTTCGTGCAAGAGCAGGGAACCCGCCGGAGCGGAACCGCCGGGCGACGACCCGAAGGCGCCCCGCCCGTACCCGGCCCCGCCCGGACCTCCGGGCGACGCGGGGTGACGGACGGGCCCGGTGCCGGGAGCGGGCGCCGCTCCCGGGCGTCAGGGCCGGCAGGATCCGGGGAATGAACAGCGCACCGACCCGCGTACTGATCGCGGACGACCAGGAGATGGGAAGCCGACCGCGCCGCCGCGCAGCGCCCCGCAGGCCGGCCAGGAAACCGGCGGCGACGACCACCAGCGTCGCGGTGACGTAGTCGGTGAGCGCCGTCCGGCCGAGCGGGGCGAAGAAGGCGGCGAGAGCAGGATCCCGCAGAGCGCGAAGCCGCGCAGCGCGTCCAGCGCGTCGATCCGCTTCCGGGGCGGTGCGGGAACGGTGGCGGGGGCGCCGGGCGCGGCGCCGGCCCGGGTGCCGGCTGTGGGGGAGTGCGGCAACGGGGTCTCCTCGGCGGTACGGGCGTACCGCCTCACTCTCCGGTCCCGCCCGCCGTCCCCGCCTCGGCCGGGCGACGGGGCCGCCTCGTCCGAAAGTACGGTCGCGGGACCATCCCCGCAGAACGGCCAAGTGCCCTGAAACGGTCCCCATGGGGCAATCTGCGAAGATCGTCCCATGAACCTTCGGCTCCGCCCGCTCGCCAAGCACTGGCCCACCCTCGCACCGGTCCTGGCGGCCGTCGTGCTCGCCCTGACCTGGGGGCGCTCCTTGCCCACCGGGATGGTGGTCCTGGTCAGCTGCTGCCTGGCCGGCGCGGTGCTGTCCGCCGTACACCACGCGGAGGTGATCGCGCACCGGGTCGGCGAACCCTTCGGCTCGCTGGTCCTGGCCATCGCGGTGACCATCATCGAAGTGGCCCTCATCGTGACGCTGATGGCCGACGGCGGCGACAAGAGCAGCACGCTCGCCCGGGACACCGTCTTCGCCGCGGTGATGATCACCTGTAACGGCATCGTCGGCCTGTCGCTGCTGGTGGGGGCGCTCAAGCGGCGGGTCGCGGTGTTCAACGCCGAGGGCACCGGAGCGGCCTTCGGCACGGTGGCCACGCTCGCCGGTCTGAGCCTGGTCCTGCCGACCTTCACCACCAGCACCCCGGGGCCGCAGTTCTCCCCGGCCCAGCTCGTCTTCGCGGCCGTCGCCGCGCTGATCCTCTACGGGCTGTTCGTGGCCACCCAGACCGTCCGGCACCGCGACTACTTCCTGCCCGTGACCGCCGAGGGCGAGGTCATCGACACCGACGACCACGCCGACCCGCCGTCCGCCCGCGCCGCCCTGACCAGCCTCGGCCTCCTCGCCGTCGCGCTGATCGCCGTGGTCGGCCTGGCCAAGGGGGTCTCGCCGACCATCGAGTCCGGGGTGGCCGCCGCCGGGCTGCCCGCCTCCGTCGTCGGTGTCGTCATCGCGCTCCTGGTCCTCCTCCCCGAGACGATCGCGGCCGTGCGCGCCGCCCGCCGCGACCGCGTCCAGACCAGCCTCAACCTCGGCCTCGGCTCGGCCATGGCCAGCATCGGCCTGACCATCCCCGCCGTCGCGGTGGCCTCCGTCTGGCTGGAGGGCCCGCTCGTCCTCGGCCTCGGCGCGACCCACATGGTGCTGCTCACGCTCACGCTCGTCGTCGGCACCCTCACGGTCATCCCGGGGCGCGCCACCCCGCTCCAGGGCGGCGTGCACCTCTCCCTCCTGGCGGCCTACATCGTCCTGGCCGTCAGCCCCTGAGACCGCCGGCCGGGGCCGCCGGCCGCCCCGGGAGGCCCCGGGAGGCCCCGCGATACCGTGTGCGCCATGGAGATCTGGATCAATCCCGCCTGTTCGAAGTGCCGCAGCGCGGTCGGTCTGCTGGACGCGGAAGGCGCGGCGTACACCGTGCGCCGCTACCTGGAGGACGTGCCGGACGAGGACGAGATCCGGGCCGTGCTCGGCCGGCTCGGGCTGGAGCCGTGGGACATCACACGCACCCAGGAGGCCGAGGCCAAGGAGCTCGGCCTCAGGAACTGGGCGCGCGACGCGTCGGCGCGGGACCGCTGGGTCGCCGCGCTGGCCGCCCACCCCCGGCTGATCCAGCGCCCCCTCATCACGGCGGACGACGGCTCGGCCGTGGTCGGCCGCACGGAGGAGGCGGTGCGCGAGGCGCTGGAGAGGTCGGCGCGAGGCTGACGACGACCCCCTCGGAGGGCCCGTACGGCACAGGCCGTACGGGCCCTCCGGCCGGGGATCGCCCGGGAGCTACGCCACCCACCGGTCGAAGAACGACCCCACGAGCCCCCGCACCAGCGGCACCGACTCCGCCGGCCCCATGGCCCCCACCAGCCGCACCCGGTCCTCCCTCGTCATGAGCCCCGCCTCGTGCAGCCGCGCCACCACCGCCCCGAAATCCGTGAACACCCAGTGCCCGGCCCTGTCGATCCGCCGCCGCCGGACGTGGCCCCCCGGGTGGGCCGCCACGGCCGACCAGGACCGCTCCAGGGCCTCCTTGTCGTCGAAGCCGTCGGTTCCCACCAGGAGCAGCGGCCGGTCCACCCCGTACCGCGCGACCGGGAACAACTCACCCGCCCGGCCGGGCGCCTGCGGAGGGTGGTCCAGATACCCCTCCATGCCGACCGCCGCCCTGATGCGGCGGTCCTCGTACAGCGCCTGGGCCACGGCCGTGCCCCCGGCCGAGTGCCCGTACGCGCCCACCCGCCGGAGGTCCAGCGCCCGGCCGAGACCGGCCGGCAGCGGCCGCCCCGCCACGTCCGGATTCCCTCCCGCCGCCAGGATCCCCAGCTGGTCCAGGACGAACCGGAGGTCCGCGACGCGGGTGCCGATCGCCGTCCGGAAGAGGCCTGGGTCCCGCCGCGGGTCCCCTTCGAAGACGGTCGTACGGACCTTCTTCCGCCACACCGTCCGGGCCGGGAAGTCGACCACGCTCGCGTCGCCGGGGTGGTCGACGGTCACCACGACCCGGCCCCGGCTCGCCAGCTCCTCCGCGAGCCCGGTGCCCAGCGTGCGCGGGTCGGCGCCGCCCGGGCTGTGGAGCAGCACCGGGTGCCGTCCGGGCAGCGCGGGCGCGCCCGTGTGCGCGTGGGTCAGGGTGCCCGCCCAGTCCACCCCGGCCGCCGGCAGCCCGGGGTGCACGGCGGGGCCGATCTCCGCGAACCCGGCCGCGGCGTCCGCGGTCATCTGGTGTGCCACCGGGTGGCCGTGGACGTCGCGGGCCGGGTAGAAGACCGTCACCATCAGCTCCCGGAACGGGATCCCGGGCACCCACGGGTCGCGCCTGCGCCTGTCGACCAGGTGCAGCGTGGTGACCCCGAGCGGGTACGGGCCGCTCGGCGCCGGCAGCCGCGGGACGAGGCCGGCCGTGGCGCGGTCCCGCGCGCCCGCGCCGCCCGCGCCCGTCACCACCAGCGCGGCACCCAGGACGGCCGCCTTCGCGACCGTACGCCGGCCCACCCCGGCGGCACCCTCGCGCCCGCCCGCGCCGAACTCTCCCGGAAACATGCCGATCCTCCTCGCGCCGCTGTGACGCCGGTCCTTGTACCGGACGCCGGCCCCCTGAATGAATGACGGGGGCATGACCTGAATGCTGGTGCGGGAGGGAAGCGCGGGCGATCCTTCAGGCCCTGCCCGAAACGATGGCGCGGCGCCGGCGGGGAGCGTAGTGATCCGGATCCATCTCACGGCCGAGGACTTCGCCCGGGTCCGGTTCGCGGCCCGGCCGGCGCCCTTGCAGGAGCTGAACGCGGCGCTCAGCATGCTGTTCGACGGTGGCGACGCGCTGCTCTTCGACCGCTGGCGGCGGCGCCTGTTCCACTCCCTCCCGGCCGCCGCCGAGCCGTTCGGCGACCTGGTGCCCGGACGGGAGGCCCCCGCCTTCGTCGACGTGTTCGCCGACTCGCTCCAGGAGGGCCTCGAAAGCGTCCGCGCCGCACCGCCGGACCTGGTGCGGAGCGAGATCGAGCGGGTGTACGCAGGGCGCGCGCCCGCCCCGCCGTGGGTCCGTGAGCTGCACCGGGGCGACGCCGGCGCGTGGCGGATCCTCCACCGGGCGCAGCGCGCGGCCTTCGAGACGGTGCTGCGCCCCGTGTGGCCCCTGGTGCAGGACCTGCACCACGCGGAGTTCACGCGGCACGCCCTGACCGTGGCCGAGCACGGGGCCGGGTCCGCGCTGGTCGCGCTCGTCCCCGGCACCCGGCTGCGCGGGGCGGTCTGGGAGTGGGCGGCGCCCGGGGAGCGGGACGTCCGGCCGGGCGGCCGGGGCGTACTGCTCCTGCCGACCTTCCACTGGACCGGCCGTCCCCTGCTCTCCGACCTGCCCGGCCGTCCCGTCGTCGTGACCTATCCGGCCGGTCCGGGCCTGCCGCTGACGCCGGCCGGGCCGGGCGGCGCCGGTGACGCGCTCGCCGGGGTGCTCGGGCGGACCCGCGCCGACGCCCTGCTCCTGCTGGAGGAGGAGCACACCACCGGCGCGCTCGCCCGCCGCCTCCGCGTCAGCGCCGCCACCGCGTCCGCCCACGCCGCCGCGCTGCGCGGGGCCGGGCTGATCACCACGGTCCGGGCCGGACGGGCGGTGCTGCACCGCCGTACCGCACTGGGGAGCCTGCTGGTCCGGCGGGGCGACGGAGCGGGGAACGGGCGGGCCTGACCGGCGGTAATGGCATGCTCACAGCGGTAATGGCGAGTCCGGTCGCGTTTGGATCCGTCACTCGAATTACCGTACGATGACCGGCGTCGCTATTGCGTCCTCGGCGATCTCGTCGCCGACGGGCGGGGAAAATCGCCCGCGCGAATTCCCCGGGCCCGTCACGCAAATCCCGGTGTGTGCTCCCGGGGGCCCGATGTCGGCAAAGCCGACGGGGCCGGTATTCAGCGCGGGTGGCTGAACTCACTCAGTACTCACTCAGTCCGAAAAGGCGCCGTCGGTCGGCGCGAGCCAATGCAACAGGTGTGGCAGCCGCACGACCGGAGGGTCGCTCCAGGCTGCCTCCAGACCTTGTCTCCCGGCAGAACGGAAAGCACGTCGTGGATCTGAGCGCGGCCAATCGAAAAGGCCTCAGCCTCTTCGCCCTGATCATGATCGGGCTGGGGTCCATCTTCGGCTCCGGCTGGCTCTTCGGAGCCGGTCAGGCCGCTCAGGTCGCGGGCCCCGCCGCCCTGGTCGCCTGGGTGATCGGCGCGGTCTTCATCGGCATGATCGCCATGTCGTACGCCGAGGTGGGCGCCGCCTACCCGCTGCCGGGGGCCATGGCCAGGTTCGGCTCCATCTCGCACGGCCCGGTGCTGGGCTTCATCACCGGCTGGGCGGTGTGGATCGCGACGGCCTCCCTGATCCCCATCGAGTCCATCGCCGGCACCCAGTACATGGCCTCCTGGAACTTCGGCTGGGCCAAGGGCCTGGTCGCCGACGGCCGCCTCACCGGCACCGGCATGGCGACGGCCCTCGTCCTGACCGTCGCGCTCTGGCTGGCCTGCTACTGGTCGGTCGCGCTGCTGGCCCGCGCCAACAACCTCCTGACCCTGGTCAAGTTCGCCATCCCGGTCCTCGCGGTCGGCGCGCTCATCGCCTCCGGCTTCCACACCGAGAACTTCACCGCGCACGGCGGCTTCGCCCCCAACGGCTGGTCCGCCGTGCTCACCGCCGTCACCGCCTCGGGCGTCGTCTTCGCCTTCAACGGCTTCCAGGCCGTCGTCAACCTCGGCGGCGCCGCCAAGGACCCGGGCCGCGCCATCCCGCGGGCCCTCGTCGGCGCGCTCGTCCTCGGCCTGGTGATCTACCTCGCCCTCCAGGTCGCCTTCCTCGGCGCCGTCCCGCCGGAGCGGCTCGCCGAGGCCGGCGGGTGGAGCGGCATCAACTTCGCGTCCCCCTTCGCGGACCTCGCCAAGCTGCTGATGCTGCACTGGGTCGTCACGATGCTCCAGTTCGGCGCCTTCATCTCGCCGTCCGGCGCCAACATCGGCAATGTCGCCTCGGCCGCCTACCTGGCCCAGAACCTCGCCGAGACCGGCTTCTTCCCCAAGAAGATCGCCGAGGTGCACCCCCGCTACGGCGTCGCCCGGCCCGCCATGTGGCTGAACCTCGGCTTCTCCGTGCTGCTGCTCCTCACCATCGGCCACAGCTGGGAGGCGCTGGCCAGCGTCGTCTCCGCCGCGATGGTCGTCTCCTACCTCATGGGCCCCATCGCCGTCGGCGTCTTCCGGCAGACCAAGCCCCACCTCCCCCGCCCCTTCCGCCTTCCCGCGGCCAAGGTGCTCTGCCCCCTCACCTTCGCCTTCGCGGCCTGCGCCCTGTACTGGTCCAAGTGGCCCAACACCGGCAAGGTCGCCCTCCTCACCCTCATCTCCGTGCCCATCGCCGCCCTGGTGCTGCGCCGCAAGGGCGAGACCGACCTGCGGCGGCAGTTCGCCCCGGCCTGGTGGATGGTCGGCTTCCTGCTGTGGATGTCCCTGCTGTCGGCCCTCGGCAGCGAGGAGTTCGGCGGCCACGGGGTGATCCCGGGCGGCGTCGACACGGCGCTGGTCGGGCTGTCGGCCCTGGGCTTCTACTTCTGGGCGGTACGGGCTGGAGTGCGGGCGCATGAGGCGGGGCTGCCGGGTCCGGATCCGCTTGAGGCGGGGGAGCCTGCGGCTCAGGCCGACATCCCTCACCAGGGCAGCCCTGCCGGGGTCACGGTCTCCTAGGGGTCGGGCCGGGCGGGCTTTTTCCCCGGCCCCGCCCCTTCCCGAAACCGGGGGCTTCGCCCCCGGACCCCCTTTCCGCGCTGACGCGCGGTGTCCTCAAACGCCGGACGGGCTGAAGTCAGCCCGTCCGGGGGCACCTCCCAGCGGTAGCTGGGGGAGTTCGAGGACCGGGGTCCGGGGCGGAGCCCCGCACGCGGCGGAGCCGCACATCGGATACAGCGGGAAGGGGCGGGGCGGGGCGGGGAACAAGCCGCCCGCAGGGCGCACCCCGGCCCGCCCGCCGGCCGCCAAGGCCGCTGTGGCAGGCTGCCCCTCAGAAGATCCCGAGGGTCAGGCCCCCGGGCCGGAGCACCAGGAAGCGCGGCGAAACGCACATGTCGAACCCACGGGCCACCGCCTCCGCCGTCCACCGCGAGGCCGTCGCCGCCGAGACCGCCAGGTTCGTGGCGGCGGTCAAGGGCGCGGACCTGACCCTCCCGGTGCCCGGCTGCCCGGGCTGGACGCTCGCCGACCTCGTCAAGCACACCGGCAGCGTGCAGCGCTGGTTCTCCGCACTCCTGCGCCGGCGGGTCCAGGAGCCGCCGCGGAGCCGCGACGTGGAACTGCGGCTGCCGGCGAGTGAGGACGGCTACCCGGACTGGCTGGCGGACAGCGCCGCCGAGGCCGCGAGCGCCTTCGACGGCCTCGACCCGGACGCGCCCATGTGGGCCTGGGGAGCCGACCAGCACGCCAGGTTCTGGATCCGGCGGATGCTGATCGAGACGCTGGTCCACCGCACCGACGCGGAACGCGCCCTCGGCCTCCGGTCCGGGATCGACCGTGACCTCGCCACCGACGCCGTCGACGAGTTCCTCGTCAACCTGCCCCACGCCGCGTTCTTCGCCCCCAAGGTGGCGGACCTCCGCGGCGACGGCGAGACCCTGCGCTTCCGGTGCGCCGACACCGACGGGGACTGGCTCGTCCGCCTCCGCCCCGACGGCTTCGGCGTGGAGGCCGCGGGCCGGGAACCGGAGGGGACCGGCGCCGACGTGTCCGTCCGGGCGGCAGCCGCGGACCTGCTGCTGTTCCTGTACGGGCGCCTCGGCCACGACTCGGACGCCTTCCGGGTGGACGGGGACGAGGAACTGCTCGCGCGCTGGACCGCGAACTCCGCCTTCTGAGGGCGAGCGCCCCGTCAGCGACCGGCCACCAGGACGTTGATCAGGGCCCCGTGGCCGTACATGCTGACGATGCCGCTCTCGCCCGAGGCGAAGTAACGGACCAGGCATCCCGCCGGCTTCCCGGCGACGACGTACGGGCCGAGGAGCGGGGCGATCGTCGTGGGACGGGTGCCGGACCCCGTCCCGTCGGTCACCAGCGCCGCGCACCGCCCCGCCTCCACGTACTCCTGGGCGACGCTGTCCTCCTCACGCAGCGCCCGCCCGACGGCGCGCTCCCACACGACGGGGTCGGTGGACGGCCCCAGGAGCACGCCGTCGCCGCACATGCCGACGGCCTTCTTGAGCACGAAGCACGGCCGCCGGCGCACCAGCAGCTCGCCGAGGTCGTGGTCCCGGCCGCGCCAGGCGACGCGGCGTTCGCGGACGACCCTGGTCCAGGGGAGGTAGCGGCGGACCAGCTCCCGCTCGGCGCCCGTCATCCAGGGCAGTCCCTCCGAGACCCACCCGAGGACCTTCTTGTTGGAGATCAGGAAGGCGGTCTGCGGCGCCAGGAAGAGGCACCCGGCGTCGAGCGCCCGGCGCACCGGAGCCAGGTCGATGCCGTGCTCGCGCCACTCGGTGACCGTGAAGTGCCGCAGGCCCAGGGGGAACCGGAAGCGGCCGTCGGGGTCGTACGCCCGGTCCAGCTCCTCCGGTTCGAGGAACTCGGCCCGGAAGCCGTGCCGCCGCAGGTGGCCGATCTCGACGTCGAAGTAGCGGGCGCTGCCCACCCCGGGCAGGTCACGGACGGTGCCCAGCAGGGCGACGGCCCGGGGCAGCCCCAGCTCCTCGCAGACGGCGGCGAAGAGCCTGCGGCGGGCGCCGAACAGCGAAGGGCCGTCGAAGGGCGCGCGGTCACCGCCGGCGCCGCCGTGCACCCGGCGCCAGGCCCGCGTCATCATGTGCGTGTGGACGGCGCCGCCGACCGCCCCGCCGACGTTGAACTCCAGGAACCGCGGACCGTCTTCCCCGATCACCGCGTCGGGGCGGGCCATGCAGCCGCAGTAGCGCTCCTCCAGCCGGTCGTCGACGAACAAAGGATGCAGCGACTCGTCCACGCCCAGCGCGGCCATCCGGTGCCGCGCCGTGGGCCCGCTCGCCAGCAGGGCCCGGCGGAGGAGGTCCAGCAGCCGCGCGGCCGCCCCGTACAGCTCCGCGGCGCCGCGGGCGGGGACGACCAGCGGCCGGGCCGACACCAGCTCCTCGTGGAAGCCCAGGTCGCGCATCTCCTCGCGGAGGACGTCGCGGACGCCGGCCGCGCCGAGCCGGGCGGGGACGTCCACCGCGTACGAGCCGAACCAGGGGTGGTGCTCGGTCATGGTCTTTCCCTCTCAGGCGGGCCCGGGCTCCCGCACGTCCCGCAGGAAGGCGTCCAGCGGGACGTGGCGGGCGCGGCGGACGCCCGGGCACCGCCAGGCCAGGTCGGTGCGCGGCGGCCGGTCCGCGTCGTGGAAGTACAGGGCCTCGAAGCCGTCGTCGCCGCAGGCGATGACCGGGTTCGCCACCAGCAGGTCCCGCACCCGAGGGGTGTCCCGCCCGACGCGCAGCACCAGCCGTTTGCCGCCGAAGTGGTCGTCCGGCAGCCGGCACTCCGGGTGGAACCGCTGTTTGAACTGGAAGATCCCCTTGCTGAGGAAGGGCTCGCAGCCGGACAGGTCGACGTGGTCGAAGCCGTGCGCGTCCGCCCACTCCAGCGTGAAGTGCGTCAGCGCCCGTACCGCGCCGTCGGCGTAGTACCGTTCGGCGCCGTCGAGGACGCCGAGCAGCCGCATCGTCAGGACGCGGTGGTGCCGGCCGCGGGCGCACAGCACCCCGGCCACCCGGGTGCCGTCCTCGACCAGGAAGAAGAGGATCCCCTTCCGGAAGAGGCATTCGTAGGCGAGGGCCGCGGACAGGCTGCGGGTCGCCTCCCCGTGCCGGCGGCGCATGGTGGGCAGGTGCATCCGCTCGTAGAAGTGGTCGAAGGCGTGCGGGCCGGTGCCGGTCTCCCACGTCCACCCCCGCGCGGCGCGGCCGGCGCGGAAGGTACGGCTCTCGCGCGCGGAGATCCGGGCGCGCAGGGCCCCGGGCCCGGCACCGACCGGGACGACGAGCCGCACGCGGAACGGCAGCACGACCGTGGCCGGCCCCGGCACGGGCACGCGCCGGGCCGGGAGCCCGGACAGCCGGATGTCCACGGGCGCGGAGTGCCGTGCGCCGGGCCGCGTCGCCACGGTGTCCACGCCCCGCTGCCGGAGGAACGCCAGGATGTGACGCGACCCGTCACCCAGCCCCGTGTAGCACAGCCGCACCGGGCCGTCCGGCGGTGAGCAGGCCGTGAAGGGGCGCCGGGCGCCGTCCCACCGGACGCGGACGGCCGCCAGCCGGGGACCGGTGTCCCACGCGTACCGCGCCCGCAGCACCGCGCGGTACGGGGCCGCCGACCTGGCCGGGGCGGGCGCCGGAGGACGGCGGGGGCCGGGGAGGCCGGGCGCCGTCATCGCGCGCCCGGACCTTCGCCGGGGGACCGGTGACGGTAGACGGACACGCACCCCGGGCTGTCCGGGCTCATCGGCGAGCCCTGCCAGTCGGCCGTGCGGGCCAGCGGCACCAGCCCCGCCGCCGCGGCCAGCAGGTCCAGCTCACCGGGCCATACGTAGCGGATGACCGACCGGTACGAGACGACGCCGCCGTCCGTGACGGCCACGGTGCGCCGTTCCATCACCTGCGTCACCGGGTCGCAGTCGACGACGGAGAAGCGGAACCGGTCCTCCCCGGTGTGGAAGTGCCGGACGGAGACCCCGGGGGAGACGTCGGCGGGCATCTGGTGGTCGACGACGACCCGCCCGCCGGGTGCCAGATGGCGGGCGGCGACGGCGAGGCACGCGGCCTGCCGGGCCTGGTCGGGGAGGCAGAAGAGGCTGTTGAAGACGGAGTAGACGAGGGTGAAGCGGCGGCCCAGGTCGCAGTCGGCCATGTCCGCGAGCACCGTGCGCACCAGGTGCCCGCCGGGTTTGCCGCGCAGCCGGCGCAGCATCTCCGGTGAGCTGTCCACGCCGTGGACGCGGACGCCGCGCCGGGCGAGAGGTATGGCCACGCGGCCGGTACCGACGCCCAGTTCGAGTGCTTCGCCGCCGCCCGCGAGGCGTGCCAGGGCCGCCACGGCCGCGGCCCCGTCGGCGAACTCCGGGGGATACCAGTCGTCGTAGACCTCGCCGAAGGTCCGGCCGTAGTCACCGATGCCGTGTCCGTCCGGCTCCCGGCCGGTCCTCTCGTCCGCTTCCACGTCCGCTTCCTTCTCCGCCGGTGCCTTCCGCCGTGGGTCGTGCGGCCCGGGGCGCCGTCAGCCGTTCCCCCGGACCGCTAGGGATCCGCGGCCCGGAGCCGTTCGAGGCGCGGGAGCGCGGCCGCCACGACCTCCTCGAAGGCGGCGGCGTCCCCGGCGAACACCCCCGACGGCCTGGGCCGGTGGAGGACCAGGTCGGTGAAGCCCAGCGCGGCGCACTCCCCGGCGAAGCCGAGCAGCCGGTCCACGGAGTCCGTGAGGCCGGGGACCAGCCGGCTGCCGAGGACCATGCGGCCGGCCTCCGCGGGCGCGCGGCCCACCTGTGCGCAGGCCTCCCGGAACAGGGCGGACTGCCGGGCCAGGAGCGGCAGCACCTCGGCCGCGGGGAGCTCGCCGGGCCCGGCGGCCGTGCCGTGGGTCACCCACGCCCACCCGTACCGCGCCGCCAGGCGCATGCCGCGCGGCCCGGTCGCCGCGATCGCGAGGGGGACGCGGGGGCGCTGCACACAGCCGGGCACCGTACGGGCGCCCCGGGCGGTGTAGACGGGGCCCTCGTGGTCGGTGCGCTCCTGGCTCAGCAGCCGGTCGGTCAGGGCGACGAACTCCTCGAAGCGGGCGGCCCGGCGGGCGGGGGAGAGCGGTGGGCCGCCGAGCGCCCGGGTGTCGGGGCCGTCCGCCCCGGCGCCGAGCCCCGCGACGATCCTGCCGTCCGCGACGTGGTCGAGCGTCATGAGTTCCTTGGCCAGCACCACCGGATGCCGGAAGTTCGGGGTGGCCACCAGGGGGCCCAGCCGGATGCGGGTGGTGACCGCGGCGACCGCGGCCAGCAGCGGGACGGCACCGAACCACGGCGCGTCGCGCAGCGAGCGCCAGGACAGGTGGTCGTAGGTCCAGGCGTGGTCGAAGCCGAGCTCCTCGGCGCGCAGCCAGTGCCGGCGGGCCTCCGGCCAGGGGTGTTCGGGAAGGATCACGATCCCGGTCCGCATCCTCGCCGCCTCCTTCCGCCCGGGTCCCTCGCGTCTCCCGCATCCCCGCCGCGCCCTCCCTAACGCGCCGCCGCGGCCGCGTGGAGCGCGTCGGCGACGTCCGTGACGCTCCCGACGGGCCGGAGCGCGGCGGCCGGCAGCGGCGCGAAGTCGTCGGCCGTGTAGGAGCCGGAGCCGTGCACGACGACCTCGTCGGCCTCGACCAGGCCGCGCTCGACGGCGAGCAGGGTGCCCGTCACCACCATGACCAGCGACCACTCGCGCAGCCGCGCCGGGTCGGACGGCAGCTGGATCCCGGCGGGCGCCACCAGGGCGCGGACCCGCGCGTACCGCGCGAGGCACTCGTGCCGTGAGACGACCAGGCCCCCGCCTCCCTGGGTCCGGACGATCTCGCTCATCGCGGGGGCCGTGGCGGGCGTCTTCGTGTAGAAGGTGGGGTCGATCGACTCCGACGGGTCGTCGGCGGCGGCGGGGAAGCGCGGGTTCGCGGCCTGGGTGAAGAGCCCGCTCCCGCGGTCCAGGCCGTACGCCGGGAGCCCGCCGTCGCGGTGCAGGCCGAGCACCATGTCGGGGGTGGCGAGGTGCTGGACGAGGAGGTAGCCGGGCGACGGGCGGGCGGCGCCGGAGCCGATCTTCTCCCGGGCGAGGAGCCTGGTGCCGAGGTGGTGGCCGAGGAGCCCGAAGGCGCTGGACACCGCGTGGGAGTGCCAGCGGACGCGGCCGTCCCGCGGCGGCAGGTACTCGTCCTCGAAGTAGGCCCGTACGGTGTCCGCGGCGCGGTAGTTGTCGAGGTCGAGGGTGTGCCAGACGCGGACGCCGGTCAGGTGCCGGATCCGGGCCGCGGCGTCCCCGGCGGCCTCGCCCGCCAGGGCCTTGACGGCCGCGCCGGAACCGGCGTGCACCAGCACCGGATTGCGGCGGCGCAGCTCCGGGTCGTCGGAGAGCCGGGACCGCCACACCTTGTGGGCGGACTCCTCGGGGACCACGCAGGCGACGCGCAGCCCGTCGCGGGTGACCAGGCCGTGGTCCACGGCGCGCAGGACGGCGTCGCGCAGGGCCGTGGCCTTGTTCGCGGAGGACGGGGTGAGGAGCATCAGACGCTCCCCGGTCTCCCGCACGTGGTGCGCGGCGCGCGCCACGATGACCAGTGAGGCCATGGTCTTCGTCGTTCTCGTGCCGGGGTTGCGCATGAGGTCCAGCAGGGTGAGCCGCACCCCGTGGTGCTCGCCCGCCTCGGTCGCCGCCAGACCGGATACGGACACGTACGCACGGAACCGGTCGGTCGGGGGAGTCAGCAGGGGGCCCGGGGAGAAGTCCTTCCGGGCGTCGGCGCGGCGGCTCTCCGCCACCCGGTGGAGCGCCGTCTGGACGCGGTCGTAGTAGTGGGTGAGCGCATTGTCCAGAACCGACGGCCCGCGTGCTCCCATCGGTCCCTCCCGTACCGCCGGACCCCGTGGGCCGGCTCACCGGAACGTCCTTGAGCATGTCCGATGACCCATGCTAGACCCCGTAATGTCCCTGTCCGGGGGTTACGGAGAAGCTGGTGAGATCTGGCCGGAAAACAGTCATCTGCCCGGAAAAGCCGGTCTCCCTTCCCGGCGGCCGACGCACACTGGCGGAGTGAGTCGCTCATCCGGACGGCCCGCCCCGCCGTCGCCACCCTCCGCACCCGTTCCCCCGTCCGCGCCTGCTCCGCTGCGCGACCGGAACTTCCAACTCCTGTCCTGGGCCCGGACAGTGTCCGTCCTCGGCAACGGATTCGCCCGCGTGGCCCTGGCGTTCGCCGTGCTCGGCCTGCCCGGCGCCACCCCGGGGAAGCTCTCCCTGGTACTGGCCTGCCAGATGCTTCCCCAGCTGCTCTTCGTCCTGGCCGGCGGCGTCATAGCGGACCGAATACCCCGCGTGCGCCTCATGGTCGTCGCCGAGTCCACCGGCGCACTCGCCTACGCCGGCCTCGCCGTCATGACCCTGACCGGACACGCGCCGCTCCCCGCCATGGCCCTGCTCGCCGCGACGGCCGGGACGGCCACCGCGCTCTTCTCCCCGGCGATGACCGCCGTGGTCCCGGAGATCGTCGCCCGCGACCGGCTGACGGAGGCCAACGCCCTGCTGCGGATGGGCACCAACGTCGCCATGGTGCTCGGCCTGGCGCTGTCCGGGGCGGTCGTCGCCCGGGTGGGGGCGGGCTGGGCGCTGGCCCTCGACGCCCTGTCGTTCCTCGCGAGCGCCGTGCTGATCGCCGGCGTCCGGCCGGTCCGGGCCCACCGCCGGCGCGGCGGATCCGGCTGGGCCGACCTCCGGGAGGGCTGGCGCGAGTTCACCTCACGGCAGTGGCTGTGGGTGGTGGTGGCCCAGTACGCCTTCGTCGTCGCGGCCGTCAACGCCACGGTGGGCGTCCTGGGCCCGCTGGCGAGCGGGCGGAGCCCCGCCGGGGCGCGGGAGTGGTCCCTCGTCGTCGCCGCGCAGGCGGTGGGCACGCTCGTGGGCGCCGCCATGGCGGTCCGGCTCCGCGCGCGCCGCCCCGTCCTCGTCGCCGTGCTGGCCACCTTCCCGGCGGCGGCGCCCATGGTGCTGCTGGGCGTGGCCGCCCCGGTCTGGGCGACGGCGGTGGCGGCCTTCGCCGCGGGCGTCTCGGGTGACGTCTTCGGGGTCCTGTGGGCGACGACGCTGCAACGCGAGGTGCCCGCCGACGCCCTCTCCCGGGTCAGCGCCTACGACTGGTTCGGCTCCCTCGCCTTCGCCCCGCTCGGCCTGCTGGTGGCCGGTCCGGTCGCCGCGGCGACCGGACCCCGGACCGCCCTGCTGGGCTGCGCCGGCCTCGTCGTCCTCGCCACCTCGGCGGCCCTGCTCTCCCCGCGGGTGCGCCGGTTCCCGTCCGGGCGGCGGGCGGTGCGGGCATGATCCACCCGTCGGCCGGCCGGTGGTGCCGGTGCGGTTGGATGGGTCCATGCACACGACCGAGGTATGCCCCGCCCTGTCCCGGACCGATCTGATGGCCCCTCCGGTGGCCGCCGCCCTCGGCGGCTGGAGCGAGCGGGCCGCCGCCCAGGTGGAGGTCGCGGCCATCGACCCCGCGCTCTCCGACACGGTCGAGTTCTGCGAGGCGTACGGCGTGGCCCTGGCGGACTCCGCCAACTGCGTGGTCGTCGCCGCCAAGCGGGGCGGGACGACGAGCTACGCGGCCTGTGTCGTCCCCGCCACCGGCCGCGCCGACGTCAACGGCCTGGTGCGGCGCCACCTCGACGCCCGCAAGGTGTCGTTCGCGCCCATGGACACCGTGCTGTCGGCCACCGGCATGGAGTACGGCGGCATCACCCCGGTCGGGCTCCCGGCGGGCTGGCCGATCCTGGTGGACGCCGCGGTCGCCGCCCACCCCAGGCTGGTGGTGGGCTCCGGGATCCGGGGCTCCAAGCTCTGGGTCCCCGGCCCGCTGCTCGCCGGGCTGCCGGGCGCCCAGGTCCTCCCGGGGCTCGGCCTGCCGGTCGGATAGGCCACGGCGCCGGCCCGGGTACGCCGAAGGCCGGCCGCCCTCCCCTTTGCGGGAGGGCGGCCGGCCTTCGTGGCGAGCGGCGGGCCTCAGCGCGCCGCGGCCGCCCGCTGCTGGAGGTACCCGATCAGGGCCAGGGCCAGTGCGAGGCCGCCCGTGGAGTACAGCTGGACGCGGGTGTCGGACTCCAGGCCCATCAGGACGAGCGCGCCGGCCACACCGGCCAGCGTCACCCAGGTCAGATACGGGAAGGCCCACATCCGCACCACGAGCTGCTCGGGCGCCTCGCGCTCGGTCCGGCGGCGCAGCAGCAGCTGCGAGGCGGCGATGAAGCCCCAGACGATCAGCACCACGCCGCCGACCATGTTCAGCAGCCAGGCGAAGACCGTGGTGGGCCACCAGTACGACAGCAGGACGGCGAAGAAGCCGAACGCGGACGACGCCAGCACCGCGCGGCGCGGCACCCCGCCGGAGACCTTGGCCAGGGCCTTCGGCCCCTGACCGCGCGAGACCAGCGAGTAGGCCATGCGCGAGGAGCCGTAGATGTTGGCGTTCATCGCCGACAGCAGCGCGATCAGGACCACCACGTTCATGATCTGGCCGCCGGCGGGGACGCCGAGCCGGTCGAGGACGGCCGCGTACGGGCCGTCCGCCGTGACGGCCCCGTCGTTCCACGGGATCAGCGTGACGATCACCAGCATCGAGCCGACGTAGACGATGCCGATCCGCCACATCGTCGTCCTCACGGCCTTCGCCACACCGCTGACCGGGTTCTCGGACTCGGCGGCCGCGATGGTCACCGTCTCCAGGCCGCCGTACGCGGCGAGGGAGGCCAGGAGCCCGATGAGCAGCCCGTCCATGCCGTTGGGCAGGAAGCCGCCGTCGTGCAGCAGGTGCGCGGACCCCGGCGAGTCGCTGCCGGGCAGCACGCCCATGACCGCGAGCACGCCCAGGACCAGGAAGGCCGCGATGGCGGCGATCTTCAGCGCGGCGAACCAGAACTCGAACTCGCCGAAGTTGGAGACCGCGGCCAGGTTGCTGCCGCAGAAGAAGGCCATGAAGATCAGGACCCACATCCAGGACGGGGTGCCCGGCAGCCAGCCCTGGACGATGTGCGCCGCGCCGATCGCCTCGATCGCCACGCCCACCACGAGCAGGGTCCAGAACATCCAGCCGGCGGTGAAGCCCGCCCACCGTCCGATCGCGCGGTCGGCGTGAACGGAGAAGGAGCCCGAGACCGGGTTCGCGGCGGACATCTCACCGAGCATGCGCATCACGAACATCACGAGCAGCCCGGATACGGCGTAGGCCAGCACGATCGACGGGCCGGCCGCGGCGATGCCGGCGCCGGAGCCCACGAAGAGGCCCGCGCCGATGACACCGCCGAGGGCGATCATCGAAAGGTGCCGCTGCTTGAGTCCGTTCGACAGCGGGGTGCCCTGCTGCGGAGCGGTCTCGGTCGGCGGGGGAGGGGACGGGACTGTCCGGCTCATGGTCGTACCTGTCCAATATGCGAGATCGGGGGTTACGAGTATGGGCAAGCGGGCGAAGACTCGATCCGCCTGTCCGATATTCGGACGATCGCCTCACGCAGCGTGATCGTCCCGCACCAGAGCTTCGGCAGGCCCGGGACGGCCGGGACGGCTCGGGGGCCTGCATGGCGCGAACCTCTCACGCGTCACACCCGCCCCACCAGTGGCGATCACGTCGTTGAGCGCGCCAAGTGGCCGGATTCATGCGCTCGATCGCGCCGACGGACCGGGGCGAGGACGTGGAACAGAGCGGTCCGCCGCCTGGTCCGGGGGGAGCGCGGGACGCCGGGCCGGGCGGGGGCCGGCGGGTAAAGTTGCCTGGCGCCGGTGCTGCCCGGCCCCTTACCGTGCCCGGCCGACGAGGCCCCGGGCGGAGCCCGATCCCGACAGGTACTTCTTCTTGCCCTCCTCCATATCGTCCCGGGGCGCGCGGCGGCGCGGCTCCCGCCCGTCCTGGCTCGCCCCGAAGGTCCTGCGCACCGAGGTGCTGGCCGGCCTGGTCGTCGCGCTGGCCCTGATACCCGAGGCGATCTCGTTCTCGGTCATCGCCGGGGTCGCGCCGAGCGTCGGCCTCTTCGCCTCGTTCACCATGGCCGTCACCACCGCCGTCGTGGGCGGCCGGCCCGCCATGATCTCGGCGGCGACCGGGGCCGTCGCCCTCGTCATCGCGCCGCTGAACCGGGAGCACGGGCTCGGGTACCTGATCGCCTGCGTCATCCTCGCCGGTGTCTTCCAGATCGCCCTGGGCGCGCTCGGCGTCGCGAAGCTGATGCGGTTCGTCCCGCGCGGCGTGATGGTCGGGTTCGTCAACTCGCTGGCCATCCTGGTCTTCCTGGCCCAGGTGCCCGAGCTGCGGGACGTGCCCTGGGCCGTCTACCCGCTCGTCGCCGCCGGCATCGGGCTGATGGTGCTGTTCCCCAGGATCACCAAGGCGGTGCCCGCGCCGCTGGTCTCCGTGGTCGTCCTCACCGTGGTGACCGTGGCCGCGGGCATCGCCGTGCCGACGGTGGGGGACCGGGGCGACCTGCCCTCCGCGCTGCCGGTGCCCGGCCTGCCGGACGTGCCGCTCACGGTGGGGACCCTGACCACCGTCGCCCCGTACGCGCTGGCGATGGCCCTGGTCGGCCTGATGGAGTCGCTGCTCACCGCGCGGCTCGTCGACGACCTCACCGACACCCCCTCCGACAAGACCCGCGAGTCCATGGGCCAGGGCGTCGCCAACATCGTGACCGGCTTCCTCGGCGGCATGGGCGGCTGCGCGGTGATCGGCCAGACGATGATCAACGTACGGGTGTCCGGCGCCCGTACCCGCCTGTCGACGTTCCTGGCCGGGGTGTTCCTGCTGGTGCTGTGCGTCGTCTTCGGCCCCGTCGTCTCCGACATCCCCATGGCCGCCCTCGTCGCCGTCATGATCATGGTGTCGGTGGCCGCGTTCGACTGGCACTCCATCGCCCCGAGGACCCTCCGGCGGATGCCCGCGGGCGAGATCACCGTGATGGTCGTCACCGTCGGCTGCGTGGTCGCCACGCACAACCTCGCCGTCGGCGTGATCGTCGGCTCCCTCGCCGCGATGGCCGTCTTCGCCAGGCGGGTGTCCCGCGCCGTCCGGGTCGAGGCCGCCCTCGCGCCCGGCGGCGACCGGGTCGTCTACACGGTGACCGGCGAGCTCTTCTTCGCCTCGTCCGACGACCTGACCGGCCGCTTCGACTACGCGGGCGACCCCGGCACGGTCGTCGTCGACCTCTCCGGGGCGCGCGTCTGGGACGCCTCCTCCGTGGCCGCGCTGGACGCCGTCGAGGCCAAGTACGCGCAGCGCGGCAAGACGGTGGAGATCACCGGCCTCGACGGGGCGAGCGCGAAGCTGCACGGCGCGCTGAGCGGGGAGCTCGCGGGAGGGCAGTGACGCCGGGGTCCGGGGCGCGGTGCCCGCGGAGCTGATCGAACATTGGCCGGTTCGTCCCTGTGATCACCGTCGGCCGGGTGGGGAGGCTGAACCCGGCCGGTCCCGGTCGACGACGAGCGACGAGCGAGGTCAGCACCGATGAGCCAGGACACCAGCACGCCGGGCGCGGGCGAGGACGCGACGCGCCGCTACTACGACTCCACCGACGTCGACGCCTTCTACCGCTCCGTATGGGGCGGCGAGGACATCCACACCGGCATCTACCGGCACCCGGACGAGCCCGTCGCGGACGCCTCCCGCCGCACCGTCGAGCGGGTGGCGGACAAGCTCGCCGACCGGCTCGGCCCCGGCCGCTCCGTGCTGGACCTCGGCTCCGGCTACGGCGGGACCGCCCGCTACCTGGCGGAGCGCTTCGGCTGCCGCGTCGTCGCGCTCAACCTCAGCGCCGCCCAGAACGAACGGCACCGCGCCACCAACGCCGAGCGCGGTCTGGACGGCCTCGTCGAGGTCGTCACCGGCTCGTTCCACGACGTCCCCTTCCCCGACGGCGGCTTCGACGCCGTCTGCTCCCTGGAAGCCCTCTGCCACAGCGACGACCGGGACAAGGCGCTCGGCGAGGCGGTACGGGTCCTCGCGCCTGGCGGCGCGCTGGCCTTCACCGACATCATGGCCGCCGAGGACGTCCCCGCGGAAGCGCTCCGTCCGGCCGTGTCCCGGCTCGGCGTGGACGCGCTGGCGACCCCGTCCTCCTACCGGGACCGGCTCACCGAACTCGCGCTGACGGACGTCGGCTTCGACGACCACAGCGAGCAACTGCTCACCCACTACACGCGGCTCACGGCGGAGACCGGCGCGCGTGCCGAGGAGCTCCGGCGGATCGTCAGCGACGCGTACGTCGGCCATCTGCTGGAGAACCTGCCGGTGTGGGTGGAGGCCGCGCGCGGCGGGAAGCTGCGCTGGGGCGTGACACACGGGCGGCGCCCGAGCTAGCCGGCCGCGGCGGGGCTCTTCCCGGTCCCGCCCCTTCCCGGACCGGGGCCCGGGGCGGAGGCGGTTCGAGAAGGGGCGGGTAAGGGAAAGGCGCCAGACACCGACCGGCACTCCCGCCGCGCCTTCGACGATGAGGGGCACCCGTGACCACCACCTCCGCCCGGCTCCAGCCGATACCCCAGGACTTCAGGGACTCCGTCGCCCTCGCGCTCGGCCGGAACGGGGCCGTCCGCGACTTCGCGGCCGAGGCCGTCGCGACGGGCGTGACCGGCGTCTTCCTCGTCGGCTGCGGGGGCGCGCTGGCCGACGCCTGCCCGGCGCACTTCCTGCTGGAGGCCGGGGCGCCGTTCCCCGTGCGGTGCATGACCAGCGCCGAGTTCACCCACCGCCGGCCGGCCACTCTGGGCGCGGGCTCGGTCGTCCTGGTCAGCTCGCACACGGGGACCACCCAGGAGTCCCTCGCCGCCGCGCGCCTCGCCCGCGCGGCCGGAGCCCGCGTCGCCGCCGTCACCCGCGCCGCCGACAGCCCGCTGGCCAGGATGTCCGACGCGGCCTGGACCTACGGGAGCAACGACACCGTCGTCGCGCCCCGGCAGGTCCTGCTCGGCCAGTTCGCCCACGCCTTCCTTGAGGCGGCCGGCGCGGAGGGGGACCACGCGGCCGTCCGCGCCGCGTACGAGGCGCTGCCCGAGGCGCTGTTCGCGACGCTGGAGGAGACCGAGGAGCTCAACCACGCCCTCGCCACCGCGCTGGCCGACGAACCCGTCACCTATGTGCTGGCCTCGGGCCCCCAGTACGGCGAGGCCTACGCCTTCGCCATGTGCCATCTGCTGGAGAAGCAGTGGAAGCACGCCGCCGCCTTCCACGCGGGCGAGTTCTTCCACGGCGCCTTCGAGATCGTCACGGAGGAGCAGGCCGTGCTGCTCTTCCTGGGCGAGGACGCGACCCGCCCGCTGGCCGAACGCGCGCGGGCCTTCCTCGACCGCCACACGAAGAAGGCCCACTACATCGACACGGCGGAGCTGCGGCTGCCGGGCGTGCCCGCGGCGGCGCGGGGAGCGATCGGCCCGCTGGCGCTCGCCACGGTGACGACGCGGTTCTCGCAGCACCTGGAGGCGGTGCGGGGACACGGCCCGGACAAACGGCGCTACATGTTCCGCATCGAGTACTGACGGGCTCCGGGCCCGGTGACGGCCCGCGAGCCGGTGGGGGCCGGGTCGCCCTAGCAGCCTTCCACGCGCCGGACAGGCGGCGGGACACGCCTGTCCGGCCCTCCGGCGCCTGAGGCCGCTCCTGGCGGGCGGCCGGAGGAGCCGCGACCTGATCGCGGCGAGGACCCGCCGCGCCGCGGCGGACGTACGTACGCCCTCGTGCCGCACGTGACCGCCGTGGGCCGCGCCCCGGGCGGGCGGCTCCTGGACCGGGGCGCCTCACGAACGTCACGCCTGCACTCTGGCGTCCTGCCTTCCCTCAGCTCTACCTTGGCCACGCTAGGCACACTCGAACAAACAGCTTGTCATGTCCGCATCCGACGATGTTCAGGCAAGAGGTGAGCCGTGTTCCCGCGCCCCAGACGCGCACGCCGATTACGGCGGTCGAGTATCGTCGCCCTGCTCCTCGGCGTCGTGGCCGTCGTCGCCGCCGGACCCGCGCGGGCGACGCCCGACGTCCCCCGGGTCCGACCGCCCCTCGTCCAGCCGATCGATCCGCAGAACTGGCGCAACCCCGACGACATGACCTGGGCCGAGTACCGCTCGGTCCCGGGAACGCACTGGGCCGACCCTGATCTCAAGCCCACGAAGCGCATGTTCAAGGGCGCCCTGGTGCTCCTGGACTACCCCGACGAGGAGTTCTCCGTCAGCAAACCGCCCGGCGCCGCCCGGTTCGGGAACCCGCTGCCCAGCGCGTCCGGCATCCCCCGCGCGCAGGTTCCCCGGTTCTACGAGGACTTCCTCAACAAGCCCGGCGCCCTCAACCACGGCCACACCATCAACGAGTACTGGATGGAGGACTCCGGCGGCCGCGTCGGCGTGGACCTGACCGCCTTCGGCGTCTACCGGATGCCGTGGAAGTCCTACCAGTACGGCATCGAGCCCGGCATGAACCCCGGCGCCTGCCCGGTCGGCGACTCCTGCGGCAAGGACATCCGCACCGACGGCAAGCGTAACTGGGTCGCCGACGTGGGCGCCGACAAGGCCGCGGAGTTCGACTTCGTCTTCTACCTCACCGCGGGGGTGGACGAGTCCTCCGCCTGGCAGGAGTTCGGCCAGATGAAGTTCGCGTCCCCGCAGGACGTGCCCGCGGCCTGGGGCCCGCCCTCCGCCATCCCCGGCGGCGGGAACGCCGCGAAGACCCGCTACGTGCCGTGGACGTCCTGGCAGGCCGCCGCCCGCATCTGGCCCAACGCCGCGAACGGCTCGTCCACCCAGGCCGAGAGCTCCGGCATGGCCACCTTCGCCCATGAACTCAGCCACATCCTGGGCATCGGGGACAACTACAACAACCCCTACGGCACCCCGTTGAGCCGCGCCTACACGGGCATCTGGGGCATGCTCTCCCGGGGCTCGTTCAACGGCCCCGGCGGACCGCACACGCGCTGGCAGGTCCCCGCCACCGCCGGCGGCTCGATGGGCGCCCAGCACGTGCTCCGGGACAAGCTCAAACTCGGCATCGTCGACGAGAAGAACGTCCTGCGCCTCGACCGCGACGCCCTCAAGGACTCCGGGCCCGTCGTCGCCCGCGTCACCGCGCGCTCCGCGCCGCCCGGCGATAAGGGCCTCACCGGCGTCAACATCACCATGGGCCGCGACCTGTCACCCACCTGCGACCGCGCCACCGATCCCCTCTGCGACGGCGGGGGTTACGACAACTACACCGTCGAGGTCGTCGACCGCATGGGCATGGACTCCTTCACGCCCGACAACGGGGTCCTGCTCAGCAAGACCAAGAACGCGGACCGCGCCCCCTTCGCCTGGGTGATCGACGCGCACCCCGAGGACATCGGCATGGTGGACTTCCTGCGCCCCGACGGCACCCCGCAGAAGATCACCATGGGGGACTACCGGCAGCTCAGCGACGCGCTCCTGCACGCCGGAGCCGACTCGGGCAGCTCGTACGAGTACGTCGACCGGGCCAACCGGCTGCACTTCTACGTCCTCGATGTGCGGCGCGACGCCGTCGGCGTGCTGTCCTACAGCATCGGCGTCAAGTCCCTGGACGGCGCGGGCCCGCAGGCCCGCGGGCTCGCGCTCGGCCAGGGCAAGGCCCAGGGCCGCCCCGCCGACGGCCGGGCCGTGTGCACCTTCGCCCTCGCCAACACCGGCCGCGCCACCGACGCCGGGCCGTACCTGTCCTCCGACGTGTACCGGCTGTCGGCCACGGCCGCCGGACGCGGCTGGTCCGCCTGGCTCCCCAACCGGCTCGCCACCGCCGAGGCCGGCTCCTCCGTGCCCGTCGAGGTCGCGGTGAACGCCAAGGCGGGCGCCGACCGGGACGGCAAGGTCGTCCTCACGGCACGCTCCGAGAGCGACCCGGGCAAGACCGCCAAGGCCACCTGCTCGCTGAAGAAGTAGGCCCGGGGCGCCCCGGGCACCTCGCCGGGCACCCGGGGCCCCGGGCAGCACGCGGCCACCGTCCTCACGGGCGGTGGCCGCGTCGCGTGCGGGTGCCGGACGCCCCTTTCCCTCTCGTGCGTACGCCGGTGCGCGGGCCCGCCGGGGCGGGATCCCCGGATGCGTCGAGGCGCGGAGAGAAGCCGGTGGTTCCGGCGGAAGGGCAGGGCACAGCTTTCCCGGACCGGAGTTTTCCCGCGGGCCCGCAGCGGTTCCGCCGCGATTCCGCGCCGGCGGCCGGAGGGACCCGCGCAGAGGAGATGAGGTTCCGTTGCGCCCTCGTGCCCGTACCCGATTCCGCGCCTGTTCCGCCGCCCTCTCCGCGCTCTCCCTCCTGCTGCTGGGGGCCCTGACGGGTTGCTCCAGCGAAGAGGACGAAAAACGCCGCTCCGGCAGCGACGCCAAACCGGGCACCGCCCGGGCGGCGCTGGCGGAGCTGCCCGTGAAGGCCGCCGCGTCGAAGGAGGGCTACGACCGCGCCAAGTCGTTCGGCCCGGCCTGGTCCGACAAGACGGAGGCCCCCGGCTCGGGCAACAAGTGCGACACCCGGAACGACATCCTGCGCCGCGACCTGAAGGACCCCGTGTTCGACGGCGGGAAGAAGTGCGTGATCACCTCGGGCACGCTCGCGGACCCGTACACCGGCAGGACGATCTCCTTCCAGCGCGGCCGCCCGTCCTCCTCGGTGGACATCGACCACGCCGTGGCCCTCTCGGCCGCGTGGCGGACCGGGGCGCAGAAGCTCACCCAGGGAAAGCGTGAGGCCCTGGCCAACGACCCCCTCAACCTCATCGCGGCCGACGGCCCGGCCAACCGGGCCAAGGGCGACAAGGACGCCGCCGCCTGGCTGCCGCCGAACAAGGCGTACGCCTGCCCCTACGTGGCACGCCAGATCGCGGTGAAGAAGGAGTACAAGCTCTGGGTCACCGCCGAGGAGGGCGCCGCGATGCGGAAGGTCCTCGACACCTGCCCCGCCCACCGCCTCCCGGCGGAGTCCAGCCCCGATGTCGCGCTGAAACCCCAGAACTGAAATCCCAGAACTGAAATCCCAGAACTGAAACCCCAGGGCGGAAACCCCAGGACCGGGCCCCCGGGCGGGGGCCCGAAAGCGCGGGGCCGGAGGCGTGTCGGACGCGCCGGAGAGGCACCCGGTGCGCCGGGAAGGTAAGCAGGAGTCATGCGCCTCCAGCTCCGTCCGCCGGGTCTCGGGCAGCCGTGGCGTCACCGCCCCGCGCTGCTCGCCGTACCGTTCGGGCTCATCGTGGTGATCATGGTGCTCGACCTGGTGACCGGCAAGGACATCCAGCTGGGGCCGCTGCTCGTGGTGGCGCCGGCGCTCACCGCCATGATCGGCGGCGTCCGGCTCACGGCCCTGGCCGGGGTGCTCGCCGTGGGCGCCCAGATCCTGCTCAGCGCGCTGCTCGGCGGGGTGACGACGGCCAACCACCAGACCCAGACCGTGGCGCTCTTCCTGGTCTCGCTCTTCGTCGTGGCCTTCCGGGCCGTCCACGAACGGCACGAACGGGCCCTGCTCAAGGTCCGCTGGATCGCCGACGTCGCACAGAAGGTCCTGCTCCGGCCGCTCCCGGACCGGGTCGGCGCGCTGCGGATCGCGTCCGTCTACGTCGCGGCGGAGGCGGAGGCGCAGATCGGCGGCGACCTCTACGCGGTGGCGCCCGGGCGGTACGGGACGCGCTTCCTGATCGGGGACGTGCGCGGCAAGGGCCTGCCCGCCGTCGGCGACGCGGCCCTGCTGCTCGGGGCCTTCCGCGCGGCCGCCCACCGCAACCCGCCGCTGGCCCGGCTCGTCGCGCACCTGCACAACGCCGTCTACTGGAACACGGTGGACCCCACCGGCGCGCCCGACGACGGCGAGAGCTTCGTGACCGCCGCGATCGTGGAGGTCCCGGCCGACGAGGAGCTGGTCAGGCTGATCAGCTGCGGCCACCCGCCCCCGCTGCTCCTGCGGGACGGGAAGGTCACCTTCCTGACGGCGGGTGACCCGGCGCTCCCGCTCGGGGTGGGCGGCGAGCTGTCGGAGGAGGACTACGCCTCCGAGACGTTCTCCTACCGCGGCGGCGACGTGCTCCTGCTCTACACGGACGGCGTCGTCGAAGCGCGCGACTCCCAGGGCGCCTTCTACGACCTCGCCGGGAACGTGGGGGCCTGGAACGAGACCGAACCCCGGCGGCTCGTCCAGCTGATCCACGAGAGCCTGCTCGCCCACGCGGGAGGCTCCCTCGACGACGACGCCGCGTTCGTCGCCGTCGAACGCCACGCGTGAGCCGCGCCCATCTCCCCAACTTGGTCCAGACCTATTGACGGCCCGCCCGGGCCCTCCGACGATTGCCCCCTCCGGGTGTCTCCGCGCCCCGGTGCGGTCGGGCGCGGCCGGAGGGGAGCGTGGAGGGACCATGACGAGAAGCGGCACGTCCGGAAGAGTGGCACGTCTGCTCGGGGCCGGGCTGGCCCTGGTGTTTCTCACCCAGCTGCCCGCCGAAGCGGCGGCGGGCACCCGTGCGGACGAGACCTGCGCGGTCAAGTCGAAGCCCGCGGGCAAGGTGCTCCAGGGCTACTGGGAGAACTGGGACGGCGCGGCCAACGGCGTGCATCCGCCGTTCGGCTGGGCGCCGATCACCGACGCCCGTTTCCGCGACCACGGCTACAACGTGCTCAACGCGGCCTTCCCGGTCATCCGCCCGGACGGCACCGTCCTGTGGGAGGACGGGATGGACGCCACCGTGAAGGTCGCGACCCCGGCCGAGATGTGCCGGGCCAAGGAGGCGGGGGCCACGCTCCTCATGTCCATAGGCGGCGCGGCCGCCGGCATCGACCTCGGCTCCAGCACCGTCGCCGACCGCTTCGTCGAGACGGTGGTGCCGATCCTCAAGAGGTACAACTTCGACGGCATCGACATCGACATCGAGACCGGCCTGACCGGCAGCGGCGACATCACCAAGCCGTCCGCCTCGCAGGCCAACCTCATGCGCATCATCGACGGCGTCCTCGCCCGGATGCCCTCGGACTTCGGCCTCACGATGGCGCCCGAGACCGCCTATGTCACCGGCGGCAGCGTGACGTACGGGTCGATCTGGGGCGCGTACCTCCCGATCGTGAAGAAGTACGCGGACAACGGCCGCCTGTGGTGGCTGAACATGCAGTACTACAACGGGAACATGTACGGGTGTTCCGGCGATTCCTACTCCGCCGGGACGGTGAAGGGCTTCACCGCGCAGACGGACTGCCTGAACAAGGGCCTGGTCGTGCAGGGCACCACCATCAAGGTCCCCTACGACAAGCAGGTCCCGGGCCTGCCGGCGCAACCGGGCGCAGGGGGCGGCTATATGACCCCGGGGCTGGTGGCCCAGGCGTGGAACACCTACGGGGGCGGTCTGAAGGGGCTGATGACCTGGTCTGCCAACTGGGACGGCTCGAAGGCGTGGAGCTTCGGGAACAACGTGAAGGCCTTGCAGGGCCGCTGAGTGCGCGGAGCCCGTCCGGGAAGGGGCGGTGGTGTGATCGTCAGGGGTTATGGAGCGAGTGATCCATAACGTGTTAGCGTTCGACCTCACGCAAGGGGTGTCGCGGCCCGGTTATGAAGCGGATGATTCAGAATCCGCCCGGCCGGGCCGCCGCCCCGCACCGCAACGGAGGACGCGTTCATGCCCCTGGCCGTCTACATACTCGGCTTCGGAATCTTCACCCAAGGCACCTCGGAGTTCATGCTCTCCGGCCTGCTGCCCGCACTCGCCGACGACCTCGGGGTCTCCATCCCCGGAGCCGGGCTGCTGATCTCCGCCTTCGCCATCGGCATGGTCGTCGGCGCGCCCCTGCTGACGGTCGCCACCCTGAACTGGCCGCGCCGGACCGCTCTGGTCGCCCTGCAAGGGGTCTTCGTCGCCGCGCACGTCGTCGGCGCGCTCGCGCCGGGTTACGGGGTGCTGTTCGCCACCCGGGTCGTGGGCGCCCTGGCCTACGCCGGGTTCTGGGGCGTGGCCGTGACCACGGCCGTGGCCCTGGTGCCCGCGGAGGCCAGGAGCAAGGCCGTGGCCGTGGTCGGCGGCGGGCTCACGCTCGCCACCATCGTCGGGGTGCCGGCCGGCACCGTCCTCAGTCAGTTCTCCGGCTGGCGCGCGGCGTTCTGGGCCGTCGCGGCGGCGACCGTCGTCAGCCTGCTGTGCACCCTGGTGGCCGTCCCCGCCGGGAGCGCCGGCGAGCGGCCCCGGTCGGTCCGGGCCGAGCTGCGCGGCATGGCGCGGCCGCAGCTGTGGCTCTCGTACGCCGTCACGGCGTTCACCTTCGGCGCGGTCATCGTCACCTTCAGCTATCTGGCCTCGGTGCTCACCGACGTGAGCGGCCTGCCGGAGGGCTGGGTGCCCGCCGTGCTGGCGCTGTTCGGCGCCGGCGGGCTGATCGGCCTGGTGATCGGCGGCCGCACCGCCGCCACGCACCCGCTGGCCACGCTCGCCTGGGGGCTGGGCGCGCTCGTGGTCGTCTCGGCGCTGCTCGCGCTGACGGCGCGGCACCTGGCCGTCGCCGTCCCGCTGGTCTTCCTGCTCGGCGTGGCCGGGTACGTCACCAACCCCGCCCTCCAGTCGCGGGTGTTCCCCCTCGCCCCCGACGCCCCCACGCTGGCCGGCGCGACCAACACCTCGGCGTTCAACGTCGGCAACACCCTCGCGCCGATGCTGGGCGGGCTGGCCATCGACGCCGGACTCGGCTTCGCGTCCGTGGCCTGGGTCGGCGCCGCGCTCGGCGCGGCCGGGTGCGCGGCCGTCCTGTGGGCCGGCCGTCTCCAGCGCGCCGGCCAGGCGGCGGTGACCGGGCGTACCGCGGTCCGCGAGGTGCCGGAGCCCCGCCCCGCGCCGGCCGGCCGGGGCCTCTGACCACCTCGTACGCCTCTGCCGCCGCCTCGGCCCCTTGGTTTCCGTAAACGCGTCGAACCCTTTAGCGTGTGGGCATGGCCAGGCCGAGAGAATTCGACGAGAGCCGCGTCATCCGCGCGGCGATGGAGACGTTCTGGCGGCACGGCTACGAGGGCACGTCCACCCGGGACCTCAGCAGGAGCACCGGGCTGGGACCGTCGAGCCTGTACAACACCTTCGGCGACAAACGCGGGTTGTACCTGCGCGCCCTGCGCTGGTACCACGAGACGAGCACGGCCGACCAGATCGCGCTGCTCCGCTCGCCCGGCACCGCGAAGGACCGGCTGCGCGCCCTGATGGTCCAGGCCGTCGACGCGGACCTCGCGGGCACCGGGCAGGCCGGGTGCTTCGCCATCAACGCGGCCGTCGAGAGGGCGGCGGTGGACCCGGACGTCAAGGAAGAGGCCGGCCGGACCTTCGCCCGCGTCGAGGAGGAGCTCCGCGCGGTCCTGGAGACCGGGCAGCGCTCCGGGGAGATCCGCGCCACGCGGGACGCCCGGAGCCTGGCCCGGCAGGTGCAGAGCGCGTACTACGGCCTGCGGATCCTGAGCCGTGTCCAGGACGACCGGGAGGTCCTGCTGGGCATCGTCGAGAGCACGCTGGCCGACCTGTAGCCGCCCCGCTCCACCCCCGCGTTCCGGCCCGCGCGATCGGCTCATACCTTTCTGGCGGCGGACCGCGCCCTGCGCTTGAATCCGGGACCACATCGGAGCGCCGCGGCGTACGAAGGGGTGGGGGCGTGGCAGGCATGGACACGCGCACGCGCGCCGGGTCACCGGCCGCCGACCCGGTGCCGCTGCACCGGCTGGGGGTCCCGCGGCCGTCGGTGCCGCCCTTCGCCATGGGGTCCTTCGACGTCTTCGGGCCCGACTCCCGGGCGGGCTACCCGCACCGGCACACCTTCTACGAGATAGTCCATGTGACCGGCGGCTCGGGCGCCCACGTCGTCGACCTCGTCCGCCGGCCGCTCGACCCGCCGCACCTGGGCTTCCTGCTGCCCGGCCAGGTGCACTACTGGGAGCGGGTCTCCGGGCTGCGCGGCGTGGTGATGCTGTTCACCGAGGACTTCCTGCTCTCCCGCCCCGGCGACCGGCAGCTCCTGCGCGCCCTCGGCGAACGGCCGTGGCTGGACCTGCCCCGGGGGCCGAACGGCGAGGACACCGCGGGGCTCGGCCGGCTGGTCCGGGCGATGGGGCGGGAGTTCACCGCCAAGGCGGACGGCTACGCGTCCGTGCTGGAGGCGTATCTGCACATCCTGCTCGTGCGCGCGCTGCGCCTGCCCGGCGCGACGGGCCCCGGGCCCGGCACCGGCCGGGCAGCGGCGGTCTCCCGGGAGTTCGGCCTGCTCCTCACCGCGACCGCCGGGGCCGAGCGGTCGGTCGGGGCGTACGCCGCGCGCCTCGGGGTCTCGGTCGGCTATCTGAACGAGGCCGTCAAGCAGACCACGGGACGGACGCCCGGGGAGCTGGTCCGCGCCACGCGGACCCTGGAGGCCAAGCGGCTGCTGACCGGTTCCGCCCTCACCGTCGGCCAGGTCGCCCGCCGGGTGGGGTTCACGGACCCCGCGTACTTCTGCCGCTTCTTCCGGCGCGAGACGGGGGTCAGTCCCGGGGACTTCCGCCGTACGGCCGGAGGGAATCACCACGTTCACCGAACGGAGTCCATCGATCCGCACGGCCCGCGTCCCTAGGTTCGTCAGCGAGCCAACTCACCCCCAGGAGGCGGACCATGACGGACGAGCACGGCGCCGAAGGCGGCATAGGAAGCACCGGCGGACCCGGAGGCATCGACGGCATCGGCGCGGCGGCCGTGGGACGGCGGCCGGTCAGCCGTAAGACCCTGCTCAAGGCGGCGCTCGTCGCGGTGCCGGTACCCGCGCTGCTCGGCGGCGGCGCGGCGCTCGCGCGCGACCACCGGCCCTCGGACGCGCCCCTGGAGCCCACACCGTTCTGCGACGACGGGGACGACCCGACGCCACCGCAGACCGAGGGCCCGTACTTCAAGCCGAACTCCCCGGAGCGCGCCTCCCTGCTGGAGCCCGGGACCCGGGGCACCCGGCTCACGGTCTCCGGTTTCGTCTTCGGGCTCACCTGCCTGCCGGTCGCGCACGCCCTGATGGACTTCTGGCAGGCGGACGACGCGGGCGCGTACGACAACCGGGGCTTCCGGATGAGAGGCCATCAATATACGGACGCGCGCGGGGCGTTCACCCTGACGACCATCGTGCCGGGCCTCTACCCGGGCCGCACCCGCCACCTCCACGTCAAGGTCCAGGCGCCCGGCGGCCGGATCCTCACGACCCAGCTCTACTTCCCCGGGGAGCCGCGCAACAACACCGACCCGATCTTCAACCCGGCGCTGCTGATGAACGTCCGCCAGGCCGGGCCGGCGAAACAGGCGACCTTCGACTTCGTCATCACCCCCGGCCGGCGCGGGCGGTAGGGCGCCGGCGGCTCCCGGGGGCCCCACACCCCGGGAGCCCGCGGTCGTACGCGGCGGGAGCCTACGGCCGGGCCCGCCGCGGGTCCTCGATCAGCGCGGTCAGGCCGTCGAGCATCGAGGTGAGGCCGAGCTCGAACATCGCGTCGAGGCGCAGGTCGTACCCCTCGTCCCCGAAGGACCCGAGCACCTTGGCGAACGTCGGGAACCGGCCGGAGGCGACGAGTGCGGCGTAGGCGGCGGTCTGGGAGTCCATCCACTGCTCGTCCGTCAGCCCGGTGGTGCTCGCCGCCTGGGCCTCCCGCTCCAGGTGGACGGCGGTGCCCTGGATGTAGCTGTAGATCAGCGCGTTGAGGTCCAGCATGGTCGCCGGGTCGAGGCCGTGGCCGTCGAGGGCGCCGAGCATCCACTCGGAGTAGGCGATCAGCGAGGGGACGGCCAGCGGGCGGGTGAGGGGCCCGATCTGCGCGAGCCAGGGGTGTGCGCGGTGCAGCGCCCACAGCGTGCGCGCCCCCAGCTCCAGCCGGCTCCGCCAGCCGGCCGGGGCGTCGCGGGGGTACTCCGCCTCCGCGAGCACGGCGTCGGCCATGAGGGACACCAGGTCGTCCTTGCTGTTCACGTAGCGGTACGGCGACATGGCGGCGACCCCGAGCCGGGCGGCGACCCCGCGCATGGACAGGGCGGCCAGCCCCTCGGAGTCGGCGAGGGCGACGGCCGCGCCCACGACGCGGTCGCGGGTCAGCTCACGGTCGTGCGCGGGTGCGGACCCGGACGGGGACGCGGTCCTCGCGGCGGTGCGCGCGTGCTCGTCCGGGGACGTGCGCGCGGGGCCGCCGCCGCCCCGCTCGGCGACCACGGTGCCGACCCGCGGCCGGGCCTCCACGAGGCCCTCCTGCCGCAGGGCGGTCAGGACCTTGGTGGCGGTGGCGAGCGCGACGTTCCACTCCTGGGCGATCCGCCGGGTCGACGGGACGCGGTCGCCGGGGGAGAGTTCGCCGTCCGCGATGCGCCGCCGGAGCTCGGCGGCGATGCGCAGGTACGGCGGAACGTTTTTTTCGGCCACGGAGGGACTCCTTCATCCTGTACTAGTACACAGGCTAGCAGGGGAGACACGCGTCTCCGGCGGGTCTGTACTAGCTCAGACCCTGGCTTATGCCTGGATGGCAGGGCTTGGCGGGCCTGCGTGTACGGCGTACATTCAGAAGCATACGTCGTACAGAAAGGTGATTCCCATGAAGACCGTCCTCGTTTCCGGGGCCGGCGTCGCCGGCCTCACGCTCGCCTACTGGCTCCGCCGCAACGGCTTCGCCCCGACCGTCGTCGAGCGGGCCCCCGCCGTGCGCCCCGGCGGCCAGGCGATAGACGTCCGCGGCGTCGCCCTGGACGTCCTCGACCGGGCCGGGATCCTGGAGGAGGCGCGCGGCGCCCGCACCCGGCTGCGCGGCATGTCGATGCTCGGCCCCGAGGGCGACGAGCGGTGGCGCTCCACCGAGATGACCTTCAGCGGCGGGCGGCTGGACAGCGCCGACATCGAGCTCCTGCGCGAGGACCTCACCGGGCTGCTCCACCGGCGGGCGCTCGACGAGGGGGTGGAGTTCCGCTACGACGACTCCGTCGCCGCGCTCGACGAGCGGGCGGACGGGGTGCGGGTCACCTTCGAGCGGGGCGCGGCGCGGACGTTCGGCCTCGTGGTGGGCGCGGACGGCCTGCACTCGAATGTGCGGCGGCTGGCCTTCGGGCCGGAGGAGCGGTACGTACGGCACCTCGGCGCGTACCTGACGGTGTTCAGCACCGACAACTTCCTGGACCTCGACGACTGGGAGGTCTGGCTCACCGAGGACTCCGTGAGCTACTGCGTCTACCCCGTGCGCGCCAACAGCGAGCTGCGGGCCACGCTGGGCTTCCGGTCGGAGCCGGTCGCCTACGACCACCGCGACGCCGAGCGGCAGAAGGCGCTCATGGCGGAGCGGCTGGCGCATGTGGGCTGGGAGACCCCGCGGTTGCTGGAGGCGATGCGGAACGCGCCCGACTTCTACTTCGACGCGATGGCCCAGATCCGCATGGACCGCTGGACCACCGGCCGGGTGGCCCTCGTGGGCGACGCGGGCCACAGCGCCTCCCCCCTCTCCGGCCAGGGCACGAGCCTGGCCCTCGTGGGCGCGTACGTCCTGGCCGCCGAACTCGGCCGGACGCCCGGCGAGCACACCGCCGCGTTCGCCCGCTACGAGGCCCGCATGCGGCCGTTCGTCGCCCTCAACCAGGCGCTCGTGGACGAGAACCCGGGCGGAATGCCGCCGGAGGAGTCCCTGGAGAAGGCCAAGAACGGCATCGCGCTGGACGGGTGACGGAGCGCGGGGGCGAGGCGCGGGACGTCACCCGGCACCGCGGCCGTCCGTGTCCCGTGGGGCCGACGCGTACGCGCGTGATTGCGGAGGGAGCTGAGGGTGCGTCATGGTCGGGGAAGCAGGATGACACGCGTTCTCGACGACGGAACGGATGGACCATGCCTCTTGAGGGTGAGTACGAGCCCAGCCCGGCGGACTGGGTGCGGGAGCAGGTCGAGCTCTTCGAGGGCTCCGGCGGCACCGAGGGGACGACGTTGCGGGGGATGCCCGTCGTGATCCTCACGACGCTCGGGGCCAGGAGCGGCAAGATTCGCAAGACGCCCCTGATGCGGGTCGAGCACGACGGCGCGTACGCCGTGGTCGCCTCGCAGGGCGGCGCGCCCAAGCACCCGGTCTGGTACCACAACCTCGTCGCCGACCCCAGGGCCGAGCTCCAGGACGGGCCCGTGCGGCGGGACGTGACCGCACGGGAGGTCACCGGCGCGGAGAAGGCGCTGTGGTGGGAGCGCGCGGTCGCCGCGTACCCGGACTACGCCGACTACCAGGCGAAGACGGAGCGCGAGATCCCCGTCCTCGTCCTGGAGCCCGCCGCGTCCCCCCACTGAGCCGGTCCGGCGGCCCGCGGGCCGCCGCCCGTCCGGGTGCCGTCCGCCCGTGGCGGACGGCACCGGCGGGTGGGCTATGTTGAGCGGAAATCGGAGGAGAGGGAGGCACGCCGGTGCCATCAGGGCAGCAGGCACGCGCGCAGGCGTCCGCGATCACGCCGGGCACGCGGTCCCCGGCGGCGGAGCCGCCCGCCGCGGAGAAGATCCGCGCCCTGTTCGGCGGCCACCGGCTGTCCCCCGCGCAACGGCGCATCGCGCAGTACATCACCGACCACCTCACCGAGGCCGCGTTCCTGTCGATCACGGACCTCGCCGAGCGGGTGGGCGTCAGCCAGCCGTCGGTGACCCGGTTCGCGTCCTCGCTGGGGTTCAGCGGGTACCCCGCGCTCCGGGAGGCGCTCCAGCCCATCGCGCTGCGCGCGGTCGCCGGCGCGCCGGGCGCCAGGGAGGAGGTCCGCCGCAACGAGCTCCAGGCGGCCGTCGACGCCGAGATCGCGAACCTGGAGCACCTGCGCCGCGTGTTCGCCGACGCCGACCAGGTCCTCGACATCGGCCGCGAACTCGCCACATCGGTCCCGCTGACCGTCCTCGGCCTGCGGATCTCCGTCTCCCTGGCGGAGTACTTCGCCTACGCGGCCCGGCGGATCCACCCGGACGTGCGCCTGGTGTCCCGCGGCGGCAGCGTCGCCTACGACGCGCTGCTCCAGTCCCGGGAGGCGGGCGGCACCTGGGTGCTCGCCTTCGCGATGCCGCGGCACGCCAAGGAGACCCTGGCCGCGATGCGGGCCGCGCGCAGCACCGGCCTGCGCGTCGCGCTGATCACCGACCTGACGCTGGGGCCGCTCGTGGAGGAGGCCGACGTGGCGCTCACCGCCGGCACCGGCTCGCGCCTCGTCTTCGACTCGTACGCCGCCCCGGGGATCCTCTCGGCGGCCCTCCTCCAGGCGATGGCCGACGCGGACCCCGAGCGCACCCAGCTCCGCCTGGAGAAGTACGAGCAGGCCGCCGACCAGCACGATTTCTTCCTGGACTCCTGACCCGGCGCCGGCGCCGGACCGGCTGAGCCCGGCCGCCGCACCGGGTGTCACCGGGGTTTTCCGCCCCAAACACACATGAAATTTTTCATGCACTTGCTTACTTGGCGGTAAATATATTTACTTCGTGGGCACCCCCGGGCCCCTGAAGCGGCGGCCCCGGGACATGGACGAACATCCAGGGACGACACCTCCTCGTCGGCCCCCGGTGTTCCGTTCGGGCGCTCCGCCCCCTCGGACGCCCCCGGCGGCCCCGGTCTACCCCCTGGGCCGGGACCGCCGGCCGCAAACGGACCCCCTCAAGGGGGTACGGACGTGCGCCGCGGAGCCGCCGCGTACAGGCTGGTCCCATGGATCAGGTCCCCAAGGAGCTGCGGATCGCGGTGGCCATGCGCGGCGGAGTCAGCCTCGCCGTCTGGATGGGCGGGGGCTGCCGGGAGATCGCCGCGCTGCGCGGGGCGGCCCAGGACCGGGCGCGCGGTGCCGCCGCGCCGGGTGCCGAGGGCTACGGCGCGCTCCTGGACCTCTGCCGCTACGACGACGTGACCGTCGACGTCCTCGCCGGCACCAGCGCGGGGGGACTCAACGGCGCTCTCCTCGCCTGCCATCTGGCCTACGGCATGGAGTTCGGCGACAACATGCGCCGCCTGTGGCTGCGCCTGGGCGACCTGGAGTCCCTGACCCGCAGCCCCGGCACCCCGCGCCTGCCGGGCCTCCCGGAGCCGCCGGACTCCCCGCCGGACCTCCCGCGCGTCCCGGACTCCCTGCTCCGCGGCGACGAGGTCTTCTACGAGCGGCTCGCCGACAGCCTCCTGACAGAGATCGGCAAGCAGCCCCCGGACCGGCCCGGCGGCGGCCCCGTACGCCTGATCCTCACGGCCACCCGGGTCACCCCCCGCCAGGACTGGGTGCGCCCCACCATCGGCCAGCCGCTGGAAGTGGGGCGCACCCGCGCCTTCTTCCGCTTCCGGCACCGGCCCGGCACCGCCTTCCTCACCGACTTCGGCAGCCCGTCCGGCCCCTGGCCCCCGGAGGACGCCGTACGCCGCCTCGCCTACGCCGCCCGCACGAGCTCGTCGTTCCCCGGCGCCTTCGAGCCGGGGCAGCCCTTCGTCGGCGCCCCCGGCAGCACGGTGCCGCCGCACGACCCGGACGTCGTCGACATGAGCTCCGTCAGCAGCGAGGCGGGCCACGGCGAGGCGCCCGACGGCCGCCTCGAACTCGTCGACGGCGGCCTCCTGGACAACATCCCCGTCGCCTGGGCCGTCCGCGCCATCGCCGGCATGCCCGCGAAGGCGCCGGTCGACCGCTGGCTGCTCTATCTGCAACCCGAGCCCCCCATGCTCCCGGACGCCGTGGCGCACCCGGTTCAGCAGCGCCGGATGACCCGGCTGCTGCGGCTCGCCCGGCGGGCCTCGGCCATCAAGGCCGGCTCCGAGTCGCTCTGGGAGGACGCCGTCGACCTGCGCGCCGCCCAGTCGGCCGCCGAGCAGCGGCAGGCCCCGGTGGCCGCCCTGCCCGCCACCGGGTGGGCGCGGGAGGCGCTCCGGCCCGGCCGGCTGGCCCGCCACCGGACGCTGACCGGGCGGGCCGAGGCCGACCGGTTCGCCCGTCTCCTGGAGGACCCGGCCGAGGTCACCGGCCCGGACCCGCTGCCCCTGCCACCGGGGCCCGGCCCGCTCGACGGCGGCGGCTCGCCCTTCTGCCTCCAGCGGCTGCGCCAGGCCGCCGACGGGCTCGCGCTCCCCGCGGAGCCCGGCTCGCTCGCGGACGTACGGGCGTACGGCATCTCGCCGCTGCCGCTGGCCCGCGCCGTGCGGCTGCTCTTCGACGGGATCCAGGCGGCGGAGGAGACCGGGCAGACCGTGTCCCCGGCCGCCCGCGAACGCCTGTACGCCTGCCGGCTGGCCGTCGCCACGCTGGTCGCCGTCCGGGACCGGCTGGTGCTCCGGCGCTTCCGCGAGTGCGGCGAGGAACCCGTCCGGCGGATCCGCGAGGCCACCGTCTGGCTGGGCGCGGTCATGGCCGAGGCGGGCACGCCGGGCCCCGAGGACGTGGCCGCCTGGCAGGAGTGGCCGGGCCGGCTGGCCGCCGCGGTCGCCGTCGCCAACCCCGCGACCGCCGACCTCGACGCCGACTGGCCCGAGGACCTCTACGGGCCGGTGTGGCGGCGCCTGGCCGCCCTGGGCCGCGAGATCGGGGCGGACGTGCGCCGGCCCGTGCCGGGCTTCGGGGGACTCCAGGGCGCCGGCCCGGACGGCGTGCTGGACGCGCTGCTCGCCGCCGAGGTGCTCATCGGGCCCCTGCGCCCCGACCCGCTGGGCGAACCCACCCGCATCCGCTTCCACACCGTGTCGGCCGCCAACTCCAGCTGGGCCACCCGGCAGGCCTTCCCCGCCGCCGCGGAGGACCTGGTCGACGCCAAGCTCGGCGGCAACGAGCTGCGCAACTTCGCCTCCTTCCTGAGCGTCCGCTGGCGGCTCAACGACTGGACCTGGGGACGGCTGGACACCGCCGCCTCGCTGGTGGACGTCGTCGCGACGGACGAGCGGCTGGCGAAGCTCTACACCGGCCCGGACGACCCGGCCCTCGCCGGCCTGCTCGACGCCCCGGTGGCCGCCGCGCCCACGGGAAGCCCCTGGGACCCCGTGCGCGCCGCCGTCACCGAGCGGATCCAGCGGCAGATCCTCGACGAGGAACTCCCGCTGCTCGAAAGCCTCCAGGAGGAAGGGCGCGACGAGCCCCTCGGGGCGGAGCCCGACACACCCGTGCCGCCACCACCGCCGGACGACAGGCCGCTCGACGAGCGGCTGGTCCCCCTCGTCGAGGTCGGGGCCGAGCCGGTCGGCGAACTCGTCCGCCGGCCCGCGCCCCGGCGCGCCGCCCTGCGGCTCGGCCTCGTCGCCTGGCGGGCCCTCCAGCCCTCGGGCGACCGCCCGCGCACGTACGTGGCCCGGGGACTGATGGAGCTGTTCCGGCCGCTCGTGTGCCTGCCGCTCGTCCTGTCCCTCGTCGCCCCGTCCGCGGCGCTCGCGGCGGCCGTGTGCGCCTGGTTCGCCGTCATGGCCGGCACCGGGGTCTGGTTCTCGTACCCCGCCCACCTCGCCGTCCTCGTCGGCGTCTCGCTGGCGGCCACCGGCCTCTGCCTCCACCACGCGGCGAAGGGCCGCCGCGCGCTGCTGCCCGGCTTCCTGGTCCCCCTCGGCGCGGGCCTCGTGGCGGCCTACGGATGGCTGGACCACCAGAGGGCGGAGCTGGGGCCCGCGAGCGTCTTCCTCGTCACCGCGCTCGGCTACGGCGGCGCCGTGGCCCTCGCCCTGGTCGCGGGGGTCGGCGTGCGGCGGGTCAGTGTGGTCACCCCCGTCCTGGCCGGCGTCGGCGCGGGCGCCGTCCAGGCCGCCGCGCACCCGCTGCCCGCCTGGGCGGCCTTCGCCGTGCTCTACGGGGTCCTGGCCGCCGGCGCCCTCGCCCTCACGTTCTTCTTCCCGCAGGACGACCCCGACGCGCGGGCGCCGGACCTCCACGACCTGGTGGAGGCCCCGGACGACCGGAGGCGCCCCGTGTCCGAGCCGGTGTAGGCAGGCCGGGGGGACCGGCCGACCGCCCGGCGGTTCCGCGCGTACACCGAACGGCGGCTTCCGGCCCTGGTGTTCCGCTGTGCGCACCATGGCCGGAAACCGCTTCCCGAGCCCGGCACACCGTGCGGTCTTAGGGGTTCCGAATGGCTTGACTTGACTTGTACATGCCCTATTTTCGTGGAGGCAAGGACAGGGCGGAGCGAGTCCGCAGAGTCGTGGGAGGGAACCCCATGTTCAGACCGGTGATGATCGGTGGCGCGGCCGTGGCGCTGATGGCGGCCGCGTCGTTCTCACCGTCGGCGGCCGCCGCCGACGGGACCCCTCCGCCGGACAAGGTCGTGATCGACGTGGTGTCGGTCAACGGCTCGGGCTGCCCGGCCGGCACGGCGGCGGTCGCGGTCGCCGGCGACAACACGGCGTTCACCGTGACCTACAGCGACTACCTCGCGCAGGTGGGCGTCGGCTCCCGGCCGACGGACTTCCGGAAGAACTGTCAGCTCGGTCTGAACATCCACGTCCCGCAGGGGTACACCTACGCGATAGCCAAGGCCGACTACCGGGGCTTCGCCCACCTCCAGCGGGGCGCCACGGGCCTGGAGAAGGCCAGCTACTACTTCCAGGGGATGTCGCAGACGACGTCCGTGACGCACCGCTTCACCGGCCCGCTCAGCGACAACTGGCGGACGACCGACGTGACGGCGGCCGACGCCCTGGTCTACGCCCCGTGCGGCGCGCAGCGGATCCTCAACGTCAACACCGAGCTCCGGGTCGGCGCCGGCACCTCCGACACCGACACGACCAACAGCTTCATGGCGATGGACTCCACGGACGGCAGCGTCAACACGCTCTACCACTTCTCCTGGAAGGAGTGCCCCTGACCGGTCGCGCCGGGCGCGCACGGCGGGGAACCTCACGCTTGTGCCCGGTGATCCGCCCCGCGGGCGGGTCACCGGGCACCGTGGTATCGGCTCAACCTGTGCTGTACACATCCGGTGACCGATGGTGGCATGAGCACATCAGATGCTCGAACGGGCCGTGGGGCAGTGGGAGGGATCTCCATGTTCGGACCGGAGTTCAGACGGGAGCGCGGGGCGGGCCTCGGACCGGTGTGCGGAAGGCTGCGCGGAGCGGTGACGAGACCGGTGGTCGTGGGTGGCGCGGCGGGGCTGCTGCTCGCGGTGTCGGCGTCGCCCGGGGCGGCGGCCACGGACGGGGTGCCGCCGCCGGACAAGATCGTGATCGATGTGGTGTCCGTGAACGGCTCCGGCTGCCCCGCCGGATCGGCCAACGTGGCCGTCTCACCGGACAACCAGGCCTTCACCGTGTCGTACAGCAGCTACGTCGCACAGGTGGGCGTCGGTTCCAAGCCGACGGACGCCCGGAAGAACTGTCAGCTCAGCCTGAACGTCCATGTCCCCCAAGGTTTCACCTACGCCGTCGCCAAGGCCGACTACCGCGGGTTCGCACACCTGGAGAAGGGGGCCACCGCCCTCCAGCGGGCCACCTACTACTTCCAGGGCATGTCGCAGACCGCCTACATGAACCACCCGTTCGCCGGGCCGCTCAACGACGGCTGGCAGACCTCCGACACCACGGAGATCGACGCGCTGATCTACGCGCCGTGCGGTGCCGTGCGGTACTTCAACATCAACACCGAGCTGCGGGTGGAAGCGGGCACCTCCGACCCGGCGAAGACCAACAGCTTCATGGCGATGGACTCCACGGACGGCAGCATCAACACCCTTTACCACTTCGCCTGGAAGCAGTGCCCCGCGCGCTGAACCGGTCCCGCGCGGCGGGCCCACCGCGCCCGGCCGTCACTCCTCGACGCCCCGTCCTCGCTCTGGCGTACGGACGGCTGCTTACGAAGGGGGTTGCACCACCGCGCACTTCGTAGGAACGCGTACGCGTCAAGCGCGGGTGGCGCGCGCCTTCGCGAACGCCCCGCCGGCGGGGACCATGGGAGAGGCGCCGCTTGTCCGCCTGCCCTTTTCCCGGGGAACGGCGGGGACACCGGCGCGCCGTGTGCCGGCCGGGGCGTCCGGCGGCGGCGCGGACCGGCAAGGGGCACCGACCGGCAAGCGGTACGGATCAGCGAAGGTACGGAGGGAGTTCCCGCACGGCTGCCGGCGCCGACGGGCGGTCGGCCGGACCGAGGGCAAGAGCGCGCGTCACCAGGAGCAACCCCGGCACCGGGCAGCACCGCTCCCCGGCGTCGGGTCCCCTTCCGCCGAGCCAGGCCAGGAGATGCCATGAGCCTCACCACCGGTAGCGGCGACACCCTCGTGCCTCCCGTGGCCGGCGGCAGGCCCCTGCTGCGCCACCTGGCCGTGATCCTGGACGGCAACCGCCGCTGGGCCCACGACCGCGGCCTCCCCACCCTGGCGGGGTACCAGCGGGGCGGCCGGCGCGTCCTGGACCTGCTCTCCTGGTGCCGCGGCGCAGAAGAGATCGAGACCGTCACCCTCTGGCCGCTGTCGATCGAGAACCTCCACCGGCCGCACGAGGAGCTGACCGGCCTCCTGCACGTCATCATGAGCATCGCCGAGGAGATAGCCGCCACCGGGCACTGGCGCATCCGGATCATCGGCGCCCCGGAGGTGCTGCCCGCCCGGCTCGCCGACGGGCTGGTCCGGCTGGCCCGCCGGTCGGGACGCCGCTCCGACCCGGTCGTCAACATCGCCGTCGCCTACGGCGGCCGCGACGAGATCACGCGGGCCGTGCGGAACCTCTTCCTCGCCCACCGGGAGGCGGGCACCCTGCCCGTCCTGGCCGACGGCATCCGGCCCGAGGAGTTCGACCACTACCTGGACACCTCGGGCCAGCCCGACCCCGACCTGGTGATCCGCACCTCGGGGGAGCAGCGCCTGTCCGGGTTCATGCCCTGGCAGACCGTCTACTCGGAGTTCTACTTCTGCCCCGTCCACTGGCCGGAGTTCGACAAGAGCGAGTTCGACAAGGCACTGGGGTACTACCGCACCCGCCACCGCCGTCTGGGCCTGTAGAGGCCACCGGACGACCACGCCCCGCCCCGCCATGTCCCGCCGTTGTCCCGCCCGGCGAAGGGTGATCACCCGTGGAAGTTAGGTTAGCCTAAGCTAAGCCTCGTCGGGGGTGGTGGGACAGCGACATCACGGGAGCGGCTCCATGAGCGTCACGGCAGCGAAGGGTTTCACGGCGGCGGGTATCGCGGCCGGGATCAAGGAGAGCGGTGACGCCGATCTCGCCCTGGTGGTGAACGAGGGGCCGAGGCCGGCGGCGGCGGGGGTGTTCACGGCGAACCGTGTGAAGGCCGCTCCGGTGCTGTGGTCGGAGCGGGTCCTCAAGGGGGGCCGGGTCTCGGCGGTGGTGCTGAACTCGGGTGGGGCGAACGCCTGCACCGGCCCGCGGGGCTTCCAGGACACCCGTGCCACCGCGGAGAAGGCGGCGGAGGTGCTGGGCCACAGCGCGGGGGAGATCGCGGTGGCCTCCACCGGGCTGATCGGTGTGTACCTGCCGATGGACAAGCTGCTGCCCGGGATCGGGAAGGCGGCCGCCGAGTTGTCCGCCCATGGCGGGGAGAGCGCGGCGCTGGCGATCAAGACGACGGACACCGTCCACAAGACCGCCGTGTACGAGGGGGAGGGCTGGACGGTGGGCGGCATGGCCAAGGGTGCGGGCATGCTCGCGCCGGGGCTCGCCACGATGCTCGTGGTGCTGACCACCGACGCCGATCTCGGTGCCCCCGCCCTCGACGCGGCGCTGCGGGCCTCGACGCGGACCACGTTCGACCGGATCGACTCCGACGGCTGTATGTCGACCAATGACACGGTGCTGCTGCTGGCGTCGGGTGCCTCGGAAGTGGTGCCGGACGCGGGGGAGTTCGCGGAGGCGGTGCGGGTGGTGTGCGACGACCTGGCGCGGCAGCTGATCGGGGACGCGGAAGGTGCGTCGAAGGACATCCGTATCGAGGTGGTCGGCGCGGCGAGCGAGGACGACGCGGTGGAGGTGGGGCGTTCCCTGGCGCGGAACAATCTGCTGAAGTGCGCGATCCACGGTGAGGACCCCAACTGGGGGCGGGTGCTGTCCGCGATCGGCACGACCTCGGCGGTCTTCGACCCGGACCGGCTCAACGTGGCCATCAACGACGTCTGGGTCTGCCGTAACGGCTCCATCGGGGCCGACCGCGACCTCGTCGACATGCGGGGCCGGGAGGTCCGTATCACGGCCGACCTGGCGGCGGGTGGGGAGACGGCGGTGATCTGGGCCAACGACCTGACCGCGGAGTACGTGCACGAGAACAGCGCGTACAGCTCCTGAGCGGTGCGGCGGCCGGCGCCGCCGCCCTGTCCCCGGTCCTCAAATGCCGAACGGGCCGGGGACTTGACATATAAGCCGACCAGAAAGTTAGGTTAGGCTTACCTAAACATCAACTTCTTGCGCTGCCCACTGGAGCTCTCGTGGGGCCGGGCGGCACAGCGAAAGGACGAGCATGTCGGCACGGCGCGGGGACACCGCACTCACGGGCGGCGGCCCCATCGACGATCTGGTCGGCATAGGCTTCGGCCCCGCCAATCTCGCCCTGGCCATCGCGATCGACGGCCACAACCGCCGGCACCCCGGCAGCCCGCTGCGCGCCGGATTCCTGGAGCGCCAGGAGCGGTTCGGCTGGCACCAGGGGATGCTCCTCGAAGGCGCCACCATGCAGGTGTCGTTCCTCAAGGACCTCGTCACCATGCGGGACCCCGGCAGCCGGTTCTCCTTCCTGCATTACCTTCAGGAGCGCGGCCGGCTCGCCGACTTCATCAACCAGAAGAGCTTCTACCCCACCCGGATCGAGTTCCACGACTACTTCGAGTGGTGCGCCGCCGAGTTCGACCGGTCCGTCGGGTACGGCCGTACCGCTGTCGCCGTGCGGCCGGTGACGGGCGACGACGGGACCGTGGAGAGTGTCGGCGTCGTGCACCGCGCCGTGGCCGGCCCGGCCGGCGAGGCCGTCCGGCGCGCCCGCAACGTCGTGCTCGGCACCGGGCTGACCCCGCGCGTCCCGGACGGCGTCAGCCTCGGCCCGCACGTCTGGCACAACCGTGATCTGCTGTTCCGCGCACCAGAACTGACGGTCCGTCCGCACCGCCGCTTCGTCGTGGTCGGCGCGGGCCAGTCCGCCGCCGAGACCGCCGACTACCTGCACCGCTCCTTCCCCGACGCCGAGGTCTGCGCGGTCTTCTCCCGCTACGGCTACAGCCCGGCCGACGACAGCCCCTTCGCCAACCGCATCTTCGACCCGGCCGCCGTGGACCACTTCTACGACGCCCCCGAGGACACCAAGCGGGCACTGCTCGGCTACCACGCCAATACCAACTACTCCGTCGTCGACGGCGACCTGATCGAGCAGCTCTACCGCACCGCCTACCAGGAGAAGGTCCAGGGCCACGAACGGCTGCGCATCCTCAACGCGACCCGCCTCACGGCCGTCCAGGACATCCCCGGCGGCGCCCGCGCGGTGATCCGCTCCCTGACCGCGGACGAGGACCTGGTGCTCGACTGCGACGCCGTGGTGCTCGCCACCGGCTACCGGCCGGCCGACCCCCGGGACCTGCTCGGCGACCTGGCCGCCGAGTGCCTCACCGATGGCCTCGGCCGGCTGCGCGTGGGCCGCGACCACCGGGTGCTGACCACCGACCGGGTCCGCGCCGGCATCTACCTCCAGGGCGGCACCGAGCACACCCACGGCATCACCTCGTCGCTGCTCTCCACACTGGCCGTCCGCTCGGGCGAGATGTGCGACTCGCTGCTGCTGCGCCGCGCCGAACAGGACGTACCCGCCGGTGACCTGACGGCCGTACCGCTCGGCTGACCCCGGCCGCTACCGCGCCGCACAGCCCTCCCGGGTCTCCGGGAGGGCTGTGCGGCGCTTCCGCCACAACGCCGGGAACGACGTCGCCGCCCGGAAGCCGTGGGCCCTCGTCCAACGAGGGCCCACGGCTTCCGGGCGGCGAGGAGGCGGGCGCTATCCGACGCGGCCGCCGGCCCGCGCCCGTACCGCCCCCGCGGGGAGCGGCACGGCCAGGGAACGGGCGAAGACCCGTGAGCCGCGCCCCGGATCCAGGGACACCGCCCAGGCCCGTGGCGCCCGCGCGGCGTCCGCCTCCCGGAAACCGCAGCGGACGAACGCCTCGCCGCCACCGGTCGTCGCCGCGAACACCTCGCCGACCGACCGCGCGGCGGCCTCCCGCAGCAGCGCGGCCAGCAGCCGCGACCCCACCCCGCGCCGCTGACGCCCGGAGCGCACACAGAAGTTGTGGAGCACCGCGGGCATCCCGGCCGGGGCCCGAGCGTCCCCCGGGTACGCGCGCAGGGCCACGCACCCCTCCAAAACGCCGTCGCCGTCCTCGGCCACGAGGAACTCCCGGGCCGTCGCCGCGTACGTCCCGGGCGTCCGCCACAGGAGGGCGCCGGAGCGCATGAACGGCTCCGACAGCGCGTACAGCTCCGCCGCGTCGGCGGGGTCCGCCACCCGTACGGAGGGCGGTGCGAGGGTCCGCTCGCCGGTGGGGGAGACGGCTGTCGGGCAGTGCGCCGCGGCCACGGTGGTCCTTTCCTCACTCCGGGCGCGCGGGTACGCCGCTCGCGCCCGGGGGCGTCCCGGACAGCACCGGGTGGAGCCAGGCGGGTCCTGACTCGCGTGAACTGGGGGTGGGGTGCGGGGGAGCGCGCCTCAGCAGGGGCCGCCCGGATAGTCGTCCGTCTCGGGCGCGCCCGCGTCGCGCATCCTGCGCAGGACCCCGCGCAGGGTCGGCCCGTCGTCGATGAACTCCGGGCAGTTCGTCATGGTGTCGAAGACCATGGTCCCGTCGGTGGCGTGCCAGATGACCCACCGGTCCGAGGGGGTCGACCACAGGTGCGCGTACCGCCGCACCCGGTCGTCGTGCGTGCTCATGAGCGGCCTTTCCGTGCTCCCGCGCGCCGGGCCGGACCCGGCCCCGGCCGCTCGCGGGAGGTCTGCCGAACGGGCCGGCCCGCACCCCCGCGGGGGCGGGGTGCGGGCCGGTGTCGAGGGGTCAGGGGCGGCCGGTGAGGTAGCCGCCCATCGTGGTGAAGTAGTCGGCCGCGGACAGCTCCTGGCCGTCCTCGGTGCGGACCCGCTCGATCGCCAGCCCGTGGTTGCGGCCGGTCCGGGCGTCGGCGCCGGCGACGATCACCACCGCGTCGCCCTCCCGGTAGAAGATCCGGCCGGGTGTGCCGCCGTAGCGGCCCTCGGACACCCTGGCGGCCACGACCTCCAGGCGCTTGCCGCGGTGGTGGGTGAAGGCGCTCGGGTACGGCGCGCACTGGGCCCGTACGAGGCGGTCCAGCACCTCCGCGGGCCAGTTCCAGTCGATCCGGATGTCCTCGGTGGAGCGCTTGTGGAAGAAACTGGCCTTGCTGCGGTCCTGCTTGACCCAGTCGGTGCGCCCGGAGGCGATCAGGTCCAGGCCGTCCACGGTGAGGGGCCCGAACAGCTCCAGTGTCTTGTGGAACAGGTCGGCGGTGGTGTCCCTCGGGCCCACCGGCACCGCGCGCTGGAGGACGATGTCGCCCGCGTCGAGGACCTCGTCCATCATGTGCGCGGTGACTCCCACCTCCTTCTCGCCGTTGATGAGGGCCCAGATCAGCGGGGAGAAGCCGGCGTAGGCCGGCAGCAGCGAGTCGTGCACGTTGAGCGTGCCGTGCCGCGGCAGGTTGAAGATGCGCTCCGGGATCCAGGTGCGCCAGTTGGTCGCGACGATGACGTCCGGGTCGGCCTCCTTGAGCCGGGCGAACAGCTCCTCGTCGTCGGGGCGGTTGCGGATCAGGACGGGCACGTCGTGCTGCTCGGCGAGGTCGGCGACGGAGTCGTTCCAGATCTTCTCGTACGCGTGGTCGCTCTTGGGGTGCGTCACGACCAGTGCCACGTCGTGCTCGGAGTCGAGGAGCGCCTGAAGGGTGCGGTGCCCCCAGGTCTGATAGCCGAACATGACGACCCGCATGGGGTTCCTCCTTGGGGCGGTGGCTTGATCGCTCGCAAGTAAAGCAAGCCTTGCCTAACCTCGCAACGACGGGGATCTTCCGTCGAGATGGCCGCGAGGCCCCCGTCGACAGGGGCTCCTGACTTAGGTTAGGTTTGCCTAAGTTATCTCGTGTCGTCGTCTCCGCACGCCTCCCGGGACCTCCTGCGGATCCTCCCGATCCGCCGCGCGCCCCTGCCCGGCCGCGGTCTCCTCGACCGGTCAGCCCGCCCCCGCCCCTTGAACGTGAAAGGGACCCCTGTGTCCAACGGTTCGCCTCCCCTTCCGAAGAAGCTCCTCGGCAAGCTGCCCGCCGTGGCCGTGGCCCTCGCCGCCGCGCTCACCCTGACCGCCTGCGGCGGCGGCGACTCCGGGAAGGAGGAGGACTCCGCCGCCGGGGGAAGCGGGTCCGGCGGTGCCTTCCCCGTCACGGTCGAGCACAAGTACGGCAGCACGGAGATCAAGAAGGCGCCGAAGCGGGTCGTCACCCTCGGGCTGTCCGACCAGGACGCGGCGCTGGCGCTCGGCGTCAAGCCGGTCGGCTCGGTCGACTGGTTCAAGGAGAAGCCGTACGGCAAGTGGCCGTGGACCAAGGACCTGTGGGGCTCGCAGACGCCGACGGTCGTGGGCGAACGTGACGAGTACAACATGGAGAAGATCGCCGGCCTCAAGCCGGATCTGGTCATCGCCCAGTACTCGGGCATGAAGAAGGAGCAGTACGAGACGCTGAAGAAGATGGGCGTCCCGGTGGTCGCCCAGCCGAAGGGGCACGCCGACTACATGGCGCCCTGGCAGGTGTCCACCCGTCAGATCGGCAAGGCCCTGGGCAAGGAGGCCGAGGCCGAGAAGAAGATCGCGGACATCGGCGCCCGCTTCAAGGCGGTCCGTGAGAAGCACCCCGAGTTCGCCGAGCAGACGCTGACCGTGGCCGACAGCTTCGAGGCGGGCAAGTACTCGGCGTTCACCAAGGGCGACCCCAAGGCGATCTTCTTCTCCGAGCTCGGCTTCAAGCTCAAGCCCGAGATCGACAAGCTGGCCAAGCCCGGCTGGAACGTCGCCGAACTGAGCGCCGAGAAGCTGGACGTGCTCGACGCCGACCGGCTCGTCTGGGTCACCTCCAGCACCCAGGCCAACGACCGCATCAAGGCCGAGCCCTTCTACAAGAAGCTGAAGGTCTCCGAGGAGAAGCGGGACCTGTTCGTCCCCTACGAGGGCCCCGACGTCGGCGCCGCGTTCTCCTTCAACACGGTGCTGTCCATCCCCTACGCCATCGACGAGATCGTGCCGCTGCTGACGGCCGCCAAGAACTGACGCTCCAGAGCAGACGCAAGACCAGGGAAAGGCAAGACGACCATGTGTGATGCCGAGTCCGCCCGGACGCAGGCGACCGGACTGCCACTGACCGGTGCGCAAACCGGTATCTGGCTGGCCCAGCAGATCGAGCCGGACAGCTCGGCGTACAACATCGCGTTCTACCTGGAACTGCGGGGCACCGTCGACCTCGGCCGCCTGACCGCCGCCGTGCGGCAGGCGGCCGAGGAGGCCGAACCCCTGCACATCCGCGTCGAGACGGGGCCGGACGGCCCGCGCCAGCACGTCCGCCGCCTCCCCGTCGAGGTCCGCCACGTCGACCTGCGCGGCGAGCCGGACCCGGAGGCCGCCGCCGACGCCTGGGCCGACGCCGAGCGCGACCGGCCCACGGACCTCGCCCACGGCCCGCTGTTCGCCCAGGCCCTGCTCCGGCTGGCCGACGACCGCGTCCGCTGGTACCAGCGGTACCACCACCTCGCCGTCGACGCCGCCGGCGTCGTCCACCTCACCCGCCGGGCCGGCGCGCTCTACACCCTCGGCACGGACAGCGAGGCCCCCGCCTGGGAGCTCACCCGGCTGACCGACGCCGACCGCGCCTACCGCGCCTCCGGACAGTTCCGGGCCGACCGCGACCACTGGACGGACCGGCTCGCCGACCGCCCCGAGCCCGTCCGCCTCGTCCCGCGCGGCCGCACGCCCATGACACGGCGTGTCCGCCGCACGACCGAGCTGTCACCCGGGCTCACCGCCCGCGTGCGCGAGGCCGCCGCCGCCCTCGGCGTCCGCACCTCCCGCCTGCTGGTCGCGGCCGTCGCCGCCTACCTGCACCGGGCCACCGGCGAGCGGGACCTCGTCCTCGGCCTGCCGGTCACCGCCCGCGCCGACGACGGGACCCGGGACCTCCCCGGCATGGTCTCCAACGTCCTCCCCCTGCGCGTCACGGTCCGCCCGGACATGACCACCGCCGCACTCGTGGACGCGGTCCGGCACGAGATCGCCGAGACCCTCGCGCACGGCCGCTACCGCGCCGAGGAACTGTCCAGGGAGCTGGGTCTGACCGACGGCGTCGCCGAACTCGTCGGACCCACCGTCAACATCCTCCCCGCCGCCGAGGACTTCCGCTTCGGCGGCCACGAGACCTCCTTCCACCCCGTCTGGCTCGGCCGCGTCAGCGACCTCGCCGTCACCGTCGTCGCCCCCGAGGACGGGAACATACGCGTCGGCCTCGACGCGGACGCGGACGTCTGCGGACAGCGGGAACTCGACGACCACGAGAGCCGGTTCCTGCGCGTCCTCGCCGCCATGGCGGACGCCACCGACCGCCCCCTGGGCCGCGTCGAGCTGACGGACGACGCCGAGCGGACCCGGCTGCTGACGGAGTTCGGCACCGCGCCCCGCGAGGCCCCCGAGCTCACCTGGCCCGCCGCCTTCGAACGGCAGGCCCGCAGCACCCCCGACGCCGTCGCCCTCGTCTGCGAGGACCGGGAACTCACCTACGCCGAACTCGACGCGGCCGCGGGCCGGCTGGCCCGCCTGCTCACCGCGCGGGGCGTGCGCCCCGAGGACGTCGTCGCCGTCGCCCTGCCCCGCTCGCCCGAGCTGGTGACCGCCCTGCTCGCGGTCATGAAGGCGGGCGCGGCCTATCTGCCGCTCGACGCCGACCACCCCCGCGACCGGATCGCGTACATGCTCGAAGACGCCGGCGCGCGGACCGTCGTCACCACCCGCGAACTGGCCGGCGAGCTGCCGGACGACCCCGGCGGCACCCGCCTGCTGCTCGACGACCCGGCGGTCACCGCCGAACCGGCCGCCCTCGACGCCCCGGCCGAAGCCGTGCCGGTCTCCCTCGACCAGGCCGCCTACGTCATCTACACCTCCGGCTCCACCGGCCGCCCCAAGGGCGTCGTCGTCACCCACGACGGCATCGGCAGCCTGATCGCCACCGCCACCGACCGGCTCGGCATCGACGCCGGAAGCCGCGTCGTGCAGTTCGCCTCGGCCGGCTTCGACGTGACGGTCTGGGACCTGGTCATGTCGCTGTGCGTCGGCGGCCGCGTCATCGTCGTCCCCGCCGAGCGCCGCGTCGCGGGCCCCGCCCTCACCGACTACATCGCCGCCCACCGGGCCACCCACATGATCCTGCCGCCGTCCCTGGTGTCGGCCCTGCCGCAGGACTGCGACCTCCCCGAGGGCTCCGTCCTCGTCGTCGGCACCGAGGCCGTGCCCGGCGAGCTGATCGCCCGCTGGTCCGACCGGCTGCGCGTCGTCGTCGCCTACGGGCTGACCGAGGCGACCGTCAACTCCACGCTGTGGTCCGCCGAACCGGACCGCCCCGGCCCCGTGCCCATCGGCCGGCCCGACCCCAACACCCGCTGCTACGTCCTCGACCAGGCACTCCGCCCGGCGGGCGTCGGCGTCGAGGGCGAACTGTACGTCGCCGGGCGCGGCCTGGCCCGCGGCTACCTCGGCCGGCCGGGCCTGACCGCCGGCCGGTTCGTCGCCGACCCGTTCGGTGCCCCGGGCGAGCGGATGTACCGCACCGGCGACCGCGTCCGCTGGGGCGCGGACGGCAACCTGGAGTTCCTCGGCCGCGCGGACGGCCAGCTCAAGATCCGCGGCCACCGGATCGAACCCGGCGAGATCGAGAGCGCCTTCATGGCCTCCCCGGGCATCGCCCAGGCCGCTGTCCTCGTCCGCCAGGACCACCGGGGCACCAAGCGCCTCGTCGCCTACCTGGTCGGCGACGGCGCGGACCCCCGCGCCACGGACGCCGCCGTCGCCGCCGCGCGCGCGGAGCTGGCCGGCACGCTGCCCGAGCACATGGTGCCCTCGGCCGTCGTGGTCCTGGACGGACCGCTCCCGCTGACGCCCAACGGAAAGCTCGACGGCAAGGCGCTCCCCGACCCCGAGTGGACCGCCCTCGCCGGCGGCGCCGCGCCGACGACGCCGGCCGAGGCCACCCTCGCCGGGCTGTTCGCCGACGTCCTCGGCCTGCCCTCGGTGGGCGTCCACGACAGCTTCTTCGCCCTCGGCGGCGACAGCATCGTCGCGATCCAGCTGGTCGAACGCGCCCGCGCGGCCGGCCTCGCGCTCACCCCCCGCGACGTCTTCCGCCACCGCACGGTCGCCGCGCTCGCCGCCGCGGCCGGCGCCGGCGCGGTCACGGGCGGCCCGGCCGCCGCCCCCGTCGAGCTGGACGACACGGCCCTGCCCGTCTCCCCGCTCCAGGAAGGCTTCTTCTTCCACGCCCGCTTCGACGAGCACGCCACCGACCTGTACCTGGTGCAGGAACTCCTCGACCTCGCGGGCCCCGTCGACGGCGACCGGCTCCGCCGCGCCCTCCAGCACCTCCTCGACCGGCACCCGCTGCTGCGCGCGGGCTTCCGCCAGCTCCCCGGAGGCCGGGTCGTCCAGCGGGTGGCCGACGCCGTCACCCTGCCGTGGCGGGAGGCCGAGGCCTCCGGCGCCGCGCTCGCCGAACTGCTCCGGGCCGACCGCGCCGAGCGGTTCGACCTCGCCGCCCCGCCGCTCCTCCGGGCCACCCTGGTCCGCGACGGCGAGCGCCACCGGCTCCTCCTGACACTGCATCACATTGTCGCCGACGGCTGGTCGGTCTCCGTCCTGCTGCGCGAACTCCTCGCCGCCTACCGGGGGGAGGAGCTCCCCGCCCCCTTCGACCCGCGCGCCCACCTGGCCTGGCTGGCCGGCCGCGACCGCGACGCCGCCCGGGACGCCTGGGGCACAGCCCTCGCCGGCCTGCCGGGACCGACCCGGCTCACCGGACCGGACACCGACGGGACGGACACCCGTCCGGAGCCCCGGCCGGAGCACCTCGACACCAGCGTCCCCGAGCCGCTCACCGCGCGCCTGACCGCCCACGCCCGCGCCCACGGCCTCACCCTGAGCACCGTCGTCCACGGCGCCTGGGGCCTCCTCCTCGGCGGGCTCACCGGCGGCTCGGACGTCGTCTTCGGCAGCACCGTCTCCGGCCGCGCCACCGAGGTCGACGGGCTGGCCTCGGCCGTCGGTCTCTTCATCAACACGGTGCCCACCCGGATGCGGGTACGGCCGGACGACTCGCTCACCGAGGCGCTGCGCCGCCTCCAGGACGAGCACGCCGGGCTGCTGGAGCACCACCACCTCGGCCTCGCCGACATCCAGCGCACCGCCGGCGGCGGTGACCTCTTCGACACCCTCGTGGTGTTCGAGAACTACCCGGACCAGCAGCGGTCCGGGGCGGGGGCCGACGCCCTGGACATCACCGGCGTCGAGGTCCACGACGCCGTGCACTACCCGCTCGCGCTCGTCGTCCGGCCGGGCGACCGCCTCGGCCTGAGGTGGAAGCACGACGCCGCCCGGCTCGACGGGCCCGCCGTCCGCGTGCTCGCCGACCGCTTCCTCGGCCTGCTGGAAACCCTCGTCGCCGAGCCCGGTCTGCCCGTCGCCCGGCTCGGCCTGCTGACCGCGGCCGAGCACGCGCGCCTCGCCGAGCTCGGCGCCACCGCGCGCACCGTGCCCGGCACCACGCTCGCCGCCGGGTTCGCCGCCCAGGTGGCGCGCACCCCCGGGGCCACCGCCGTGGTGCACGAGGGCGAGCGGCTGTCGTACGCGGAGCTCGACCGGCGCGCCGAGGCCCTGGCCCGCCGGCTGCGGGCCCGCGGCGTGGCACCGGAGCAGCGCGTCGCCGTCGCCGTGCCGCGCTCGGCCGAGCTGATGGTCGCGCTCCTCGGCGTCCTCAAGGCGGGCGCCGCCTACCTGCCCGTGGACCTGGACTACCCGGCCGACCGGGTGGCGTACATGCTCGCCGACTCCGGCGCCCGCGTCGTCGTCACGACCGCCGCCTCGGCCGGCCGGCTGCCCGGTGGCGAGGGACCGGAGCTCCTCCTCCTCGACCAGGACGAGGAGGTCCCCGACACACCCGTCGAGCACGCCGGCCCCGACCACCCCGCCTACCTCATCTACACCTCCGGCTCCACCGGCCGCCCCAAGGGCGTCGTCGTCACCCACCGGGCGATCGTCAACCGCCTCGCCTGGATGCAGGACAGCTACGGACTCGCCGCCGACGACCGGGTCCTCCAGAAGACCCCGTCGAGCTTCGACGTGTCGGTGTGGGAGTTCTTCTGGCCGCTCCTCGAAGGAGCCGCCGTCGTCCTCGCCCGCCCCGACGGCCACCGCGACCCCGACTACCTCGCCGGGCTCATCCACGCCGAACGCGTCACCACCGTGCACTTCGTGCCCTCGATGCTGGCCGCGTTCGTCCAGGCCATGGAGGCCGGCACGGCCCCCGGCGGCTGGCCGGCGAGCCTGCGCCGGGTCTTCGCCAGCGGCGAGGCGCTCACCGGCGCCACCGCCCGGAAGTGGTGGGACCTCACCTCCCGCGCCGGACACGGGCCCGTACCCCTGCACAACCTCTACGGGCCCACCGAGGCCGCCGTCGACGTGACCTGGTTCCCCTACACGGGCGCCACCGACCGCGACGTCCCCATCGGCCGCCCGGTGTGGAACACCCGGCTGTACGTGCTGGACCCCTTCCTGCGCCCCGTCCCCGACGGCGTGCCCGGCGAACTCCACCTCGCCGGCGTCCAGCTGGCCCGCGGCTACCACGACCGGCCCGGTCTGACGGCCGCCCGCTTCGTCGCCGACCCGTTCGGCGCCCCGGGCGAGCGCATGTACCGCACCGGCGACCTCGTACGCCGCCGCCCCGACGGGAACATCGAGTACCTCGGCCGCACCGACCGCCAGGTGAAGATCCGCGGCAACCGCGTCGAGCTGGGCGAGATCGAGGAGGCGCTGTCCCGGCAGCCCGGTGTCGCCCACGCGGCCGTCACCGTCCGCGACGGCGCGCTCGTCGGCTACGCCGTGCCCGCCCCCGGCACCACCCTGGACACCGAGGCACTGCGCGCGGCGCTCGCCGGCGAACTGCCCGCGACCATGGTGCCCGGCGCCCTCGTCCCCCTGGCCGAGCTGCCGCTGACCCCCAGCGGCAAACTCGACCGGAACGCCCTGCCCGCACCCGCCGCGGCCACCACCGGCGGCGGCCGCGCGCCCCGCGACGCCCGCGAACGCGCCCTGTGCGAGATCTTCTCCGACGTCCTCGGACTGCCCGGGACCGGCGTCGACGACGACTTCTTCGTCCTGGGCGGGGACAGCCTCACCTCGATCACCGTCGCCACCCGCGCCCGACAGCAGGGAATAGCCATCAGCCCCCGCGACGTCTTCGTCCGCCGCACGCCCGCCGCGCTCGCCGCCGGCGCCGCCCCGGACCCCGCCCCGGACCCCGCGCCCCCGGCCGGCGCGCCCGCCGCCGAGGCGGGCGTGACCGTCGCCGCCGCCGACGCCGGACAGGCCGCCGCCGCGCTCCAGGCCGTCCTGGCACAGCAGTCGGGGGCGCCCGTCGACCCCGCCCTGCGAGCACTCCTGGACCAGCTGGTCGCCGCCTCCGCGACACCGGAGCCGACCGCCGCCCCGGAGCCCCCGCCGGTCGGCCTCGAACTCTCCCCGGAGGAGACCGGCCGCGTGGCGGCCACCGCCGGACGGCCCGTCGCCGACGTCTGGCCGCTCTCACCCCTCCAGGAGGGCATGTACTTCGAGGCCACCTACGACGTGGGCACCCTCGACGTCTACCTGTCCCAGGAGGCCCTGGACCTCGACCACCGCGTCGACGCCGACCGCCTGCGCGCCGCCTGCCGGACCCTGCTGGCCCGCAACGCCGGCCTGCGCGCCGGCTTCACCAGCGACGGCTTGCCCCGCCCCGTGCAGTTCATCGTGGACGGCGCCGAGATCCCGCTGACGGAGACCGACCTCTCCGCGCTCCCCGAGGAGGAACGGGACGCCCGCGTCGAGGAACTGCTGGCCGCCGACCGGCGGCAGCGCTTCGACCTCGCCGCGCCCCCGCTGTGCCGCCTGCTGCTCATCCGCCTCCCCGGCGGCAAGGACCGGCTCGTCGTCACCCACCACCTCATCGTGTGGGACGGCTGGTCCGCGTGGCTGTTCCTGGAGGAGCTGTTCACGCTCTACGAACGCGCCGGCGACGACACCGGCCTCCCGCCGGCCGGCTCCTACCGCGACTACCTCGCCTGGCTCGACCGGCAGGACACCCCCGCCGCCATGGGGGAGTGGGGCCGGGCGCTCGCGGGCTTCGACGAGCCCACCCTGCTCGCCCCCGCCGGCCGCGACGGCGGCCCCGTCATCCCCGTCGACTTCGACGCCTGGCTGCCCGAGGAGAGCGGCGACAAGCTGCGGGCCGCCGCCCGCCGGCACGGGCTCACCGTGAACACCGTCCTCAACGCCGCGTGGGGCCTGGTGCTGTCCGCCATGACGGGCCGCCCCGACGTCGCCTTCGGCACCGCCGTGGCCGGCCGCCCCGTGGAGGTCCCCGGCGTCGAGGACATCATCGGCATGTTCCTCAACACCGTCCCGGTCCGGATCGCCCTCGACCCGGCCGAGCCCCTGCCCGGCCTCCTGCGCCGGATGCAGTCCGAGCGCGCGGCCGTCATGCCCTACGAGTACGTGGGCCTCGGCGCGCTCCAGCGGGAGGCCGGCCACCGCCGCCTCTTCGACACCCTGTTCGTGCTCCGCTCGGCCGACGGCGAGGACCGGGCCGCCGCCCTCCGCGAACGGCACGGCATCACCGGCGTCTCCAACGTCGACGGCACGCACTTCCCGCTCACCCTCATCGTCACCCCCGGCGCCCGGACGCGGGTGACCCTCGCCGCCCGCCCCGACATGTTCGACGCCGAGGCCGCGACCACGGTCCTCACCCGCTTCACCACCGTCCTGGAGAGGCTGACCGACCACCTCGCCACCTCCGCCGCACCCGTCCCCACCAGCGGCGTCGACCTGCTGCTCCCCGGCGAGCGGGCCGCGCTCCGCGCCGCCCGCGAGGACACCCGGCAGCCGGTGCCCGACGACACCGTCGCCGACCTCCTCGCCGCCCAGGCGGCCCGCACCCCGGACGAGGTGGCACTGGTCTTCGGCGAGCGCGCCCTGACCTACGCCGGACTGGACGCCGAGATCAACCGCATGGCCCGGCTGCTGCTGGCCCGCGGCGCCGGACCCGAGAAGGCCGTCGCCCTGGCGCTGCCGCGCTCCGTCGAGACCGTCGTGGCACTCTTCGCCGTGCTGCGCACCGGCGCCGCCTACCTGCCGCTCGACCTCGACCACCCCGCCGACCGGCTGCGGATGGCGGTCGAGGACACCGCGCCCCTGTGCCTGCTGACCACCACGGCCGTCGCCCCGTCCCTGCGCGGCGAGGCGGGCGCCCTGGCACCGGAGATCCTGCTGGACGACCCGGCCGTGACCGCCGAACTCGCCGCCCTCCCGGACGCAGAGGTCACCGACGCCGAACGGCCCGCCTTCGCCCGCGGCCTGCCGGACCGGCTGGAGCACCCCGCCTACCTCATCTACACCTCCGGCTCCACCGGCCGTCCCAAGGGCGTCGTCACGCCCTACCGCGGCCTGACGAACATGCAGATCAACCACCAGAAGGAGGTCTTCGGACCGGCCATCGCCGCGGCCGGCGGACGCCGCCTGCGCATCGCCCACACCGTCTCCTTCGCCTTCGACATGTCCTGGGAGGAGCTGCTCTGGCTCGTCGAGGGACACGAGGTGCACATCTGCGACGAGGAGCTGCGCCGCGACGCCGAGGCCCTCGTCGCCTACTGCGACCGGCACCGCGTCGACGTCGTCAACGTCACCCCCACCTACGCCCAGCTCCTCATCGAGGAGGGCCTGCTGGAGCGCTCCGCGGAACCGGAGGGCGGGTGCCACCGGCCCGCGCTGGTCCTGCTCGGCGGCGAGGCCGTGCCCGACACCGTCTGGACCCGGCTCCGGGACACCGACGGCACCTACGGCTACAACCTCTACGGACCCACCGAGTACACGATCAACACCCTCGGCGGCTCCACCGCCGACAGTCCCGCGCCGACCGTCGGCAGGCCCATCCGCAACACCCGGGCCCACGTCCTCGACACCATGCTGCGCCCCGTACCGCCCGGCTGCCCCGGCGAGCTGTACATCGCCGGCACCGGCCTGGCCCGCGGCTACCACGACCGGCCCGGCCTGACCGCCGCCCGCTTCGTCGCCGACCCGTTCGGCGCCCCGGGCGAGCGGATGTACCGCACCGGAGACCTCGTACGGCAGCGCCCCGACGGCCTCCTGGACTTCCTCGGCCGCACCGACGACCAGGTCAAGATCCGCGGATACCGGATCGAGCTGGGCGAGATCTCCACCGCCCTGGCCACCCACCCCGAGGTCGCGCACGCCGCCGTCGTGGTGACCGACACCGGCGGCACCAAGCGCCTGACCGGCTATCTGGTGCCGGCGGCGGAGCCGTCGTCCGACGCCGCCACCGGGGAACTCCTCGGGCGGCTGCGCGCCCACCTGAAGGCCAAGCTGCCCGACTACATGGTGCCCGCCGCGCTCGTCACCGTCCCGACCCTGCCGCTGACCGTCAACGGCAAGCTCGACGTCAAGGCGCTCCCGGCGCCCGGGCACACCGGGTCCGGCACCGGCCGGCCGCCGGCCTCGCCCCGGGAGGAGACGCTCTGCGCGCTCTTCGCCGAGGTGCTCGGACTGCCGGAGCCCGTCGGGACCGACAGCGACTTCTTCGACCTGGGCGGCCACTCCCTGCTGGCCACCCGCCTGATCAGCCGGGCCCGTACCGCCCTGGACGCGGAGCTGTCCATCCGCGACCTGTTCGAGGCGCCGACCGTGGCCGAGCTGGTGCGCCGCGCCGACGGGCCGGACGCGGCGGGCGCCCGGCCGGCGCTGGTCGCCGCCGAGCGGCCGGCGGAGCTGCCGCTGTCCCACGCCCAGCGCCGCCTGTGGGTCGTCCAGCAGCTGGAGGGCACCTCGGCCGCGTACAACTTCCCCCTGGTCATGCGGCTGCGCGGCGCGTTCGACCTGCCCGCCTGGCGGGCGGCGCTCAACGATGTGACGGCACGCCACGAGGCCCTGCGGACCCTGTTCACGGACCACGACGGCCGGGCCCTCCAGCGGGTCCTGCCGCCGGCGGACGCCCACCCCGTGGTGGAGCACGTCCGGGCCGGTGAGGCCGAGGCGGCCCGCGTCGTCGCCGACGCCGTCGCCCGGCCGTTCGACCTCGCCGTCGAACTGCCGCTGCGGGCCACCGTCGTCGAGCTCGGCCCCGACGACCACATCGCCGTGATCCTGCTGCACCACATCACCACCGACGAATGGTCGGACCGCCCGTTCCTGCGCGACCTCGCCACCGCCTACGCGGCCCGCAAGGACGGCGCGGCACCCGCCTGGGAGCCGCTGCCCGTCCAGTACGCCGACTACGCCCTGTGGCAGGAGCGCCTGCTCGGCGACCCGGCCGCACCGGACAGCCTGGCCGCCCGGCAGCTGGAGTTCTGGCGGACCACGCTGGACGGCGCGCCCGAGGAACTGGAACTGCCCACCGACCGGCCGCGCCCCTCGCGCCCGAGCTTCGCCGGCGCCGACCACGCCCTCACCTTCGACGACGCCTCCTACCGGGCCTTGCGCAAGCTGGCCCGGGAGAGCGGCGCCAGCATGTTCATGGTCGCGCACGCGGCCGTCGCGGCCCTGCTCCACCGCATGGGCGCGGGCACCGACATCCCGCTGGGCTCACCCATCGCCGGGCGCACCGACGAAGCCCTCGACGACCTCGTCGGCTTCTTCGTCAACACCCTCGTCCTGCGCGCCGACCTCACCGGCGACCCGAGCTTCACCGACCTGCTGGCCCGGGTGCGGGACACCGACCTCGCCGCGTTCTCCCACGCGGACGTGCCCTTCGAGGCCGTCGTCGAGAAGCTCAACCCCACCCGCTCCCTCGCCCGCAACCCGCTGTTCCAGGTGATGGTCGGCTACCACAACCGGGTGGCCGGCGCCCTCGAACTGCCCGGCCTGGACATGGAGTACGTGCCCTTCGAGGCCCGCACCGCCAAGTTCGACCTGGTCTTCAGCTTCACCGAGGAGACCGCCGCGGACGGCGAGGGCGGTACGCTCGGCTGCCGGCTGGAGTACGCCACCGACCTGTACGACCGGGAGACCGTGGAGCGCCTCGCCGACAGGCTGCGGCTCCTCGTCGCCGCCGTCGCGGACGCCCCCGGCCTGCCCGTCTCCCGGGTGGACGTGCTCACCGCCGACGAGCGGCGGCTGGTGCTCGAAGGCTTCAACGCCACCGCCCGCGAGGTCGAGGAGGCCACCCTCCCCGCCCTCTTCGCGGCCCGGGTCGCGGACCGCCCCGACGCCGTGGCCGTCGTCGAACGCTCCCGCTCGGTGAGCTACGCCCGGCTCGACGCGCGGGCCGACCGCATCGCCCGGCTGCTGGCCGCGCGCGGGATCGGCGCCGAGAGTGTCGTCGGCGTGGCCGTCCCCCGGTCCGTCGACATGGTGGCGACCGTCCTCGCCGTGCTCCGGCTGGGCGCCGCGTTCCTGCCGCTCGACCTCGTCCACCCCGCCGACCGGCTCACCTACATGGTGGAGGACTCCGGCGCCGCGCTCGTCGTGGGCACCGAAAGCGTCGCCGGGAAGATCCCCGACGTACCCGGCGTCCCCGTGCTGCTGCTCGACGCCCCGGACACCGCCGCCGCGCTCGACGGCCCGCCCGGAGCCCCGGCGGAGCCCGCGCCGGTGAGCCTCGACGGAGCCGCCTACGTCATCTACACCTCCGGCTCGACGGGCCGCCCCAAGGGCGTGGTCGTCCCGCACGAGGGCATCGCCAGCCTGGTCGCGACCGCCGTGGACCGGATGGGCCTGGAACGCGACAGCAGGGTCCTCCAGTTCGCCTCCATCGGCTTCGACGTCGCCGTCTTCGAACTCGCCATGGCGCTGTGCCACGGCGGCCGGCTCGTCCTCGTCCCCGACGAGGCCCGCGTCGCGGGACCGGCGCTGACCGACTTCCTCGCCGAGCAGCGGATCACCCATATGATCCTGCCCCCGTCGCTGGTGTCGGCCCTGCCGCCGGAGTGCGGGCTCCCCGAGGGCTCGACGATCCTCGTCGGCACCGAGACCGTGCCGCCGGACCTCTTCGAGCGCTGGGGCGACACGGTCGACCTCATCGCCGCCTACGGCCTGACCGAGGCGACCGTCAACTCCACGCTCTGGCCCGCCCGGCGGGCCGGCGGCCCGGCCGGCAACCGGGTGCCCATCGGCGCCCCCGACCCCAACACCCGCTGCTACGTGCTCGACGCCACCCTGCGCCCGGTACCGCCCGGCGTGGTCGGCGAGCTGTACGTCGCCGGCCGCGGCCTCGCCCGCGGCTACCTCGGCCGGCCCGCCCTGACCTCGGAGCGCTTCGTCGCCGACCCGTTCGGCGCGCCCGGCGCCCGGATGTACCGCACCGGCGACCGCGCGCGCTGGCGGGAGGACGGCAACCTCGACTTCTTCGGCCGGGTCGACACCCAGGTCAAGGTCCGGGGCTTCCGCATCGAGCTCGGCGAGATCGAGGCGGCCCTGGCCGCCCACCCGGCGGTCGCCCAGGCCGCCGTGGTGCCCGACCGCAAGGGCGACATCGTCCGCCTGGTCGGCTACGCCGTCCCGGAGGACGGGGAACTCGACCCGCGCGCCCTGCGCGCCCACGTCGCCGGCATGCTGCCCGAGTACATGGTGCCCACCCTCGTGGTGCCCCTGGACGGGCCGCTGCCGCTGACCCCCAACGGCAAGCTGGACCGCCGGGCCCTGCCCGCGCCGGACTGGTCGGAGCTGACCGGCGACAGCCGCCCGGCGACCCCCACCCAGGCCCGGCTGGCGGACCTCTTCGCCGAGGTCCTGGAGCTCACCGACGTCGGCGTGCACGACAACTTCTTCGCGCTGGGCGGCCACTCGATGGCCTCGATGCGGCTCCTCGGCCGGATCCGCTCGGTGTTCGGCACCGACCTGAGCATCCGTGACGTCTTCGACGGGCTGACGGTCGCGGGCCTCGCGGCCAAGCTGGACGAGGCCGGAGCCGGCGCCGGCAGGCCCCGGCTGCGTGCCCGGGACGGGCAGGACGACACCGGCGCCGCGCCGCTCGCCCCCGCCCAGCGGTGGCGCTGGACCGTGTACCGCCGCCACGCGGGCTTCGACCACGCGCTCGTCCTCCGGTCGCCCGGCGGCCTGGACGCGGCCGCGCTCGACGCCGCGCTCGCCGACGTCGTGCAGCGGCACGAGCCGCTGCGCACCGCCTTCACCGAGCGGGACGGCACGGTCCTCCAGAACCCGGCCGCGCCGGCCGCCCTGGAACAGGAGCGGTGCGACGACCTGGAGGCCCGCCTGGCCGCGCTCGCGGCCGGGACCGCGGACCTGGAGCGGCGGGCACCCCTGGGCGTCCGGCTGCTCACCGCGCCGGACGGCGCCCAGGCGGTGCTGCTGACCATGCACTACCTGGCCGTCGACGAATGGTCCGTCGTCCCCCTGCTCCGTGACCTCGCCACGGCGTACGCGGCCCGCACGGCAGGCCGGGCCCCCGAGTGGGAGCCCCTGCCCGTCACCTACCCGGACTACACGCGCTGGGCGCACGAGGTCCTCGGCGACCCGGCCGACCCGGACAGCACCGGGGCGCGGCAGCTCGCGTACTGGCGGCGGACGCTGAGCGGCATGCCGGACGGGCTGGTGCTGCCGGGCGCGCGCGGAGACCGCGGGCACGGCGGCCCGGGCGGCGACGTCGTCGGCTTCGTCCTCGACGAGGAGCTGCACACCCGCGTGGACGAGCTCGCCCGCCGGACCGGCACGAGCATGTTCATGGTCCTGCACTCGGCACTCGCCGCGCTGCTCACCGCCCATGGCGCGGGCACCGACCTGCCGATCGGCACGATGGTCGCCGGCCGCACCGACGAGCTCCTGACCGACCTGGTCGGCTGCTTCTCGAACACGGTCGTCCTGCGCACCGACACCGCGGGCGACCCCTCCTTCACCGAACTCCTCACCCGGGTGCGGGAGACCACGCTCGGCGCCCTGGACCGCCAGGACGTCCCCTTCGACGACGTCGCCCACGCCACCGGCCTCGCCCCGGCGGGCCCCCAGGTCATGGTCATCCACCACGAACAGGCCCACCTGGCCGAACTGGAGGGCGGCCTGGGCTCCCTGGACGCGGTCCCGACGGGCTCCACGGCGGCCGACCTGACCCTCAGCTTCTACGAACCGCGGGGGGACGGGCCCGTGCACTGCGGGCTGATCTTCGCGACGGACGTCTTCGACCGGGAGACGGCGGAGAGGCTGGCGGGGGAGCTGCGGGGGCTGCTGGAGCGGGTGGTGTCCGACCCGGAGAGGGTGGTGTCGGAGCTGCGCGTGGGGTAGGCGCAGGGCGCGGGCCTTGAGGTAAGGGCCCCGCCGGTGGGGAGGGATTTCCTCCCCACCGGCGGGGCCCTTTCCCGTGCGGCGTCCCGTGCGGGGAGGGCTTCTTCCCCACCCCGCCCCTTCCCGATACCGGGGCTCCGCCCCGGACCCCGGTCCTCAAGTGCCGGACGGGCTGAAATTCAGCCCGTCCGGCACTTGAGGACACCGCGCGTCAGCGCGGAACCGGGGGCCCGGGGGCTTGCCCCCGGTTCCGGGAAGGGGCGGGTGGGGAAAAAGCCCCCGGCACGGGGCGACCGCACCGCCGCCCAGGCCCCCGTACCCACCACGCCCACGCCTTACTGATCGTTTCAGAGTGTCGTCCGGGGCCGTCGTAGGCAGGTGATGCCGCAGGCGAGTTCGAGCAGGCCCTGGTGGAGGTCGGCGCGTCGCTCGTAGCGGGTGCGGAGCCGTTCGAACTGGCGCAGCCAGGCGAACGCGCGCTCAACGACCCACCGGATCATGCCCAGTCCGGAACCGTGGGCGACGCCGCGTCGGGCGATCAGCGGTTTTATGCCGCGCTTCCACAGCAGGCGGCGGTACTTGTCGAAGTCGTAGCCGCGGTCGGCGTACAAGCGCCGGGGCTCGCGGCGAGGGCGTCCACGCAGGCCCCGGATCGGTGGGACGGCGTCCAGCAGCGGCAGGAGCTGGGTGACGTCATGGCGGTTGCCGCCGGTGAGCGTGAGGGCGAGCGGGGTTCCGTGGCGGTCGACGATCAGGTGGTGCTTGGAGCCGGGGCGGGCACGGTCGACGGGTGAGGGGCCGACATGGTCCCCCCCTTGAGGGCCCGGACGTGTGAGCCGTCGACCGCGCAGTCGTCCAGGTCCAGCGAGTCCGCTCGGCGCAGTTCGGTCAGCAGGACGGCGTGCAGGCGCGGCCGGACGCCGGCCTCGGTCCAGTCCCGCAGCCGGCGCCAGGCCGTGACGCCGCAGCAGCCCACGCTCTCGGTGGGCACGTCGCGCCAGGCAACACCGGTTCGCAGCACGTACATGATGCCCGCGAGGGCCGCCCTGTCCGGGACGCGGAGTCGCCCGGGATGGCGGTAGCGCCGCTCGGGCGCGGGTGGCAGCAGCGGAGCCACCCGCTCCCACAGGTCGTCCGGAACAAGATCAGCACGCACCCGGACACCCTGTCGACCAAGATCGTCAAGCGCAAGACCCACAGCTCAACTCATTCTGAAACGATCAGTAAAGCGTGTTGCAGAAGGCGGCGAGGCGGGCATTTCCCCTGTATATGTGGGGTGTTGAAGCCTGAGCCGTTATGGGTGGAGACGTTCACGGGCCTGCGGATGCGGCAGTTCGAGCGCCTGGTGAAGGTCGTGCGTGAACGAGGCGGGAACGGGCCCGGTGGCGGTCGTCCGTGGTGTCTGCCGCCGGCGGACCGGGTGCTGCCGGTGGCTGTGCACTACCGCACGAACCTCACCATGCGGCAGCTCGCCCCGCTGTTCGGCGTCTCGCCGGCGACCGTGTGCCGGGTGATCAAGCGGCTGCGGCCGTTGCTCGCAATTGAGCCGGCCTCACGCCCTGCCGGCGGACTTGTCCAATCCATTGTCCGGGGTGTGGGACACCTGCCCACTTGTGACAAGTCCATGGCGTCTGCGTTGCATTCGCCCAGAAATGCCCTACACAGTCGTTTTCGCTGGTTACGGTGCTGGCAAGCGAGTCGATCATCGGCGACACCGCACCGCATTCCGGAGGATTTCCCGTGCCCGTATCCCGTCGCAGCCGGGCCATAGCCGCCCTCGCGGCCGCCCCGGTGCTCCTGTCCCTGGCGACGCCCGCCGTCGCCCGCGGGGCGCACGACCAGCACGACCAGCACCTGGCGAGGAAGCTGGTCAAGGAGGCGTCCGGGGAGAGCGCCTACCGTCACCTGGAGGCCTTCCAGAAGATCGCCGACGCCAACGGCGGCAACCGGGCCGCAGGCACCCCCGGCTACGACGCCTCGGCGGCCTATGTGTACGGGCAGCTCAAGCGCGCCGGGTACGACGTCTCGTACCAGGACTTCACGTTCTACGAGTCGAAGACCCTGCGCCAGAAGCTGACCGTGGGCGGGCGTCAACTTCCCACCGCCGCATACACCTTCAGCAGGTCGACCCCGGCCGGCGGGCTCACCGCCCAGCTGAAGGCCGCCCGCGTCGACGACACCCCGGGCTGCTCGCTCGACGACTACGCCTCGGACACCTTCACCGGGAAGATCGCGCTGGTGAAGCGCGGCAGCTGCACCTTCCCGGAGAAGGAGGCCGTCGCCGCGAAGGCGGGCGCGGCCGGCATCATCGTCTACAACCACTCCGGGACCGACCTGGCGCAGGGCACCGTCGAGTCGCGGGACAACGCCCACATCCCGGCCGCCGGGATCGGCCTGGCCGACGGTGAGGCGCTGGCCGGGCAGCTCGCCAAGGGCCCGGTCGAGGTCACTCTGGACGTGGCTACCGAGAACGTTGCCAAGAAGACCCGCAATGTGATCGCCGAGACCCGCACCGGCAACCCGGACAGCGTGGTCGCGCTCGGCAGCCACCTCGACTCGGTGCCCGACGGGCCCGGCATCAACGACAACGGCTCCGGCTCGGCCGGTCTGCTCGAGGTGGCCCTCAAGCTCGCCAAGGAGACCAAGCAGACCCGCAAGCACCCCAAGCAGCTCCCCAACAAGGTGCGGTTCTCCTGGTGGTCCGGCGAGGAGCTCGGCCTGTTCGGCTCGAAGCACTACGTCAAGAACCTCACCGAGCGGCAGCAGAAGCAGATCAAGCTCTATCTGAACTTCGACATGATCGCCTCGCCGAACGCGGCCCAGCTCGTCTACGACGGCGACGACTCCGACAAGAAGGGAGCAGGCCCCGGCCCGGCCGGTTCGGCACAGATCGAGGGCCTCATCAACGGCTATCTCGACAAGCGGCACGTCCAGCACGAGGGCTACGACTTCAACGGGCGCTCCGACTACGGCCCCTTCATCGCGGTCGGCATCCCGGCCGGCGGCACCACCACCGGCGCCGAGGAGATCAAGTCGCCCGAGCAGTCCAGGAAGTGGGGCGGGAAGGCCGGGGAGGCCTTCGACCCCAACTACCACGCCGCGGGCGACACGTTGAAGAACATCGACAAGAAGTACTTCGACCTCAATATCGACGTCATCGCCCAGGCAGTCGGCACGTACGCCTACGACCTGAGCTCGCTGAAGCACTGAGCCGACGCGGGCGGCGGACAGGAAAAGGCGGGGCGGGTGCTCGTGATGAGCGCCCGCCCCGCCGTCGTTCGCACGGAGTGCTACTGCGTGACCTTCCCGATGAGCACGCTGCCGGTGCCCGCCGCGGTGCCGCGCTCGTCCACCAGCTGCACGGTCCCGAAGAACTGACGTCTCCTCCTCCAGGTCCGGCCGGCCGGCCCGCTGCGCCTGCACTTACTGATCGTTTCAGAATGAGTTGAGCTGTGGGTCTTGCGTTTGACGATCTTGGTCGACAGGGTGTCCGGGTGCGTGCTGATCTTGTTCCGGACGACCTGTGGGAGCGGGTGGCTCCGCTGCTGCCACCCGCGCCCGAGCGGCGCTACCGCCATCCCGGGCGACTCCGCGTCCCGGACAGGGCGGCCCTCGCGGGCATCATGTACGTGCTGCGAACCGGTGTTGCCTGGCGCGACGTGCCCACCGAGAGCGTGGGCTGCTGCGGCGTCACGGCCTGGCGCCGGCTGCGGGACTGGACCGAGGCCGGCGTCCGGCCGCGCCTGCACGCCGTCCTGCTGACCGAACTGCGCCGAGCGGACTCGCTGGACCTGGACGACTGCGCGGTCGACGGCTCACACGTCCGGGCCCTCAAGGGGGGGACCATGTCGGCCCCTCACCCGTCGACCGTGCCCGCCCCGGCTCCAAGCACCACCTGATCGTCGACCGCCACGGAACCCCGCTCGCCCTCACGCTCACCGGCGGCAACCGCCATGACGTCACCCAGCTCCTGCCGCTGCTGGACGCCGTCCCACCGATCCGGGGCCTGCGTGGACGCCCTCGCCGCGAGCCCCGGCGCTTGTACGCCGACCGCGGCTACGACTTCGACAAGTACCGCCGCCTGCTGTGGAAGCGCGGCATAAAACCGCTGATCGCCCGACGCGGCGTCGCCCACGGTTCCGGACTGGGCATGATCCGGTGGGTCGTTGAGCGCGCGTTCGCCTGGCTGCGCCAGTTCGAACGGCTCCGCACCCGCTACGAGCGACGCGCCGACCTCCACCAGGGCCTGCTCGAACTCGCCTGCGGCATCACCTGCCTACGACGGCCCCGGACGACACTCTGAAACGATCAGTAAGGCCCCCGGTACACACCGGGGGCCTTCGGCACAAGCGGTCGAGACGGCGGCGCACCGCCGGACGTCAGCCCGGCACGACCTCCCGCCGGCTCTCCGCCCACGCCCCCCACAGCGCCGCGTACCGCCCGCCCGCCGCCACGAGCTCCTCGTGGGTGCCCGACTCGACCACCCGGCCGCCGTCGAGGACGACGACCCGGTCCGCCGTCGCGGCCTGGGTCAGGCGGTGGGCGACGACCAGGCTCGTACGGCCGGAGAGGGCGCGTGCCGCGGCCGTCTCCAGGGTGCGGGCGCCGGCGCTGCCGGCGTCGGCGGTGGCCTCGTCGAGGATGGCGACCGGCGGGTCGGCGAGGACGAGGCGGGCGAGGGCGAGGTGCTGGGCCTGGGTCACCGTGAGGCGGTGGCCGCCCTCGCCGACCACCGTGGCCGGTCCGTCCGGGAGTTCCTCCACCCAGGACAGGGCGTCGACCCGTTCGAGCGCGGCCCGCAGTTCCTCGTCCGTGGCCTCGGGGCGGGCCAGCCGGAGGTCGTCGGAGAGCGTGCCCGCGAAGACGTGGACCTCCTGGCTGATGAGGGTGACCGCGCGGCGGATGCCCGCGGGGCCCAGCTCCCGGCTGTCGACGCCGCCGAGGGCGACGGAGCCGCCGGACGGCTCGTGGATGCCGGCGATCAGCTTGGCGAGGGTGGTCTTGCCGGCGCCGCTGGCACCGACCAGGGCGACGCGTTCGCCGTCGCGCACCGTCAGGTCGACGTCGTGCAGCACCGGGCGGCCGGTCACGTACGTGTGGCTGAGCGCGGTCACCCGGACCGAGCCGTCCGCGGGCGCGGCGGGCCCGTCGGGCTCCTCCTCGCCGGGGAGGGTCGAGACGCCGACCAGGCGGGCCAGGCTCGCCCCGGCGGACTGCGCGTCGTCGATGAGGACGAGCGCGGCGTTGAGCGGGTTGAAGAGGCTGTGGAAGTACAGCGCGGCGGCGGTCGCCGTACCGATGCTCACGGAGCCGTTGTCGACCAGGAAGAAGCCGGTGACGAGGACCGACGTGAGGCCGAGGAACTCGGCGATGTTGAGCCGCGAGAAGAAGCCCGTCACCAGCCGGTTGCCGCGCAGCGCCAGGTCGACGGCCGACTGCGACCGCTCCCCGACCAGATCGACGTGACGGCCGGTCAGCCGGAACGCGCGCACGGTGCGGACGCCGCCGACGCTGTCGAGGAGCTGGTGCTGGAGGGCCCCCGTGGCCACGCGGTGCGCGGCGTAGACGGGGATGGCGCGGCTCATGTACCAGCGCACGGTGAAGTAGTGGACGGGTGCCGCGACCAGGACGACGAGCGCGAACCGCCAGTCCAGCACCGCGAGGCCGACCAGGGTCAGCAGGATCGTGAAGACGGAACGGCTGAACTCGGGCAGGGCCTGGCGCACGGTCTGCGCGATGAGGGCGACGTCGCCGGTGACCCGGGAGGTGAGGTCGCCCGAGCCGGCCTTCTCGACGCGTTCGAGCGGCAGCCGCAGCGCCCGCTCGATGAACTGCTCGCGCAGGCTCGCGAGGACGGTCTCGCCGAGCCGGGCGACGAGGGAGCTGCCGACGGCGGTGGCGGCGCCGCGCCCCACGGCGACCGCGACGAGGAGGATCATCGGCAGGGTCAGGGCGTCCGCCCCGCGCCGCTGGACCACCTGGTCGACGATGTGGCCGAGCAGCGGGGCGGTGAGCAGGCCGATGCCGGTGCCGACGAGCAGGACGGTCACCGCCGCCACCGCCAGGCCCCGGTGGCGCCGCAGCAGCGGGCCGACGACGGCGAGCGTCTGGGCGCCGGTGGCGGTCGGCAGGAGTACGCGGTCCGGTGTGCCGGCTGGGCTCATCGTCCGTCCGTTCTCGTTCGTGGTGGCGTCGGGGGAGGCCGGAGCCGAGGTGGCGGTCATGCGAGCACCACCGAGCGGTACGCCGCGTCGGCGGCCGCGAGTTCGGTGTGCGGGCCGTCGGCGGTGACGGTGCCCCCGTCGAGGACGACGACCCGGTCGGCCGTCGCGAGCAGGGCGGGGCTGGTGGTGACCAGGATCGTGGTGCGGCCCTCGCGGAGGTCCCGCAGCCGGGAGGCGATCCGGGACTCGGTGACGGTGTCCACCGCCGTGGTCGGGTCGTGCACGACCAGGACGGGCGGGTCGGCGGCGAGGGCGCGGGCGAGCGCGACGCGCTGCCGCTGGCCGCCGGAGAGCGACCGTCCGCGCTCGTCGATCAGCGTGCCGAGGCCGTCGGGCAGGGTGCGGGCGACCTCGTCGGCCGCCGCGGCAGCCAGCGCCGGCGCGGCGCTCGCCGCGTCGCCCTCGCCGCCCGCCAGGACGTTGTCCAGCAGGGTGCCCTCGAAGAGGTCGGCGTCGTGGTGGGCGACGAGGATCGCCCGGCGCGTCCCGACGGGGTCCAGCTCGGACAGGCCGACGCCGTCCAGCTCGATCGACCCCTCGTCGGGCGCGGCCTCCCTGCCCAGGCAGACCAGCAGGTCGGCCGCGGTCGCGGGGTCCTTCGCGACGATGCCGACGAGGCTCCCGGGGCGGATGTCGAGGTCGACCCCGCGCAGCGCCCCGTGCCGTACGCCGCGCAGCCGGAGCGCCCCGGCGACGGGTTCGGCCGGAGCGGCCGCCCCGGCGGGCACCGCCGGCGGCGCCGCGAGCACCGAGGCGATCCGGTCCGCCGACGCGCGCCCCTGGGCGAACTGGCCGTTGACGTAGGTGAGCAGCTGGAAGGGGCCGAGGAGGAACTGCGCGAGGCCCACGGCCGCCACCAGGTCACCGACGCTGATGTCACCGTTCATCGCCAGGTGCGCGCCGACGAGCCCGATGACCGCGATGAAGATCCCGGTCAGGGCGAGGATCGCGCCGTCGTGCCAGGCCCGGCTCCCGGCCGCGCGCAGGGCCGCCGCCAGGGAGTCCTGGCTGGTCCGCCGGTAGCGGTCCACCGCGGCCGACTCGGCGCCGAAGCCCTTGAGCACCCGGAGGCCCGACACCAGGTCGGTCGCGATGCCGGAGGCCTGCGCGGCGTGCTCCTGCTCGGTGCCGCTGCGCCGTTCGAGAGGACGGCTGATGCGGTGGCCGAGCCACAGCAGCGGCGGGATGCCGAGCAGGACGAGCAGGCCGAGCGGCACCGATATCCGGAGCAGCGCCACGGCGCTGATGGCCAGTCCGGCGAGCGCGGACACCCCGTACGGCAGGACGGTCGCGACGCCGCCCACGCGCTTGGCGTCGCTCGTGGCGATGGTGGCCAGCACACCGGGGAGCCGGTCCTTGTCCGCGCCGCCGCGCGGGTCGAGCACCCGGGTACCGAGGTCGCGGCGGAGCAGATGGGCGGCCTGTTCCCCGGCGCGTTCGCCCATCCGCGCGCCGATGCGGTAGCAGCTGGACAGGACGAGGAAGAGGCTGGCGAGCACCAGCAGCCAGCGCAGCAGGGCACCGGACGAACCGGTGGCCACCGCTTGGTCGATCACCAGGCCTATGACGACCGGGACCATCGCCTCGCACGCCTGGTGCGCGGTGCCCAGGAGCGATGCCCCGGCCACATGACGACGTTGGCCCGCGATCGCCCTTCGGAGGACGTCGCCCCCCGTCGGTCCTCCATCGAGCATCGCTCTACCTCCACAGACACAGCAATAAGTTAGGTAAGGCTACCTTAACTATCATGGTCAGGCCGGGTTGCGCGCCGGTCCGGACCGCGTCCGCCCCCATCCGGGCAACCGGCGTTGACCTGGGCGAAGTTATTCGATTAGGTTTACCTAAGTTGTCGCGCTGCCGGGGCCTTTCCGTTGCCGGTCCCAGCCGTCGTACCGAGTGCCAGGGAGGCCCTTGTTGTCAGTCGAGGCGCCGGACAAACCCGGAACCGGTGCCGGCGGCCCTCCGGCCCCGGCCACCCGACGGCCCTCGGCGGGGCTCTGGCGCGGCCTGGGGCTGCTCGCCGCCGTCGGCGTGCTGCTCCTGCTGTCCCTGGCCGGCATCTGGCTCGGCACCCGGGACATCCCCTTCACCGCCACGTGGAGCCTGCTCTGGCACAACGACGGCTCCAGCGCCGCCGTCGTCATCCACGACTACCGGATCCCGCGGACCGTGCTCGGCCTCCTCGTCGGCGTGGCCCTCGGCCTCTCCGGCGCGCTGATGCAGGCCCTGACCCGCAATCCGCTCGCCGACCCCGGCCTCCTCGGAGTGAGCCTGGGCGCCTCGACGGGTGTGGTGGTGGGCATCGCCTTCCTCGGCGTCGGCACGGTCCTCGGCTATGTGTGGTTCGCCTTCCTCGGCGCCGCCCTCGCCTCCGTCGCCGTCCACCTCCTCGGCTCGTCCGGGCGGAGACTGGTGACACCCGACCGGCTGGTCGTCGCCGGCGCGGCCGTCACCGCGGTGCTCTACGCCTTCAACTCGGCGGTCCTGCTGCTCCACCCGCGCGCCTTCGACGAGTTCCGGTTCTGGACGGTGGGCTCGCTCGGCGGCCGGAAGTTCGACGTGGTGTACGTGATCCTGCCGTTCGTCGTGGTCGGCACCCTGATCGCGCTCGCCCTGGCCCGCCCGCTGAACGCCCTGGCCATGGGCGACCAGGTGGGCCGGGCGCTGGGCGTCCACGTCGGCCGCACCCGGCTCTTCGGCGCCGTCGCCGTGATGCTGCTGTGCGGCGCCGCCACCGCCGCCGCGGGGCCCATCGGCTTCGTCGGCCTCGCCGTGCCGCACATCGCCCGCTTCGTGGCCGGCCCCGACCAGCGGTGGGTGATGGCCTACTCCGCCCTGCTCGCGCCGATCCTGCTGATCGGCGCGGACGTGCTGGGCCGCGTCCTCGGCTACCCGGGAGAGGTGCAGGTGGGCATCGTCACCGCCTTCCTGGGCGGCCCCCTGTTCCTCGCCCTCTGCCGCCGCCGGAAGCTGGTCATGCTGTGAGCCCCGTCCAGGAAGCCCGCCCGAAGACCCGCGGGCCGGGTGGTGTGATCGTGCGCAGCCGGGGCGGGCGGGTGTCGCTGCGGATCGAGGTCCGTCCGCTCGCCGTGATGCTGGTTCTGCTGGCCGCCCTGGTCGTCACGATGGGATTCACCCTCACCACCGGTGACTTCGAGCTGTCGATCGGGGAGGCGTTCCAGGCGCTCGTCGGCCAGGGTTCGGGGAGCGCCGACTTCATCGTCAACACCCTGCGCCTGCCAAGGCTGCTGACCGCGATGGCCGTCGGCGCGGCCCTGGCGGTCAGCGGCGCGATCCTCCAGAGCCTGTCGCGCAACCCGCTCGGCAGCCCGGACATCATCGGCTTCACCAACGGGTCGGCGACCGGCGCCCTGGTCGTCATCGTCATGCTCCACGGCAGCATGGCCCAGATCGCGCTCGGCGCGCTGATCGGCGGACTGGCCACCGCCGTGGCCGTCTACCTGCTGGCGTTCAGCCGGGGCTCGCAGGGCTTCCGGCTCGTCGTCATCGGCATCGGTGTGAGCGCCATCCTGCTCGCCGTCAACTCCTACCTGATCACCCGGGCGAGCCTCCAGGACGCGCTGGAGGCGCAGACCTGGCTGATCGGCAGCCTCAACAGCCGCACCTGGGACCAGGCGGCCATGACGGGGATCGCGCTCGCGGTGCTCCTCCCGGTCGCCTTCCGGTTCGGCCGCAGGCTGTCCCTGCTGGAGATGGGTGACGACACGGCCATGGCGCTCGGCGTCGACGCGGCCCGCACCCGGCTGGTGCTGCTGGCCGTGAGCGTCGGCCTCGCCGCCGTCGCCACCGCCGCGACCGGCCCGATCTGGTTCGTCGCCCTGGCCGCCCCCCAGCTCGCCCGCCGCCTCGTCCGCTCCTCCGGCCCCGGCCTCCTCCCGGCGGCCCTCATGGGCGCGGTGCTGCTGGCCGTGAGCGACTTCGCGGTGCAGCGGGTCTTCTCGCCGACGCTGCTGCCGGTGGGGACGGCGACGGGCACGGTCGGGGGCCTGTACCTGATCGGCCTGCTGATCGCGGAGTCGCGCAAGTCCCGGACGTGAGCGGTGGGGGCCCTGCGGGGCCCTTTCCGCCCGCCCGGCGATTGAGCACGATCCGGGGAGGGGCGGGGTGGGGAAAACCCCCGCAGGGCGGCACCCCCGCCGCCGTCGCCGCGCGCGACCCGCGCTAGATCACCGCCCCCGCCACCGCCCCGTCTCGAACCCCCGCGCCTCGATGAACGACTTGAACCGCTCCAGATCCCCCTTCGCCTGCCGCCGCACGAACCCCAGCACGTCCCCCACCGTGTCCACGAATCCCTCCGGCGCGTGGTCGAACTGGAGCATGACCTTCGTGCGGGAGACGTCCAGGCGGTGGAAGGTGACGACGCCGGCCTGCCGGACCTCGCCGCCCACCGTGGTCCACGCGACCCGTTCGTCCGGGATCTGCTCACTGATCTCCGCGTCGAACTCACGGATGACACCGTCGACGTTCGTCACCCAGTGGGTGAGGGTCGGCGTGCGCTGCTCGACGCGTTCGACGCCTTTCATGAAGCGGGGGAACTCCTCGAACTGCGTCCACTGGTTGTAGGCGGTGCTGATCGGCACCTCGACCTCGATGGACTGTTCGATCTGGGACATGGCTGACCTCTCCTCAGGAATGGGGTGGGAAAACCGGGTCACCCGGCGAGTGCCCCCGATCCACGGCCCGAGACATCCCTTTTTCGCGGAGCCCCGGCCACGGCTCCGGCCGCGCCCGGCACCCGGTCGGACGCGTTTCCCTTGCGGCAAACAGGTCACCCGCACAGGGATCCCGGCAAGGAGCGAGCGTTCCACGGGGAGCGGAGACTTTATGGACCACTCATGCGCGCCGGTGCTGGAGGCCCTCGCCGCCTACGGCAGGACGGGCCAGACCCCCTTCACCCCACCCGGCCACAAACAAGGGCGCGGCGCGGACCCGCGGGTGCGGGCCGTCCTGGGGGACGCGGTGTTCGCCCACGACGTCCTGGCCATCAGCGGGCTGGACGACCGTACGTCCTCCCACCACGTGCTGGAACGGGCCCAGGAGCTGATGGCCGACGCCGTCGGGGCCGAGCACACCTTCTTCTCCACCTGCGGCAGCTCCCTGTCCGTCAAGGCGGCCATGCTGGCGGTGGCCCGGCCGCACCAGAAGCTGCTGATCGGCCGGGACGTTCACAAGTCGGTGGTCTCGGGGCTCATCCTCTCCGGCGTGCGGCCCGTCTGGGTCGACCCGCGATGGGACCCGGAGCTGCACCTGGCCCACCCGCCGTCCCGCGCCGCCTTCGACGAGGCGTTCGAGCGGCACCCCGACGCCGAGGGCGCCCTCGTCACCAGCCCCACCCCGTACGGCACCTGCGCGGACCTCGCCGGCCTCGCCGAGGTCTGCCACCGCCGGGGCAAGCCCCTGATCGTCGACGAGGCGTGGGGCGCGCACCTCCCCTTCCACCCCGGCCTCCCGACGTGGGCCATGGACGCCGGGGCGGACGTGTGCGTCACCTCCGTGCACAAGATGGGGTCCGGGCTCGAACAGAGCTCCGTCTTCCACCTCCAGGGCGACCGCGTCGACGACAAGGCCCTCAAGGCCTGCGCCGACCTGCTCGGCACCACCAGCCCCTCCGTCCTCGTCTACGCCGCCCTCGACGGCTGGCGACGCCAGATGGTCGAACACGGCCGCGCGCTCTACGACGACGCCCTCGCCCGGGCCGAGGACGTGCGCGCCCGGATCGACGCGATCGACGGCATGCGCGTCCACGGCCGGGCCGACTTCTGCGGGCCCGGCCGCGCCGCCGACCTGGACACCCTCCAGGTGATCGTCGACATCTCCACGCTCGGCACCACCGGCTACCGCGCGGGCGACTGGCTCCGCGAACACCACCGGATCAACCTGCACCTCTGCGACCACCGGCGGATCAGCGCCCAGCTGACCCACGCCGACGACGACGAGACCACCGGCGTCCTGCTCGACGCCCTGCGCGACCTGGCGGACCACGCGGACGCGCTGCGGCCGGCCCCCGCCGTCGACGTCCCGCCGCCCTCGGAGCTCCGCCTGGAACAGGCGGAGCTGCCCCGGGACGCGTTCTTCGGGGACACCGAGCGGGTCCCCTGGGACAAGGCCGCCGGGCGCGTCGCCGCCGAGATGCTCACGCCCTACCCTCCCGGCATCCCCGCCGCCCTGCCCGGCGAACGCCTCACCGATCACGTCCTGCGCTATCTGCGCACCGGTGTCGAGGCGGGCATGGTCGTCCCCGACGCGGCCGACCCCGAGGTGAAGCACGTGAAGGTGGCCGTGGAACCGGAGGACGGGTGAGGAACGGGCGGTGCGGGCGGGGCCGCCCGGCCGGGACGCGTCCGGGAGCCGGACCGGGCCCCCGGCGCGCCGGCCCGTAGGCGCGCGTGCTCAGTGGGGCCGGGCGCGGTGCCGGGCGCGGGACGAGGGCAGCATGCGCTCCTCGTAACGCCCCAGGGCGAGCACCGCGCACAGCAGGAGTGGAGGCATCAGGAACACGACGGCGACCACCGGAACTCCTTCCACGAGGGACGGGTCCGTGGCCGGGTTGCCACGCGCCCCCGGCGCAAACCCCGCCGGCGCGCCCCGGTACGCACCGGGCCGTCAGAACCAGGGCGCCGCCGCGTCCCGCAGTGCCCTCACCCCGTCCGCCAGGGCGGCGGCCGAGGCCAGCGCGCCGGACACCATGAACACCGCGCGCCGCACCCGCCCCGGCCCCGGTTCCTCGTCGGCGGGCAGCGCGTCGTCGAGCTCGTCCAGCGCCCCCGCGGCCTCCTCGGCGGCGGCGGGCGGCAGCTCGTCGGGGGCGAGGGCGCGCAGGCACTCCCGCAGGTCCGCCACCGCCCGGCGCAGTTGCCGGACCTCGGGCGTCTCCGCCGCACCGCCGGAGGCGGCTCCCTCCTGGACGAACTCGGCCCTGGCATGGTCACCGGTCTGGATGTTGCCGGTGACCTGGCCCGCGACGTGGACGCGGCGGTCACCGCCCTGAGGTGTGGACACGGTTTCCTCAACTCCCTGGTGAGGAGGGCCCGGAGCCGGAGCCGATGTGCGGCCGCGGCGGCGTGACCGTCCGGTAGCTCGCCCGTGCCCGGTCGCCCGTCTGGACGTTGCCGTGCACGGTGCCGTTGACGTGCACCGAATTGTCGAAGACGACATTGGCGCGCGAGTCGTACTCCGAGGTGCGGTAACCCGCGTCGCGGAGACAGCCGCGCACCGCCGTCACCGTACGGGTGCTGATGCCGGTGAGGAACCGGTCGACGTCCATCTCCTGGAACAGCTGCTGGTAATGGGGCTCGGCGGCCAGTTCCCGCACCGAGTACCTGGGCCCGTGGTCGACCACGCGGTCGGTCCGGCACATCCGCGCGTACCAGTCCTCGTTGCGCGTCGTCAGCGCGGCGGTCCGGAGGCCGCGCAGCAGGTCGCGCGGCGCCTCGCTGGCCAGGACGACCGCCGAGCCCAGCGCCTGCCGCACGAGCTCCGCCCAGCCCGCCGGGTCGGCCGGCGGCATCACATTGTCCAGGGCGTGGTACGCGCGGGCGATCGGCGGCAGCAGGAACGCCCGGGACTCCAGGAACAGCAGGCCGCCCTGCAACTGCACCCGGCTGAAGACGGTGAGCACCACCTCGCCCTCCCAACTGCCCACCCGGGCCGCCAGGTAGTGGCGCAGGCGCTCCTCGGCGGCGATGTCCAGGCTGTCCGGCCACCACGTCGGGGGTACGGGGGCGCCCGGCGCCAGGCCGAGCTCGACGGCCGCGGCGCGCCGGGCGAACGGAGCCATCCGGTGGAACGCGGTGCCCGGCCCCGTACCGCTCCAGTCCGCGGCCGGGCCCAGCCGCAGGCCGCTCTTCATGACGTAGTCGTCCACCTGGATGCCGTGCAGCCGGTCGCCGGGGTACGTGCCGGCCTCGCCCAGCCGGAGGAGCTCGGCGCGGATCCGCGCGTGCACGGCCGGGACGGTCAGCTCCCCGGGCTCGGCCGGTGGCCCGTCCGGATGTTTCTCCAGCCGCTTGTCCGGAGCGCGGTCGGTGTCGGGGAGCAGCTCGATCGCGAACGACCAGGCGTCCATCTCGATGCCGGCGCCCACGAACGGCGCGTAGTCGCTGTAGATGACGTCGGGATCGGCCTGCTGGCGCGCCAGCTGCCGGAACCGCGCCGCCGTGCGGCCGTGCCCGTCGAGCCTGGCCGGCGCCCGGCCCGTGGCGAAGAGGTGCAGCAGGCACGTACGGCGGTACTGGTCCACGGCCGCCACCACCGTCCAGCCCGCGAGGACGAGCAGGGCGGTGAGCAGGTGCCGGACCGTTCCGCCCAGCACCAGACCACCGAGGCCGCCCAGGACCGTGGTGGCCAGGAAGACGACGACGAGCAGCCACAGGACGCCGGTCAGTACCCGGCCGCCGCGCACCGCGCGCTCGCTGCCCGTCCGGGCGGCTCCCCGCTCCACCGCTCCCGCCACCACGCGGGTCACGAACAGCCAGAACCGCACGGCCAGGACCAGCAGCAACGGCAGCAGCGCCCCGGCCGCGTCGACCGCGAGCAGCGGCAAGGGGAGGACGAGCATGAGCGCCCCGCGATGGGCCGCCCGGCGCCGTGCGAAGAAGCACTCCTTGAGCACCGCCACCAGGTCCACGCCGTAGGACGGCGGCGGCACCCGGTGCGGGTTCTCCGCCAGTTCCGCGATCACCGCGTCGCGGAAGGCGCGGTCGGTGTGGGCGGCCCCGCGCAGGCAGGCGGTGGCGTCCCCGGGCCGGCTGCCCGCCTGGGCCTTGACGAGCTGCCACAGCGCGCTGTCCGGATCGCGCGGTACGGGGCCGGGTGGGCGGGGGCCGGGCGGCGGCTGCGGGCCGGGTGGTCGGGTCATCGTGGCGCGGGCCCTTCCGTCAGGTCGTCAGATCCGGGTGTCGTCACGTGCCGGCAGCCCGTACCGCGTGGCGATCGGCGTCCACTTCCGCAGGAACTCCTTCTTGGCCGCGGTGGCGAGCTCGCTGCTGCTCGCGGCGCGGTCGAAGGCGGAGCCGCGCGGGACGTCACCGGGGGAGCAGCCGGCGGCGTCGGCCGCCCAGCGGGCGAACGCCCGGTCGGCGTCCGCCGAGTGCCGCCAGGCCGCGCGCAGGTCCGCCGCGGCGGCCGACGCGTCGGGGAGGGCGTCCAGGGAGACCCGGGACAGGTCGGCGATCAGGCCGTCACGGCGGACCGCCGCGGCGTCCAGGGCCTCCTCCGCGGCGGCGACGGACGCGCGGGAGGCGCAGGAGTCGACGGCGGCCACCGCCGAGGTGACCTTCTCGCGGTCCGCCGCGCTCCTCGTCAGCAGCGCGTCGAGCGCCGCGGCCTGGGCGTCGGCCGTGCCGGACGCCGCGGATGCCTGAGGGGGCCCGGACGAGGCCGGAGCCCGGGGCGGTTCGCCCCCGGGCGCGGCCGGCGCCGACGGCGTGGCGGACGCGGATCCGCCGGACGCCGCGCCGGCCGGGTCGGGGTCGCCGCCGGAGCCGGAGAAGAAGAGCTTGGCGACGAGCAGGACGGCCGCGGCGAGCACCAGGGCACCGGCGACCGCGGCCAGGGCGACCCTCGGCGGCACGAACCGGCCACCACCGGCCCCCGGCTCCGGGGACGTCCTGTCCCCGGCCCCTCCCGGCGGCCCGGCGCGCGCGGTGTCACCGGACGCGGTCACCCAGCCGCCCGCGCCCCCACGTGCCGTGTTGTCCCAGCGTATCGGCGCGTCGCCGTCGTCCTCGGCCATCCGACATCCCCCGGTCGCTTCAGCGCACTGTCATCCTTCCGGTGCGCGTTGTCAACTCGTGGGACAAAGAGGGAAGTTGATGTTCCTGTTGTTGCCGGGTTCCGGGCCCGCCCAGGGCGGCGCCCCGAGGTCAGGCGGGCTTGCGGGCCTCGACGAGGAAACGGGTCGAGTGCGCGACGAACGGCCCCTCGCGTTCGATCTTCTCGTGCAGCTCGCGGAGCCGGTCGCGGTACCCGTCGACGGTGAACCCCGGCACCATCCAGATCACCTTGCGCAGGAAGTAGACCACCGCGCCGATGTCGAGGAACTCCGTCCGCAGCCGCTCGAACCGCAGGTCGGCGATGGTGAGCCCGGCGGCCTCGGCGTCCCGGCACTCGTCGTCGGGATGGCGCCTGCGGCGGACCTCCTCGCTCTGCGGCCCGAGGAAGTACTCGACGAGCTCGAAGACGCTGGCCGGGCCGACGTGCTGGGCCAGGTAGGTGCCGCCGGGCCGCAGGACGCGGGCGATCTCCGCCCACCACACGGTCGCCGGGTGGCGGCTGGTCACCAGGTCGAAGGCCTCGTCGGCGAACGGCAGCGGCGGCTCGTCGGGGTCGGCCACCACGACCGCGCCCCGCGGGTGCAGCAGCCGGGTCGCCTTGGCGACGTTGGGCGGCCAGGACTCCGTGGCCACCATCAGCGGGGGAAGCTTCGCCGCCCCGGCGAGGACCTCCCCGCCGCCGGTCTGGATGTCGAGGGCGGCCGACGCGCGGGCCAGGTGCTCGCTCATCGTGCGCTGGTAGCCCCAGGACGGCCGCTGCTCGGTGGCCCGGCCCGTCAGCCAGGAGAAGTCCCAGCCGTCCACCGAAGCGGATTCCGCCTCGGCCACGAGTTCGTCGAAAGTGCGTGACATACCTGGATCTTTACGGCGGAGGGGAAGAAAAGCAAAGGTATTTTCCTCAGGACGTACTCCGCCGCAGCACCGTGCCCAGCACCCGGTCGGCCGGGAAGTACCCCACGTCCCCGGAATCGAAGCTGACCTTCCGATTGTCTCCCAGCAGGACGACCCGGCCCGCCGGCACCCGCTCCTCGGGCACCCCCGCCAGGGACCGGACCCGGTCGCGCGGCACCGGGTCGCCGGCCACCGCGGCCACCCGCTTGATCAGCCACTCCCGGCCGCGCACCTCGGCGGCGCCGGCCGCGTACCGCACCGGCGGACCGGCCCAGGTGCCGCCGCCGGCCGGCCGCTCCGCCACCACCACTTGGCCCACCGCCGGCCGCGGGCCGCGCCGCACCAGGACCCTGTCGCCGTCCCGGAAGGCGGGCGCCATGCTCGCCCCGCGCACGGTGACCACGACCAGACCGCGCGCCAGGGAGAGCAGGGCGACCAGCCCCAGGACGGCCGCCACGACGGCCGCGCAGCCCAGCGTCGTCCACCAGGCGAGCTCCGCCGTCACCGGGCACCCCCGGCCGCCGGGCGCCCCCGCCTCACCGGGGCTCCCCGGTGAACGCGGGCTCGCCGCCGGGCTCCGCGCGGTACCCCGCCGCCTGGAGGGCGAACAGCCGCGCGTACCGCCCGCCGGACCCGATCAGTTCGGCGTGCGGGCCCCGCTCCACGACGCGCCCGTCCTCCAGGACGGCGATGACGTCGGCGTCGCGCACGGCCCCGAGCCGGTGCGAGATGAGCAGACTCGTCCGCCCGCCGCGGTGCCGCCGCAGCGCCGTGTGGATCTCGTGCTCCGCCTCGGCGTCCAGGCCCGCCGAGGGCTCGTCCAGGATCATCAGGTCCCGCCGGTCCCGGAGGAACGCCCGGGCGAGCGCGAGCCGCTGCCGCTGGCCGCCGGAGAGCACCACACCGGTCTCCGGGTCGTCCTTGTCGGACTCCATGAAGAACCTCCGCGACAGCAGCGTGTCGTACCCGTGGGGCAGACCGGCCAGCTTGGGGTGTATCCCGGCCCGCTCCGCCGCCGCCTCGATCCGCGGGCGGTCGCCGAGGGCCGTCAGATCGCCGAGGGCGATGTTCTCCGCCGCCGTCATGTCGTAGTGCATGTAGTCCTGGAACACCGCGCCGATCCGCCGCCGCAGCTCCGCCACGTCGACCGCGCGGATGTCCACGCCGTCCCAGAAAATCGACCCGCGGTCCGGGTCGTAGAACCGGCAGACCAGCTTCACCAGCGTGGACTTGCCCGCGCCGTTCAGCCCCACCAGCGCCAGCACCTCGCCGTGCCGGATACGCAGACTGACGCCCCGCAGCACCCAGGGGTGCTCGGGCGAGTACCGGAACCAGACGTCGCGCAGCTCGATCCCCCGGGCCAGGGGCGGCAGCGCCACGGGCCGTACGGGCACGGGCAGATCGGGCCCCGCCCGTTCCACCGCCAGGTAGTGGTCGAACATCAGCAGCGCCCGGTGGGCACGGGCCACCTCGCCCGCCAGACCGGCCAGCGCGCCCTGCACCCCGGCCACCGCGGCCACGAACATGACGACGTCACCGGGCGACAGGGTCCCGGCGTGCGCGGCGCCCACCGCCCACAGCAGCCCGCCGCCGGACACGCCCGCGGCCAGCAGCCCGAGCCCCGACTGGACCCAGGCCTCCCGCCGGTCCACCGCCCGTTTCGCGGCGTCGGCCGTCCGCCGGTCCGCCAGCATCCGGCCGCGCAGGAAGGCGCCGATGCCGAAGAGCCGGATCTCCTTGGCCGCCTCCACGCTGGACAGCAGCTCGGCGTAGAACATCTGCCTGCGCTCGACCGGGCCGACCTCCCAGAGGGTCCGCGCCTTCCGCCGGGCCATCGCGACCTCGGACAGCAGCGTGGGCACCGCCGCCGCCAGCACCAGACCGGTCATCAGCGGGCTGAGCAGGGCCAGCGATCCGAGGAAGCCGCCGATCGTCAGGGCGGCGCGGGCGATGCCGACGGCCCCGTCGACGGCCTGGTTGGGGCTGCCGCCACCGGCGCCCTGCGCCAGCCGCAGCCGGTCGAGGAAGAGGGGGTTCTCGAACCGGCCCAGCCCGGCGAAGCCCTCCACCGCCGTGTACAGCCGGTCCTCGGCCAGCAGCCCGACCTTCCGGTCCAGCTCCGCGCGCAGGTACTGGCCGGCCTGGGGCACCACCCCGAGGACCACCCCGGACGCGGCGAGCCCCGCGCCCAGGCCGACCAGCCGGCCCGAAGGGGCGTCGGCGCTCAGGGCGTCCAGCAGCAGCTTGGTCAGCCAGGCCGTCGTCACGGGGAGCGCGCCGACCGCCAGCGTGAGCACCAGGTGGAGGGTGAGCGCGCCGGGCGCCGCGCGGGCCACCAGGGCGGCGGCCGCGGCGGTCCGGCGCAGCACGGCCAGCGGGCCGGCGGGGCCCACGGGCTCCCGGTCGGCCTCGTCCGCGGCCCGGCGGGCGGGCCCCTCGGGCCCCGGCCCGCCGTGGTCCCGCTCGCTCATGCCGCCACGGCGGGGGAGTCCAGGTTCACCCTGTTCTGCGCGACCACGGCGTGGCCGTGGCCGTCCTGGGTGAGCCGGAGCACCGTGGGGAAGCCCTTGACCCGGAACGCGGTGGTCAGGGCGGTGTCACTGCCCTCGACGACGACCCGCGCCACCGGGCGGAGGGCCTCGACCTGCTCCGCGGCCAGGTCGGCGGCGCCGACCACCACGGCCAGCACCCGCTCCGGGCCGCCGCCCCTGGCCCGCGCGTACGCGACGAAGTGCGGCAGCATCTCGTGGCAGGGCTCGCAGTTGGGCGAGAAGAACGCCACCAGGGTGTCCCCGCGCAGCGATTCGCGGGTCAGCACCGCGCCGTCGACGGCGACGGCCGTGAACTCGCCGACCTCCTCGCCGACACCGATGACGGGCGGCATGCCCGGCATGTTCTCGGACACCTTGGCCAGCAGCTCGGTGTGCTCCCGCAGCCGCTTCACCACACCGAGCGTGAGCAGCAGATCGAGCGTACAGAGCGATCCCACCAGTACCACCGCCGCGATCAGGACGGGCATCGGAGTCCTCTCCTCTGAGGTCCAGTCGAGGCCGCCCGGGGTTCCGGGGCCTCGGTCGTATCCGTGCGCGGTCACCGGCCGCGGGCGAGGCCCGGTGCCGGGCCGACGGGCCGGAACAGGTCGAGGATGTCGTCGAGGGTGACCACCAGCCCGCCCAGGAGCAGGCCGCCGACGACCGCCACGACCACACCGCCCGGAGCGTCCGGGCGGGCGGCGCCGGCCACGAGCACAGCGGCCGCGCCGGCGCCCGCCGCGGCCGTGAGAGCGAGGTTCCGGACGACGTGTCTGAGGCCGAGCGGCCTCGTCGACGCGCCGAAACAGCGGCAGGGCGTCCGCACGCCACGCCGCACGGACAGCGCGATGGCCGCCGCGAAACCGGCCAGCAGGACACCGGCCACCGCGAACCCCGCGACCGCGACGGCACCCGGACCGGGCGCCGCGAGCAGCAGGCACACGGCGCACTCGGCGGCCACCACGCACCACGCCACCGGCCGGGCCGCGCGCGGCGGGACCAGCCTCAGGTCGCGCACCGAGGACACGAAGCGGCCGGACGCCCCCCGCCCGCCCACCTTGCTGACGGCGGAGGCGAGGAACACCGCGCCGATCAGACAGCGGATCCCGAGTGCCAGATATCCCACCTGGAGTTCCTCCTCCTGTCGCGGAGCGGTCGGGCGGAGCGGGCGAGCGGGGCGGCCCGCGCGTCGTCGTCGACGGCGGGCCGCGCGCGCCGGCCGGGGCCCCGGGCCCCGGAGCGCGGGTCCGGCAGGGAAGGGCCGTGCCGTGACCCGTGCCCGGTGGGGGCGGTGCCCCCGGTCGGCGGTTCGTACGGTTCGGACCGTGCCGTGCCGGCTAGCAGTGACAGATGACCGTCGGGCAGCCGGACGAGTTGCAGCACGCGTAGCAGGGCGCGTTGTAGCCGCACTTGCCGGCGCACTGCCAGCAGGCCCCGTAGTTGCGGCAGGCCAGGATCTCCGCCGCGGCCGCGTCGATCTCGGGGACGAACCTACCGAGAAGACGACTGCCTAGTGCCGTGAGCCTTCCGTACATTGACACACACCTCACTTGATCGGGCTGGCGTCCCGTGCTTACGACGCTTGAGTTTCACGAGGTTGCGGCGGGGCGGGAAGTGCCGTTTCCAGCCGTGCGCGCGGAGCCCGCGGGCCGGTCCGGCCGGCGGGCGGGCAACCGGAAACGGCCCTTGCCGGGCACCCGCGGCGGTGGTGACGGGCCCGGCCCCGGCGGCGGTTCCGGGCGGGCCGGGTGGGTCCGGCAGCCCCCGGACCGGCACATTCCCCTCCCGAAGGTGAACCATCGCCTCCGTGCGGAGGGTGGAGGCGAAGCCATGGCCAGAGCCCTCCGTGCCCACGGTTCTCCGCCACGCCGCCCGGCGGCCGCGCCGCACCGTGGCGGTGCTTTCCGGCCGGGGCGCCAGGGGCGCGCCGCGCCCACTCGGGGACTGTTCCCTCCACCGGAAGCCGCCGGACGCCAGGGCTGGTTCAGGACATCGCCGCGCCGCCGCGGGGCGCCGTGGACACGGGCCCGGCGGGCCTCACGAGGGCGGGAACAGCGGGACGGCCGCCGTTCCCGGGCGCCGCGTAGACGCACGGGCCGTCACGCCGGCTCCGGGTTTCGAACAATCGGTCCACGGAGGGCTCGCGTCCGCGTCGCTCGCCGCCGGCCGCCGGACGGGGCCCCGGGCGCGGTACGGGCGTCAGGGCGGCGGTGACGTGGGATTCGGCCGCAGGGGCGACGTCTCCGGCGGACGGCCTCGCTCCGGCCGCCGGAGGCCGGTTCTGGACGGTCCCGGCCGCCCGGGAGGCCGGGGGCGGGCGGCGCGCCCTCGGTCACAGCTCCAGCAGCGCCTGCACGGGCAGGTGGTCACTGGGGAAACGGCCGTGCTCGGAGAAGGTGTTGATGTCCGCTCGGGACACCCGCACCGAAGGCGAGGCGAGGATCCAGTCGATGCGGTCGCCGTCCGGGACCAGCGGGCGGTAGCCGTGGAACGTGGCGTATTGCGGGCCGCGTTCGGCCGCGGTGTCCCAGGTGTCGGCCAGCGCACCGCGGTCGAGCATGGCGTCGTACACGGGGTTGCGGTGGGCGGGCACGTTGAAGTCGCCCGTCACGATGCGCGGCAGGGCCGGGTCCAGGCCGCGCAGCCGCTCGGTGAGCAGGGCCGCGGAGCGCTCCCGCGCGTACTGATGGGCGTGGTCGAGATGGGTGTTGAGGGCGTAGAGCCCGGCCCCCGTGCGCCGGTCGGTGAAGCGGACCCACGTCGCCATGCGCACCACCGTGTTGCCCCAGGTGGCCGAGCCGATCAGGGACGGCGTGGCGGAGAGCCAGAAGTGGTCGTACTCCTCGGGGACGAGCCGCTCGGTGTCGTAGAGGACGGCCACGAACTCGTCGTGGCTGCCGCCCGATCGGCCCAGCCCGACGCTTCCGTAGCGGGGGCCGAGGTCCTCGGCGAGGTCGCGCAGCTGGCCGTGGAGGCCCTCCTGGGTGCCCAGCAGGTGCGGGCGTTCGCGGCGCAGCAGGCGGCGCATGACCGGGCGGCGCTCCGACCAGGGGTGCGGGCCGGTCTCGGAGGCGTAGCGGAGGTTGAACGTCATCACGCGGAGGCCGCGTGGAGCGCCGGTGGCCGGTCCGCTGCCCACCGTGGCCGTCTCCGTGGCGGGAGCGGAGGTGGAGACGGCCCCGGCGGGGGCGGCGTGCGTGCCGGCGGCCGTGGCGCCGGTGACGGTCGCCGCCGTCACGCGCAGCGCGGTACGCCGGGTCAGCGGAGCCCCCAGCGGAAGACGTGACGTGCGCGGCGGTACGGATGCGGACACGGAACCTCCTGGGACTCGCGGGACTCCTGGTCGGAAACGGCCGCCGCTCTCAGCCCTGCTGTTCCCGCCGCTCGCTCCCCGTCTCGCGCGGCGTGAGGTCCTGGCTGCCCGTACGGGCCTCCGTGCGGTGACCGCGGGCGATGTAGTCGCGCACGACCGCCTCGACGGCGTCCTGGGGCGAGCTCACCCCCGCCAGGACCATGACCTCCACCACGAGTTCGGCGTCGAGGCTGACAGTGACCTTGGCCTTCGCCATCGGCGGGGCCCCCTTCCCGGGACGGCTGCGTCGGAGCCGGACTCTAGCAAGGGTACGGACGCCCGGCACCCGTCCCGATCCGCTCCCGCGCGCATGCCCGGACGGCGCCCCTGGCGGAGCCCGGCCGCCGGACGTCGAATAGGGTTCGGAGGGCGCGCTGTTACTCCGTACCAATGCGCGGCGCGGTGCCGGGCGGAGGAATGGGTGGGGGCCCGTCTTCCTTGTCCTGCACGGGAAATGATGTGGAACCAGGTATTTCGGATGGCCAGTTCCGTTTCGAGTTGATGCTCAGTAGGGTATGGCCTGCCGCCGTGGTGCTGGGGAGGGAATCCGGCTCAATTCGACATGGGCGGGGCAGAGTCGTCGGCAGGATCGGCAGGAGAACATGACCGCTGACTTATTCGAGGGGCAGTACGTGTGGCATCCGGCGGCCGACGACCGCCGGCTGGCGCGGGCGTGCGTCGACGTCCGGGCGGGACGCTACCTGAGCGCGCACGACGCCCTGGAGGAGACGCGGGGCGATTTCGGGCTGCGCGCCCACCGGTCGTCCGTCCTCGCGTCCGAGGCGGCCGACTCCGACCTGGCCGAGCGCTGGCTCGCCGAGGAGCCGGGCGCCGGGTCAGCCCTGCTCTGGGCCCGGGTCGCGGTGCTGCGCGCCGTCCGCGCGGCCGACACCGAGGACTCGCGCGCCCTGCCGCTGGGCCGCATCGCCGTCGCCGCCTGCGACCGGGCCGCCGAGCTGGCGCCCGAGGACCCCACCCCGTGGGTGGCGAAGCTGACCCTCGCCCGCATCCACCGGCCGCGCGACCCCGCCCCGCGCGGGCTGCTCACCGCGCCGCCCGGCCCCTGGTCGCTGTTCGCGCACATCCTCCGGCTCGACCCCTGGCACCGCGAGGCCCACCACCGCTTCCTGTCCTTCTTCTTCGCCCGCCACGGCGGTTCGGCGAACGCGGCGTGGGACGTCGCCGCCTTTCTCGGCCAGCGGGCGCCCTCCTCCTCGCCCCTGCGGCTGCTGCCGCTGGTCACCCTGGTCGAGGACTACAACCCGGCCTCACCCCTGGTGAACCACACCTGGGAACAGCCGCCCTGGCGGGCGACGGCCCTGGGCGTCTACCGGGACTGGCTGCCCCACGTGTCCGCATACCGCTTCACCCCCGTGCTGGACCTCGCCTATCTCGCGCACGCGCTGTTCATGGCGCAGTGCGAATTCGAGGCGCGGGCCGTCCTCACGGCCATGGGCCCGTACGCCTCCAGAATGCCCTGGAGCATGTTCGGCGACCCGGAGGAGCAGCTGACCAAGGTCCGGCGCATGTGCGGACTTCCGGTGCCGGGGGCCGCCTGACGGACGTCGCCCGCGCGGGTACGGTCCGCCCACTCCTGCTTTTGTCCCCTTTTCTTGTTTCTTAACTCTCTTGCCCTGTCCCCGCCTTCTGTCCCCGCCTTCTGTCCCCGCCTTCTGTCCACTCCTCAGGAAAGGTCGCGGTTGTGTCCGGTCCCGGATTTCTCGCCCGCACGAGAGCCCGTCACTCGCCCGCGGTCCCCGTCGTCCTCGACGACGACGCCACACTTCACGCCATGGGTTACCCGCGAAAACTGACCCGCCGCTTCCGGGCCTTCGACAATTTCGCGATTTCCTTCACCATCATCAACATCATCTCCGGCATCTTCTCCTCGTTCGGCTTCGGAATGGGCGCCGGCGGCCCGCGCGTCCTCGTCTTCGGCTGGATCGGCGTCTCGGTGATGGTGCTCTTCGTCGGCGCCGCGATGGCCGAGATCGCCTCCGCCTACCCGACCAGCGGCGCCCTCTACTTCTCCGCCGGCAAGCTCGCCAAGCGGCACCGCGGCGCCTGGTCCTGGTACACGGGCTGGCTGAACTTCGTCGGCCAGGTCGGCGGCACGGCCGCGACCAACTACGCCGCCGCCACCTTCATCCAGGCCTTCATCGCCATGCAGTGGCCCTCCTACCACCCGGACCCGCGGCACGCCGTCGGCATCACCGCCGTGATCCTCGTCCTCCAGGCGCTGGCCAACACCTATACGGTGCAGCTGGTCGCCATAGTGAACCGGATATCCGTGTGGTGGCTGCTGATCGGCATGGTGGTGATCGTCGCCGCCCTGACCGTGATTCCCGACCAGCACCAGTCGGCGTCCTTCGTCACCCATTTCGTCAACAACACCGGCTTCACCAACGGCATCTACGGCGGAATGCTGGGCCTGCTCGTCACCAGCTGGACCTTCACCGGGTTCGACGGCAGCTTCCACATGTCCGAGGAGACCGTGAAGGCGACCGTCAACGCCCCCCGGGGCATCATGCGGGCCATCGCCTGCTCCGCGCTCGCCGGCCTCATCCTCATGCTCGCCCTCGTCTACGCGATCCGCGACTACGCCCAGGAGGCGGCCGCCTCGGCGCCGCCGGTGCAGATCCTCGTCGACGCGCTCGGCGCCGGCACCGCCAAGCTGCTCCTGCTGATCGTGATCGGCGCCATGCTGTTCTGCGGCCTGGCCAACATGACCAGCAACACCCGGCAGATCTTCGCCTTCTCCCGGGACGGCGCCATGCCCGGCTCCCGCTGGTGGCACTCGGTCTCCCCGCGCACCCGCACCCCCGTCAAGGCCGTGTGGCTCGCCGCCGCCTGCCCCCTGGTGCTGGTCCTGCCCGGCTGGTGGTCCCACACCGCCTTCACCGCCGTCGTCAGCGTCAACGTCGTCGGGCTCTTCCTCGCCTACGGCGTGCCCATCTTCCTGCGCCTGCGGCTGGACGACTTCCAGCCCGGCCCCTGGAACCTCGGCCGCTACGGCAAGCTCGTCGCGGGCATCGCCGTGACCTGGATCGTCATCAGCAACGTGCTGTTCATGCTGCCCCAGGCCTCCCCGATCACCGCCACCTCCTTCAACTACGCGCCGATCGCCCTGGGCGTCGTCCTGTTCATCGCCACGGTGTGGTGGTTCGCCAGCGCCCGGCACCGCTTCCAGGGGCCCGTCAGCTACGGCCGCCCCGACGAGGTGGCCGCCATGGACCTCATCTGAGCCCCGGCGGAAGCCCGACCGACCCGGTCGCCGCGCACGGCCCAGGCCGTGCGCGGCGGACCGCACCGCACCCGAAACCTGTGTGAAGGGACGAACGGAACACTATGAACCCCCTCGACGCGCTCACCGTCACCCGCGCCTCGCTGGACGACTGGCACCACGTGGCGGAGTGGGCCGCAGAAGAGGGGTGGAACCCCGGCTCCGGCGACACCGCCTGCTTCCACCCCACCGACCCCGCCGGGTTCTTCCTCGGCCGCATCGACGACAAGCCGGTCTCGGCGCTCTCGATCGTCACCTACTCGCCGCGGTACGCGTTTCTCGGCTACTACCTCGTCCACCCCGGACACCGGCGCAAGGGGCTGGGCCTGGCCACCTGGCGCGCGGCCTTCCCGCACGCCGGGGACCGCACGGTCGGCCTGGACGCCGTGCCCGCGCAGCAGGCGACGTACCGGCGCTCCGGCTTCGTCACCGCCCACGACACGATCCGCTACTCCGGCCGCCCCGAGCGGACCGGCGCCCCGACGGCGCCCGGCGTCGTGCCCGTCACCCCCGCCCACCTCGACGCGATCGCCGCCTACGACCAGGAGTGCTTCCCCGCCGACCGGCGCGCCTTCCTCACCCGCTGGCTCAGCGCGCCCGGCCACACGGCCTACGCCTACCTGCGCGACGGTGAGATCGCCGGATACGGCGTGATCCGCCCCGCGCGCAGCGGGCACCGCGTCGGGCCGCTGTTCGCCGACACGGCGGAGGGGGCGGAGGCGCTGTTCGACGCGCTCGTGGGGGCGGTGGGGGCGGACGAGGAGGTGTGCGTGGACGTGCCGGAGCCGCATGGGGCGGGGCATGCGCTGGTTCTGGGGCGGGGGTTGAAGGCGAGTTCGCACACGGTGCGGATGTATACGGGGGCGGTGCGGGAGGTTCGGGCGGAGCGGGGGTTCGGGGTGACGAGTCTGGAGCTGGGGTAGGGGGCGGGGCAGCGGGGGACGGGTGCCGCTGCGCGGGGCTTTTCCCCAGCCCCGCCCCTTCCCGAACCGGGGCTCCGCCCCGGACCCCGGTCCTCAAGCTCCCCCAGCTACCGCTGGGAGGTGCCCCCAGACGGGCTGAAAATCAGCCCGTCCGGCGCTTGAGGACACCGCGCGTCAGCGCGGAACCGGGGGCCCGGGGGCGAAGCCCCCGGTTACGGGAAGGGGCGGGGTGGGGAACAAGCCCGCCGCAGGCGCCCCGCCCTCAGGACGTCGTCGGCAGCCCGTCACGGACCTGCCGCGCCGCCGCCACCAGGTTCTCCAAGGACTCCCGCACCTCCGGCCACCCCCGCGTCTTCAGGCCGCAGTCCGGGTTCACCCACAGCCGCTCCGCCGGGATGGCCTCCAGGCCCTTGCGCAGCAGGGCCGCCGCCTCCGCCGTGCCGGGGACGCGGGGCGAGTGGATGTCGTAGACGCCCGGGCCGACCTCGCGCGGGTAGCCGGCCGTGGCGAGTTCGCCGGCGACCTGCATGTGGGAGCGGGCGGCCTCCAGGCTGATGACGTCGGCGTCGAGGTCGTCGATGGCCTGGAGGATGTCGCCGAACTCCGCGTAGCACATGTGGGTGTGGATCTGGACGTCCGGGCCGACGCCGGACGTGCTCAGGCGGAAGGCCTCCGTGGCCCAGGCCAGGTACGCGGCGTGGTCCGCCGAGCGCAGCGGCAGCGTCTCGCGCAGCGCCGGCTCGTCGACCTGGATCACCGGGCTGCCCGCGGCCGCGAGGTCGCCGACCTCGTCCCGCAGGGCGAGCGCGACCTGGCGGGCGGTCTCGCCGAGCGGCTGGTCGTCGCGGACGAAGGACCAGGCGAGCATGGTGACGGGCCCGGTGAGCATGCCCTTCACGGGGCGGTCGGTCAGCGACTGGGCGAAGGACGTCCAGCGCACGGTCATCGGCTCCGGGCGGGAGATGTCCCCGGCGAGGATCGGCGGCCGGACGTAGCGGGTGCCGTACGACTGGACCCAGCCGTGCTGGGTGGCGAGGTAGCCGGTGAGCCGCTCGGCGAAGTACTGCACCATGTCGTTGCGCTCGGGCTCGCCGTGCACCAGGACGTCGATGCCGGTCTTCTCCTGGAAGGAGACGACCTCACGGATCTCGTCCTCGATCCGGCGCTCGTACGCGGCAGTGTCGATCCGGCCGGCCCGCAGACCGGCGCGGGCGGCGCGCAGCTCGCCCGTCTGCGGGAAGGAGCCGATCGTGGTCGTGGGCAGCAGCGGCAGGCCGAGACGGGCGCGCTGGGCGGCGGCCCGCTCGGCGTACGGCAGGGAGCGCCGGGCGTCGGCGTCGGTCACCGCGGCGGTGCGGGCCCGCACCGCCGGGTCGTGGGTGAGCGCGGAACCGGCCCGGGAGGCCAGGTCGGCGCGGTTGGCGGCGAGTTCCGCCGCGATGGCGCCGGTGCCCTTGGCGAGGCCCCGGGCCAGGGTGACGATCTCCGCGGTCTTCTGCCGGGCGAAGGCCAGCCAGCGGGCGATCTGGGGGTCGACGTCGCGCTCGGCGGCGGCGTCCAGGGGGACGTGCAGCAGCGAGCAGGAGGCCGCGACGTCCACCCGGCCGGCGAGGCCGAGGAGCGTGGCGAGGGTGGCGAGGGACGCCGTGAGGTCGTTGATCCAGACGTTGCGGCCGTCGACGACGCCCGCGACGAGCCGCTTGCCGGGCAGACCGCCGGCCGCCGCGAGGTCGTCGAGGTTGGCGGCGGCGGGGCCGGTCAGGTCGAGGGCGAGCCCCTCGACCGGCGCCTTGGCCAGCACCGGCAGGGCCGCGCCGAGCCGGTCGAAGTAGGAGGCGACCAGGAGCTTCGGCCGGTCGGTGAGCCCGCCCAGGTCCCGGTAGGCGCGCGCGGTGGCGTTGAGCTCGGCCGGGGTGCGGTCCTGGACGAGCGCCGGCTCGTCCAGCTGGACCCACTCCGCGCCGGCGGCCCGCAGGTCGGCGAGCACCTCGGCGTAGACGGGCAGCAGCCGGTCCAGGAGCGTCAGCGGGTCGAAGCCGGCCGCGACGCCCGGCGCGGGCTTGGCCAGCAGGAGGTAGGTGACCGGACCGACGAGGACGGGGCGCGCGGTCAGGCCCAGGGCGGCGGCCTCCGCGAACTCGGCGACCTGCCGGGTGGAGTCGGCCGTGAAGACGGTGTCCGGGCCCAGTTCGGGGACGAGGTAGTGGTAGTTGGTGTCGAACCACTTGGTCATCTCCAGCGGCGCCACGTCCTGGGTGCCGCGGGCCATCGCGAAGTAGCCGTCCAGGGCGTCCGCCTCGACGGCGGCGCGGTGCCGGGCGGGGATCGCGCCCACCATGACGCTGGTGTCCAGGACGTGGTCGTAGTACGAGAAGTCGCCGGTCGGCACCTCGTCGACGCCGGCCTCGGCGAGCCGGCGCCAGGCCGTGGCGCGCAACCCGGCTGCCGTACGGCGCAGTTCGGCGGCGTCGACACGGCCTTTCCAATAACCTTCGACGGCCTTCTTCAGTTCCCGGTTCTGGCCCTGGCGGGGGTAGCCGTACACGGTGGCCCGTGCTGCCGCGGCTGCGGACTTGCTGGTCACGGAACTCTCCTTCGCGAGCTTCTTCCGATACGACCCCGGGGACGGGGTGAGGGCGCGAAGGGACGGCGAACCGGGCGGGACCACGACGACGGAGGGAAACCGCCGTGTGCGACCGCCTGATATGTGCGCCGACCCGCCCTCGAGGTCACCGGGATCTCCGCGCGCGTCCGTGCGCGCGGGCAGTGGCAGGTCTTCGGACTCGCGGGCACGTCTCGTGGGACACGAGGCTCCTACTGGCCGTCGCTTCCCGGCCCTCGTCGGGCCAGTGCTGATGACGGCGGTCGTTCCCGCTCACCGCTGCGGGGCAGTCCCGGATTCCCACCGGGTTCCCTCTTGCGACGCGCCTGCCTGGCGGGCAGGGCGAACCAGCTGCACCGTCAGCCTAGGCGCTGGGCCCGGCCCCTGACAGCCCCGTCCACCCACCGGATGGTGATCTGGGACACGTGGCGGGCCGCCGGCGCGGGCCGGAAGGCGGCGGCGGCCGCCGACCCGGCGCCGCCGCCCCCCGGCGGTGACCCGGGCCCCTCAGCCCGGGTCAGTCTCTGTCGTACCGGTGGAACCCCCGGCCCGACTTCCGTCCGAGCAGCCCGGCCTCGACCATCCGCCGGAGCAGCGGCGGCGGGGCGTACAGGGGCTCCTTGAACTCGTCGTAGAGGGACTGGGCGATGGCGGCGACCGTGTCGAGGCCGATGAGATCGGCCAGTCTGAGCGGCCCCATCGGGTGCGCACAGCCCAGCTCCATGCCCTCGTCGACGTCCGTGGCGGACGCGAAGCCGGACTCCGCCATCCGCACGGCCGCCAGGAGGTAGGGGATGAGCAGCGCGTTGACGACGAACCCGGCCCGGTCCTGGGACCGGATCGCCGTCTTGCCCAGGGTCGCGGTCGCGAACTCCTCGGCCAGGGCGGCCGCCTCGGCGCTCGTGTGCAGCGAGGTGACGATCTCCACCAGCGGCATCACGGGCACCGGGTTGAAGAAGTGCAGGCCCAGCACCCGGTCGGCGCGCCGGGTCGCCGTGCCGAGCCGCATCACGGGGATCGAGGAGGTGTTGGAGGCGAGCACCGCCGCCGGATCCTCGACGATCTTGTCGAGGGCGCCGAAGACGCGGGTCTTGGTCTCCGCGTCCTCGACGACGGCCTCGATGACGAGCTGACGGTCGGCCAGGTCGTCGAGGTCCCCGGTGAAGACCATCCGGGCCAGCGCGTCCTCGGCGGCGGACCGGTCGGTCTTGCCGCGTTCGACGGCCCGCTCCAGGGACCGGGTGACCCGTTCGCGCGCCCGCCGGGCCGCGGGGCCGTCGGCCTCGCAGAGCACGGTGTCGAGGCCGGCCCGCGCGCACACCTCGGCGATCCCGGCGCCCATCTGGCCGCCGCCGACCACCCCGGCCCTGCCGAAGCGCGCGCTCATGAGCGCACCGCCGGGCGGCGCACCAGGTGCCGGGTGTAGGCGTCGGTGGTGAAGAAGCCGGGGAGTTCGCCGGAGAGGGCCGTACGGACGAAGACGTCGCGCGCCTGCCCGGCGAGGGCCCGTGGGTCGTCCGCCGCCAGCGCCGCCGTCTCCTCGTCGAGCACCGTGAGCACCTCCGCGCGGTCGATCACGCCGTGCCGCAGCCACTGCCAGATCCGGCAGCGGGCGATCTCCGCGGTGGCCGCGTCCTCCATCAGCCCGTACAGCGCGACCGCGCCGCTGCCGCGCAGCCAGGCGTCGAAGTAGCGCAGCGCCACGGCGATGTCGGCACGGACGCCGGACGGGGTGGGCGGGCCGCCGGTGCGGTGCACGGCGAGCAGGTCGGCCGCCGTCACCTCCACGTCGGCGCGGGTCCGCTCGATCTGGTGCGGCCGGCCGTCGAGCACGGAGTCGAAGACCTCGCGGCAGACGGGCACCAGCCCGGGGTGGGCGACCCAGGAGCCGTCGAAGCCGTCCTCCGCCTCGCGCTCCTTGTCGAGTCTGACGGTCGCCAGCGCGGCCTCGTCGGCGCGCGCGCCCCGGCCGGGGATCTGGGCGGCCATCCCGCCGATGGCGTGCGCGCCCCGCCGGTGGCAGGTGCGGACCAGCAGCTCGGTGTACGCCCGGAGGAAGGGCGCGGTCATGGTGACGCGCGTCCGGTCGGGGAGGACGAAGTCGGGGCGGTGCGCGAAGTTCTTGATGACGCTGAAGAGGTAGTCCCAGCGCCCGGCGTTGAGGCCCGCGCTGTGCTCGCGCAGCTCGTGGAGGATCTCCTCCATCTCGAACGCCGCCGTGACGGTCTCGATCAGGACCGTGGCCCGGACGGTGCCGCGCGGGATGCCGAGGAGCCCCTGGGCGAGCAGGAAGACGTCGTTCCAGAGGCGGGCCTCCAGGTGGTTCTCCAGCTTGGGGAGGTAGAAGTACGGCCCGGAGCCCGCGTCGATCCGCCGCTGCGCGCAGTGGAAGAAGTACAGGCCGAAGTCGACGAGGGAGGCGGCCACGGGGCGCCCGTCGATCAGTAGGTGCTTCTCGGTGAGGTGCCAGCCGCGGGGGCGTACGACGAGGGTGGCGAGGCGCTCGCCGAGCCGGTACTCCTTGCCGCCGGGCGTGGTGAAGTCGATCCGCCGCCGGACGGCGTCCAGCAGGTTGAGCTGGCCGCCGATGATGTTCTCCCAGGTGGGGGAGGTGGCGTCCTCGAAGTCCGCCATCCATACCCGTGCGCCGGAGTTGAGGGCGTTGACGGTCATCCGCCGCTCGGGCGGGCCGGTGATCTCCACCCGGCGGTCGGTGAGCCCCGGCGCCGGCGGGGCCACACGCCAGTGGGGGTCGTCCCGGATGCCGGCGGTGGCCGGGACGAAGTCGAGCGTGTCGCCCATGGCGAGCAGCGCGGCCCGGTGCCGGCGCTCGGCGAGCAGTTCGGCGCGGCGGCCGGCGAAGGCGGCGTCGAGGGCGGCGAGGAAGTCGAGGGCGGCGGGGGTGAGGATCTCCTCGAAGCGGGGATCGGGGGCGGCCAGCACCTGGACGCGGTGGGTGGCTGTGGTCATGGTGTCTCCTGGGGAGCGGTGCGGGCCACCGGTGGGGGTGCCGCCCCGGCGCCGGGGTCCTCGCGCGTCCCCGGACGGGCCGGAAGCGGTCGCCCGGGCCTTCCGGCCTTGCGGCGGAGGGCCGGTCCGGCCGGATTCCGGCCCGTCCGGGGAAGGTGTGCGAGGGCGGCGCGCGGTGGCGCGGCGAGGTGCCCGGGGCGAAGTCCCCCGCCACGTGGCGGAGCCGCACCTCGATGCAGGGGGAGCAGGGGGAACAGAGGGGGGAGGGGCGGAGAACCGCCCGCCGTGACCGGGGCCTAGTGGAACTGCTCCTCCTCCGTGGAGCCGCGCAGCGCGACCGTCTCGGCCGCCGGGTTCAGCGCCGTCGACACCAGGTCGAAGTAGCCCGTGCCCACCTCGCGCTGGTGCTTGACGGCGGTGAAGCCGTGCTTCTGCGCCGCGAACTCCCGCTCCTGGAGGTCGACGTACGCGGTCATGCCGTGCTCGGCGTAGCCGCGGGCGAGGTCGAACATCGCGTGGTTGAGGGAGTGGAAGCCGGCCAGGGTGATGAACTGGAAGCGATAGCCCATCGCGCCCAGTTCGCGCTGGAACTTGGCGATTTGGTCGTCGTCGAGCGCGGCGCGCCAGTTGAAGGACGGCGAGCAGTTGTAGGCCAGCATCTTGCCGGGGTGCTCGGCGTGGATCGCCTCGGCGAACTCGCGGGCCTGGGCGAGGTCCGGGGTGCCGGTCTCCACCCAGATGAGGTCGGCGTACCGGGCGTAGGCCAGGCCGCGGGCGATGACCGGGGCCATGCCGTTCTCGACCCGGTAGAAGCCCTCGGCGGTGCGCTCGCCGGTGCAGAAGCGGGCGTCGCGCTCGTCGACGTCGCTGGTGAGGAGGTTGGCCGCGAGCGCGTCGGTGCGGGCCACGACGACGGTGGGCACGTCGGCGATGTCGGCGGCGAGGCGGGCGGCGTTGAGGGTGCGGATGTGCTGGGAGGTGGGGACGAGGACCTTGCCGCCGAGGTGGCCGCACTTCTTCTCGGAGGCGAGCTGGTCCTCGTAGTGGATGCCGGCCGCACCGGCGGCGATCATGGCCTTGGTGAGCTCGAAGACGTTGAGCGGGCCGCCGAAGCCGGCCTCGGCGTCGGCGACGATCGGCGCGAGCCAGTCGACGGCGTCGCCGGTGCCCTCGGCGGTGGCTATCTGGTCGGCGCGCAGCAGGGCGTTGTTGATCCGGCGGACCACGGTGGGCACCGAGTTGACCGGATAGAGGCTCTGGTCGGGGTAGGTGTGCCCGGCCTGGTTGGCGTCGGCGGCGACCTGCCAGCCGGACAGGTAGATTGCCTGGAGCCCGGCCTTGACCTGCTGGACGGCCTGGCCGCCGGTGAGCGCGCCCAGGGCGTGGACGTAGTCGCGCTCGTGCAGCTGCCGCCACAGCCGCTCGGCGCCGCGCCGGGCGAGGGTGTGCTCCTCGCGCACGCTGCCGGACAGCCGGACGACGTCCTCGGCGCCGTACGTCCGCTCGACGCCCGCCCAGCGGGGGTCCGTCGCCCACCGTCCTGCGAGTTCCTCGGCCGTCGTCTTCCCTGACTGCGTCATGACGTCTCCCGGTTCCGCGTGTGAGAACTCTGCTCGGCGCCGACACTGCGGGCCGCACAACGACTCTGACAGCGGCACTGAGTGCCAACAACCGTGGATCCTTGCCAAGTTCCGCGAAACTTCGCCGCCCGTTCGGCCAATGTTGCGAAGGCCGCGCCGCGCGCCTTGCGAAGGTCCCGCGCGGGACGCGCCGGCCGGGAGCCCTGGACTTAGTAGGACGTCCAACTATATGTTCGTGACCAGAGCCCGCGGTGCAGGGAAGCCGGTGTGAATCCGGCACGGTCCCGCCACTGTGACCGGGGAGTGCGCCGCCGTACACACGCCACTGACGAGCGAGAAGTCGGGAAGGCGGGCGGGTGATGGTCGGGGGGTCAGAATACCGACGAGAGGCGTTCCGTGTTGTCCACGAGGGTGACTCCTCCATCCCTTGAACAGGGTGGCTTCTCGCTATGCCCTTGGGCGTCGCGACGGACCAGCCCGGCCCGTAGGACATTGAGAGCACCCACTGTGTCAGCGTGCGCGGTGTGCCCGCAGTTGACGCAGCGGAACTCCTTCTGCGTGGGCCGGTTTTCCGCTGCGGTGTGCCCACACTCGGGACACCTTCGGGAGGTGTTGCGGGGGTCCACCGCTATCACTTCCCGTCCGGCACTTTCAGCCTTGGCGTGCAGGATCGCGAGGAACACCCCCCAACCGGCATCGGCTATGGACCGGTTGAGCCCGGCCTTCGAGGTGGCTCCGTTGGGTAAGTACCGGCCCTTGTTATCCGGCCTGGGGGAGGGAGCCTTGCACATGTTGCGGACCTTGAGACCTTCATGTGCGATCACGTCATGTTCGAGGACCAGAGCCAAAGCGGTCTTGTGTGCGTGGTCCAGTCGCTGGCGCCGTACCTTGCGATGTAAAGCAGCGACCTTGGCTACGGCCTTGCGGCGGCGTTTGCTGCCCCGCTTGCATCGGCCGAGTGCTCGCTGTGCTTCCTTGAGATCGGCAGCGGCTCTCTGCCCGTACCGGGGGTTGGCAACGAATCCACCATTGGAATCAGCGAGGAAGTTGACTATGCCCATGTCGATGCCGATCACCGAGCCAGTGAGCCCTTTCAGCGTGGCCACTGATCGGGTGAGGGCGGTGGCGTCCGCAACACACGAGGCTCCCGTGCCGTTGAGGGAGGTGTTCGAAGTCTCAACCCACCGGCACAGGAGCCTCGTTGGTTCCCTATCCTGCCGCACTCGACCTGCCTCATGCCTTGGTCGAGTGGGTAACCATGCTCATCGTCACCCGCGAGGGTGACCGCCGCTGCAAACTTCCACCGCACCAGCGTGCCCTGGTGGGGCTGGCGTACCTGCGCCGGCACGACACCCTCACCCAGCTCGCCGCCGGTTTCGGCATCGCAGTCGGCACTGCCCACGCCTACACCGCAGCAGTCGTCGGGCTACTCGCCGACCGCGCGCCCGGGCTGCTGCGCGCCCTGCGCGAAGCCGACCCCGACTACGTCCTGCTCGACGGCACTCTCGCGGAGTGCGACCGGGTCGGCGACAGCCGAGCCGACTACTCCCACAAGCACCGACGGCACGGAGTCAACGTGCAGGTCGTGACCGACCCGGCGGGGAGGCTGCTGTGGATCTCGCCCGCACTGCCTGGCCGCGCCCACGACCTGACCGCCGCCCGCACCCACCGGATCATCCGGATCTGCGAACGCCAGGGCATCCCAGTACTCGCCGACCGCGCCTACCTGGGCGCCGGCCCATGGGTGACAACACCCGTCCGGCGACCGCCGGGCGGCGACCTGTCACCGACCCAGCAGACCGTCAACCGCACGCTCTCCGCAGCACGGGCACCAGTCGAGCGGGGCGTGGCCCGCCTGAAGTCCTGGCGGATCTTCCGCAAGGCCCGGTACAGCCCGAATCGAATGTCGGCAATCGCCGCAGCCGTCCTCACCCTGGAGCGGCAACGCTGAAAGGGCTCAGTGAACGGGAGCGGATCCGGCGTGGCCTGCTCCGCGGTCAGAACCACGTACCAGCGGCGGCCCTCACGCTTGACGCTGACGGTCTTGACCCTGCCTGCAACAGGACGGTGCTGATGCACGCGGATGTGCCCGATTCCCTGGAACCGGACCCTGGTCACCGGGGCTTGCGGAGTGGAATCCCACCGGCACCCGTCCCCGTCCCTGGGGAACTCGACCGTGTCGAAATGCCCCGCACCCTTGAAGCGTGGGAACCCAGGCTTCTCGCCGGTCTTCACCCGGCGGAAGAACGCCGTGAATGCCTTGTCCAACCGTCGCAATGTCGCCTGCTGCGACGAGAACGACCAGCGGCCCTGACGCTCCTGGTCAAACGCCTGGATCTCTTTGAGCTGTGCGGACTGGTGGCCATATCGGATCCGGGTCCTCGAGTTGTGCTTGTAGGCATCCCGGCGCTCCAGCAGCGCGCCGTTGTACAGCGAGCAATGATCCCGCAGCATTCCGGCGAGCGCGCCTTCCTGCCGGACGGTGGGTCGCAGGAGGAACTTGTACGCACGGATCACCCGGCCCCACCCCCCTTCAGTCCGGACCGACATGACCATTCTGCGTCCGCTGGGCATGGCCGCGCTGGGAATGGCGCTTTCGCCGGCACCTGGCCACCGCACCATCTACAATCCGCGCGCGCCTGCTGCCCGAAGCGGGAAGACGTCATTGGGCGGTCGCGCACGGAAGTTCCTTGCCCGGCTTCCGCTTTCACCGCCCGGCGCGTCGACACCGGCATGATCGGCGTCAACGTCCCCATCCCGGTGCCGGTCGCCTACCACACCTTCGGCGGCTGGAAGCGGTCCGGCTTCGGCGACCTCAACCAGCACGGCCCCGACTCCATCCGCTTCTACACCCGCACCAAGACCGTCACCTCGCGCTGGCCCTCCGGGGTCAAGGAGGGCGCGAGCTTCACCCTTCCGACGATGGGATGACGGCCGTGACCACCCTGCTCACCGAGGACCAGACCGCGCTCGTCGACACCACGCTCGACTTCGCCCGCGAACACCTCGCCCCGCACGCCGTGGCCTGGGACCAGGAGAAGCACTTCCCCTCGACGTCCTGCGCAAGGGCGCGGAACTCGGCCTCGGCGGCCTCTACGTACGGGAGGACGAGGGCGGCTCCGGGCTGACCCGCTCCGACGGCGTCCTCGTCCTCGCCGCCCTCGCCACCGGCTGCCCCTCCCTCGCCGGCTACTTCTCCATCCACAACATGGTCGCCTGGATGATCGACCGGTACGGCGACGCCGCCCAGCGCGCCCGCTGGCTGCCCGGCCTGTGCTCGATGGAGTCCCTGGGCAGCTACTGCCTCACCGAGCCCGGCGCCGGCTCCGACGCCGCCGCCCTGCGCACCCGCGCCGAGCGCGACGGCGACCACTACGTCCTCACCGGCGTCAAACAGTTCATCTCCGGGGCCGGCGCCTCCCGGGTGTATCTCGTCATGGCCCGCACCGGCGGCGACGGACCCGGCGGGATCTCCGCCTTCGTCGTCGAACGGGACGACCCCGGCCTGTCCTTCGGACCCGACGAGAAGAAGATGGGCTGGAACGCCCAGCCCACCCGCCAGGTGGTCCTGGACGGCGTCCGCGTCCCGGCCGGCCGCCGGCTCGGCGCCGAGGGCGACGGCTTCCGCATCGCCATGAGCGGCCTCAACGGCGGCCGGCTCGGCATCGCCGCCTGCTCGCTCGGCGGCGCCCAGAGCGCCCTCCAGCGCAGCCTGACCCACCTCGCGGACCGGGAGGCGTTCGGCGCCCCCCTGCTCGACGCGCAGGCGCTCCGGTTCCGGCTCGCCGACATGGCCACCGAACTGGCCGCCGCCCGCGCGCTCGTCCACCAGGCCGCCGAGGCCCTGGACCGGGACGACCCCCAGGCCCCCCAGCTGTGCGCCATGGCCAAGCACTTCGCCACCGACACCGGGTACTCCGTCGCCGACCGCGCCCTCCAGCTCCACGGAGGCTACGGCTACCTCAGCGAATACGGTATCGAGAAGATCGTCCGGGACCTCCGGGTCCACCAGATCCTGGAAGGAACCAACGAGATCATGCGCCTGATCGTGGCCCGCGGCCTGACCGGAGCCCGCCGATGACCCCGACCGCACCGGTGACCGGCGACGACCCCGTCCTCCTGCGCACCGAGGGCCACGCCGGCTATCTCACCCTCAACCGCCCCAAGGCCCTCAACGCCCTCAGCCACGACATGGTGCGCCGCATCGACGAGGCCCTCACCACCTGGGAGCACGACCCCGCCGTCGAGACCGTGGTCATCAGCGGCGCGGGCGAACGGGGCCTGTGCGCGGGCGGTGACATCCGCTCCATCCACGCGGACGCGCGGGACGGCGACGGCACGGCCACGGCGGCCTTCTGGTACGACGAGTACCGCCTCAACGCCCGTATCGCCCGCTACCCCAAGCCGTACGTCGCCGTCATGGACGGCATCGTGATGGGCGGGGGAGTGGGCGTCTCGGCCCACGGCAGCGTCCGGATCGTCACCGAGCGCTCCAAGGTCGCCATGCCCGAGACCGGTATCGGCTTCGTCCCGGACGTCGGCGGCACCTATCTGCTCGCCCTCGCGCCCGGCGAGCTCGGCACCCACCTCGGCCTCACCGGGACACCGGTCGGCGCCCGGGACGCCCTGCTGTGCGGGCTGGCCGACCACTTCGTCCCGTCGGACGAGCTCCCCGCGCTCCTCGCCGCCCTCGCCACCGGGTCCGTCACCGAGGTCCTCGCCCGGTACGTCCGCGAGGCGCCGGAGGGCGAGCTGGACGGGCACCGGGAGTGGATCGACCACTGCTACGCGGCCGATACCGTCGAGGAGATCGTCGAGCGGCTCCTCGACCACGGCGCGACCGCCGCGAAGGAGACCGCCGGGACGATCCTCGCCAAGTCCCCCACCTCGCTCAAGGTCACCCTGGCCGCCCTGCGCCGGGCCCGCGACCTCGGCCCGCTGGAGCGCGTCCTGGAGCAGGAGTACCGCGTCTCCTGCGCGGCCCTGTCCTCGCCCGACCTCGTCGAGGGCATCCGCGCCCAGGTCGTCGACAAGGACCGCGACCCGCGGTGGTCGCCCGCCACCCTCGCCGGGGTCACGGAAGCGGACGTGGACCGCTTCTTCGCCCCGCTCGGCGCGCGGGAACTCTCCCTCGCCGCCGACGGCTCCGGTCAGGAGGTGCCCTGGTGAGCCCCCTCACCGTCGGATTCGTCGGCCTCGGTCACATGGGCGGTCCGATGGCCGCCAACCTCGTCAGGGCGGGCCACCGCGTCCTCGGCCACGACCTGTCGGCCGGCTCCCTCGCGGCGGCCGCCCGCACCGGGGTCGAGCCCGCCGGGTCGGCGGCCGCCACCGCCGCCGGCGCCGACGTGGTGATCACCATGCTGCCCGCCGGGCGCCACGTCCTCGCCCTCTACCGGGACGAGGGGCTGCTCGCGGCCGCCCGGCCCGGCACCCTCTTCGTCGACTGCTCCACCATCGACGTCGCCGACGCCCGCGCCGCGCACGAGGCCGCCGCCGCGGCCGGCCACCAGGCCCTGGACGCGCCCGTCTCCGGCGGTGTGACGGGCGCCGAGGCCGCCACCCTGACCTTCATGGCCGGCGGCGGCGAGCGCGAGTTCGCCCGGGCCGCGCCGCTGCTGTCCGCGATGGGCGGGAAGGTGGTGCACTGCGGCGCGCCGGGCGCCGGACAGGCCGCGAAGATCTGCAACAACATGATCCTCGGCATCTCGATGATCGCCGTCAGCGAGGCCTTCGTCCTCGGCGAGAGCCTCGGCCTGTCCCACCAGGCCCTGTACGACGTGGCCGCCACCTCCTCCGGGCAGTGCTGGGCCCTCTCCGTCAACTGCCCCGTCCCCGGCCCCGTCCCGGGCAGCCCCGCCGGCCGCGACTACCGGCCCGGCTTCGCGGCCCCGCTGATGGCCAAGGACCTCGGACTCGCCGCCGCGGCGGTGCGGGCCGGCGGCGTCGACGCGGAACTCGGCCTGCGGGCCGCCGAGATGTACGCGGAGTTCGCCGAGGGCGCGGGCGCCGCACAGGACTTCTCCGGGATCGTCCGGGCCATCAGGGAGCGGTCGGCACCGGTCGCCGAGCAGAACGGAACGCGCGCGTCATGACGTACGAGACCATCCTCGTCGAACGCAAGGGCCGCACGGCTCTCGTCACCCTCAACCGCCCCAAGGCCCTCAACGCTCTCAACCTCCAGGTCATGAACGAGGTCGTCGCGGCGACGGAGGAGCTCGACCGGGACCCGGACATCGGCTGCGTCGTCCTCACCGGGTCGGAGAAGGCCTTCGCGGCCGGCGCCGACATCAAGGAGATGCGCCCGCGGAGCTACATGGACATGTACCTCAGCGACTGGTTCACCGCCTGGGACCGGCTGGGCGCGCTCCGCACCCCGACCGTCGCCGCCGTCTCCGGCTACGCCCTGGGCGGCGGCTGCGAACTCGCCATGCTCTGCGACATCCTGCTGGCCTCCGACACCGCCGTCTTCGGCCAGCCGGAGATCAAGCTGGGCGTCATCCCGGGCATCGGCGGCTCCCAGCGGCTCACCCGCGCCGTCGGCAAGGCCAAGGCGATGGAACTCTGCCTGACCGGCCGCACGATGGACGCGGCCGAGGCCGAACGGGCCGGGCTCGTCTCCCGCGTCGTCCCGGCCGCCGAGCTCCTCGGCGAGGCCCTCGCGGTCGCGGAGACCGTGGCGGGGATGTCGGCGCCCGTCGCGATGATGGCGAAGGAGGCCGTGAACCGGGCCTTCGAGACGACCCTGGCGGAAGGCGTGCGGTTCGAGCGGCGGCTGTTCCACGCGGTGTTCGCCGTCGCGGACCAGAAGGAGGGGATGGCGGCCTTCGCCGAGAAGCGCCCGCCGGTGTTCGGCCACCGGTAGGCGCCTTGGCCGGGCGCCGTCGACGACCGCGCCCAGGCCCAGGGCCGGCGTCCGGTGCCCGGGGCCGGGCACCGGACGTCCGGCCTCAGATCCCGGGGCGGGCGGGCCCCGGACGGCCCTCAGCCCTCCCGAGCACCGGGTACGGCACCCGCGCCCGGCGGTCCGGGTCGATCGCCAGCCGGCCCCCCGCCGGCGGGCGGGCCCGCTGGGCGCAGTCGCGCCGTTCGCAGATCCGGCACCCCAGCCCGATCGGCGTGGCCGCGCGGGCATCGCCCAGGTCGGTCCCCGCCGCGTAGACCAGCCGGTGCGCGTGGCGCAGCTCGCACCCCAGGGCCACCGCGAACTCCGCGCGCGGCGCGTGATGGCCGAAGCCCCCGCGCGTCACCGTGCGCGCGATCCAGAAGTAGCGCGTCCCGTCGGGCATCTCCGCGACCTGGGTGAGGATCCGGCCCGGAGCGGAGAACGCCTCGTACACCGTCCACAGCGGGCAGGTGCCGCCGAGCCGGGAGAAGTGGAAGGCCGTCGCGGACTGCCGCTTGGAGATGTTGCCCGCCCGGTCCACCCGCAGGAACGAGAACGGCACCCCGCGCCGGCCCGTCCGCTGGAGCGTGCTGAGCCGGTGGCACACGGACTCGAAGCCCACCCCGAACCGGGCCTGGAGCAGCTCCACGTCGTAACCCAGCTCCTCCGCCGCCGTGTGGAACGCCGTGTACGGCATGAGCAGCGCGCCCGCGAAGTAGTCGGCGAGGCCGATCCGGGCGAGCGCCAGCGACTCCGGGGAGGACGGCGCCGCGCTCCCGGCCAGCGCGTCGAGCAGCGGGCCGTGCTCCAGCAGGGCCAGCTGCGTGGCGAGCTGGAACGCCCGCTGGCCGTCGCTCAGCCACGGCGACAGGAACACCAGGCCCGCCTCCGCGTCGAAGCGCCGGGCGTCGGCCGACCGGGCCGGGGCGGCCCGGACGACCTTCACGCCGTGGCGGCCCGCGAGGTGCGCGGTGAGCGCGTCGGCCGAGCGGCCGGGCCGCAGCCCCAGCTCGCCCGCGGTCCGCTCGGCGGCGGTGTCGAGGGCGCCGAAGTGGTTGTGGTGCTCGTAGAAGAAGTCCCGCACCTCGTCGTGCGGTTCGGCCGGCGGCAGGACGTGGGTGTCACCGGGGGCGGCGAGCGCGGCCGCCCGCTCGGCGGCGTCCCGGTAGCGGCGGTGCAGGGCGACCAGGGCGCGGGCCAACTCCGGGTGGTCCCGGGCCACCTCGGCGATCTCCCCGGCCGGCGGCGGCGCCCCGCACGCCTCGTCGCCGAGCGCGGCCCGCAGATCGGTGGTGAGCCGCTCCTCGTCCGCCTGGGAGAAGAACTCCGCGTCCACCCCCAGCACTTCGGCGATCCGCAGCAGCACCGAGGCCGTGAGCGGCCGCTGGCTCTGCTCGATCTGGTTCAGATAGCTGGTGGAGATGCCCAGCGCGCGGGCCAGCTCCACCTGGTTCATCCCCCGCTCGCGGCGCAGCCTGCGCAGCTTCGCGTGGGCGTAGATCTTCCGGCCGGCCGACCGCGCCATGCCCGGCCCCCTCCCGTTCGGCACCACCCGCGGCCCGCTCCTCCCGCGGACCCTCTTGCGAAAGTAGCATCCGCACCTTTCGCGACATTCGCCGATCCGCAGCCACCGGCTGTACGGAATCCGCAGGTTGGAGCGGTCGCGGCGGTCGCGTACGGCGGGCAGGCTCGGTCCCGTACCCCGCACGCACCGCACGCCGCGAGGAGCCCCGTGATCGACCACCAGGTACGTGTACACCCCAGCGCCGCCCGGCTGCCCCGCGAGGAGCAGCTCGCCTGGAAGCTCGCGGCCGTGGCCACCGGCCAGGACGCCGCCGTCGACGCCGGGACCGCCGCGATGGCCGTCAACCGCGTCGTCGACAACGCCGCCGTCGCCGTCGCCTCCCTCGGCCGCCGCCCGGTCGCCGTCGCCCGCGCCCAGGCCCTGCCGCACCGGACCGCCCCGGGCCTCCCCGGCGCCTCGGTGTTCGGGGCCGCGCCGGGCGTCCGCGTCTCACCCGAGTGGGCCGCCTGGGCCAACGGCACGGCCGTCCGGGAACTGGACTTCCACGACACCTTCCTGGCGGCCGACTACTCCCACCCCGGCGACAACATCCCGCCGCTGCTGGCCGTCGCCCAGCACACCGGCCGCGACGGCGCCGACCTGCTGCGCGGCATCGTCGCCGCCTACGAGGTCCACGTGGCCCTGGTGAAGGGCATCTGCCTGCACGCGCACCGCGTCGACCACGTCGCCCACCTGAGCGCGGCCACGGCCTGCGGCCTCGGCGCGCTGCTCCGGCTGCCGACCGCGACCGTGTACCAGGCCGTGCAGCAGGCCGTCCACACCACCACCGCCACCCGGCAGTCCCGCAAGGGCGAGATCTCCAGCTGGAAGGCGTTCGCACCGGCGTTCGCCGGGAAGGCCGCCGTCGAGGCGGTGGACCGGGCGATGCGCGGCGAGGGCTCCCCCTCCCCGGTCTACGAGGGGGAGGACGGCTTCCTCGCCTGGATGCTGGCCGGGCCCGGCGCCACGTACACCGTGTCCCTGCCCGGCCCCGGGGAACCCCGGCGCGCCATCCTCGACACCTACACCAAGGAGCACTCCGCCGAGTACCAGGCGCAGGCCTTCATCGACCTCGCCCGGCGGCTGCGGGAGAGGACCGGACCGCTGGACCGCATCCGCCGGATCGTCCTGCACACCAGCCACCACACCCACCATGTGATCGGCTCCGGGGCCGAGGACCCGCAGAAGTACGACCCCGGGGCCGGCCGGGAGACCCTGGACCACTCCGTGCCGTACATCTTCGCCGTCGCCCTGGAGGACGGCGGCTGGCACCACGAGCGCAGCTACGCCCCCGAACGCGCCCGCGCCGCCGCGACCACCGGGCTGTGGCGGCGGATCTCCACGGTCGAGGACCCGGAGTGGACCCGCCGCTACCACGACCCCGACCCGGCGCGCCGCGCCTTCGGCGGCCGGGCCGTGCTCACCCTGGAGGACGGCACCGTGATCGAGGACGAGCTGGCCGTCGCCGACGCCCACCCCGCCGGGGCCCGGCCCTTCGACCGGGACGGCTACACGCGGAAGTTCCGGACCCTGGCCGACGGCGCCGTCACCCGGCCGGCGCAGGACCGGTTCCTGGACGCGGCCGGCCGGCTGGCCGAGCTGGATACCGCCGGCCTGGACGCCCTCTTCCCCGCCGTCGACACCGACGCGCTCGCCGCCGCCGACGCACGCCTGCCGAAGGGCCTGTTCTGATGCTCCACACCCGCACCACACCCGCGGAGCGCCGCCGTGACCTGCGCGAGAAGCTCGCCTCGGGCCGGCTGCTGCGCGTACCCGGCGCGCTGAACCCGCTCTCCGCCCGCCTCGTCCAGGAGACCGGCTTCGACGCCGTCTACCTCTCCGGCGCCGGGCTCTCCGCCGACCTGGGCCTGCCCGACATCGGACTGACCACCTCCACCGAGCTCGCGGCCCGCCTCCAGCAGCTCACCCGGGCCACCGACCTGCCCGTCCTCGTCGACGCCGACACCGGCTTCGGCGGACCGCTCAACGCCGCCCGCACCGTGGCGCTCCTGGAGGAGGCCGGAGCGGCCGGCCTCCATCTGGAGGACCAGGAGAACCCCAAGCGCTGCGGCCACCTCGACGGCAAGCGCGTCGTGCCCCGCGAGGAGATGACCCGCCGGATCCGGGCCGCCGCCGGCGCCCGCCGCGACCCGGACCTCCTGCTGATGGCCCGCACCGACGCGCGGGCCGTCGAAGGGCTCGCCGCCGCGATCGACCGGGCGAAGGCGTACGTGGACGCGGGCGCCGACGCCGTCTTCCCCGAAGCGCTCGCCGACGAGGCCGAGTTCGCCGCCTTCCGCGCCGCCGTGGACGTACCGCTCCTCGCCAACATGACCGAATTCGGCAAGGGCCCGCTCCTCGACGTCACCACGCTGGAGAACCTCGGGTACGACATCGCCCTCTACCCGGTCACGCTGCTGCGCCTCGCCATGGGAGCGATCGAGGACGGCCTGCGCGTCCTCGCGGCCCAGGGCACCCAGGAGTCGCTCCTGCCACGGATGCAGACGCGCTCGCGCCTCTACGAGCTCCTCGGCTACGAGGAGTACACGGCCTTCGACTCGGCCGTCTTCGACTTCACCCTCCCGCCCGGCACCTGACCCGCAGAAGGGCACACCATGTCCGTCACCCCGTCCGGTATCCACCGGGGGCTGGCCGGTGTCGTCGTCGACACCACCGCCATCTCCACCGTCATCCAGCGGACCAACTCGCTGACCTACCGCGGCTACGCCGTGCAGGAACTCGCCGCCCACCGCTCCTTCGAGGAGGTCGCCCACCTCCTGTGGCACGGCGAGCTCCCCGGCCCGGGGCAGCTGGCCGACTTCCGCGCCCGCGAGCGCGCCCTGCGCCCGCTGGGCCGCGGCACCGCCGAGCTGCTGGCCCGGCTGCCCGGGACCTGCCACCCCATGGACGTGCTGCGCACCGCCGTGAGCCTCCTCGGCGCCGAGGACCCCACCGAGGACGACGGCAGCCCCGCCGCGAACCGCGCCAAGTCGCTCACCCTCCTGGCGAAGCTCCCCGTCGTGGTGGCCGCCGACCACCGGCGCCGCCGCGGCCTCGCGCCCATCCAGCCCGACCCCTCGCTCGGCCTCGCCGAGAACTTCTTCCACATGTGCTTCGGCGAGGTGCCGGACCCCGAGGTCGTCCGCTGCTTCGAGGTCTCGCTCATCCTGTACGCCGAGCACAGCTTCAACGCCTCGACCTTCACCGCCCGGGTCGTCACCTCCACCCTCTCCGACCTCTACAGCGCCGTCACCGCGGCCGTCGGCGCGCTCAAGGGACCCCTGCACGGCGGCGCCAACGAGGCCGTGATGCACATGCTCGCCGAGATCGGCGACGTGGAGCGGGTCGAGGAGTGGCTGGACGAGGCCCTGGCCGCCAAGCACAGGATCATGGGCTTCGGCCACCGCGTCTACCGCGACGGCGACTCCCGGGTGCCGCTCATGCAGGAGGCCGCCGACCGGCTCGTCGCCCGCACCGGCGGCCCCGGGGCGGCCCGGCTGGCCGCGCTGCACACGGCCCTGCGCGACGCCGTGCTCCGGCGCAAGGGCATCCACCCCAACCTCGACTACCCGGCGGGCCTCGCCTACCACCTGATGGGCTTCGACATCCCCGCCTTCACACCGATCTTCGTCATGAGCCGCGTCACCGGCTGGACCGCCCACATCACCGAACAGCTCACCCACAACGCGCTGATCCGCCCCCTGGGCGCGTACGACGGGCCGGAACAGCGGCCGGTGCCGGCGGCGGTGTGACCCCGGCCGGAGGGGCGGGGCCGCCCCTCCGGCCGCTCCGCCCGCCGTGCGACGATCTTGGTATGGGAGCATCCGATGTCGCCGCCCTCACCGTCCTGGGGGCCCTGCTGGAGCGGTCGCTGCCGCGGATCGCCGACGCCGTGGCCGACGCCCGCCGCTTCGACCGGGAGACCGTGCGCGCGCTCTCCGGCGCCTGGGACGGTGGCACGTTCCGGCTCTTCCTCGCCGCCACCGCCGCCACCCCGCGGGAGCGCGAGCGGCGGGCGGCGGAGGCCCTGGAAATGATGGCCGGACGGGACGTGTGGTGCCGGGCCTGGGCGGTGGAGCAGGCGGCGGCCCTCGGATACCCCCTGGGTGAACGGCTGCCGCCGGCCGAGCCGTCCCCGTCCTCCCCCGACGGCCTGGGCCGGGCGGCGCCGGTGACGTACGGGACCCCCGCCGCCCTGGCCGCCGGCTACGACCTGCGGGCGGCCGAGGTCCGCGACCTCCGCGTCGAGCGGGTCGGCACCCGGCTGACCGGCCTGCTCTCCCTGTCCGTCCCGCGCGCCCGCCGCACCGGCACGGCGCCGCCCGAAGCCGCACGGCTGGTGGTGGAGACGAGGGACCTCACCGAGGTGCGCTTCGACTCCGACGACCTGCGTGGGGCCGCTCTCGACGCCGGACCCGACGGCGTCGCGATCGGCATCGGCGCGCACGGCATGCTCAGGGCGGACGCGGCCACGCTCCGCGTCGACGACCCGTACCGGCACCCGCCGGCGGCCGGACCGCCGGCCGACGACCGCGCCGCGCCGCGTGTCTCCCCGGAACCGGAGGAGCGGCTGGACGGGGCGGCCCGGGTCGCCGCGACGCTGCTGCACGCGGCGATGCTGGACATCCGCGCGGCCCATCGCGGGCACGGGGCGGACCAGGCGCTGGTGCGGGACCTCTGCCGCGCCTTCGCGGGCGCCGGCGACTACGTGCCGGCCGCGGGCTCCCACCCGGCGGAGGGACGCCGCGACTTCGCCTTCCGCGGGCTGACCGCGTACTGGATCCGCCGCGGCGGCCCCGCGCTGGCGTCCTGGTTCACCACGCGCGTACGGGAGATCGCCGACAGCCCGTACGCCCCTGAGGCCGCCCGGGACGAGGCCCGGAAACTGGCGCTCCCGCCCGAACCGGACCGTCCGCCGGCCCGTGCGCCGTCCGCCGGCCCGCCCACGTCGGCGGAGCTCCGCCTGGCCGCCTACACGGCGGAGCGGACCGCCGGGGGAGTCCGCCGGGACGCTTCCGCCACCTTCCACCTGGCCCTGCCGCCGCACCCCCGGGACGCCCCCGACGGGCCCTGGCGGCTGCGGGTGATGAGGAACGACGGGCCCGCCGCCCTCCGGCTGCGGACCGAAGCCTTCCAGGGCGCCGCCCGGCCGCACCTGACCGGCGGCGAGGGCACGTCCCGCGGCCTCACGCTGCACGAGGGCGCCCTCAGTTACAGCGCCGGAAGGTGACCCGCTCCGGCCATGCGCCGGGCGCGGGGCCGGTGCCCACGGCGGACGTCCCGCCCGTGGCCGCCGTGACTGCCCGCGGGCGAGCGGCCCCGCGCGCCGCCCGGCGGGACCAGGACGCCGGCGCCCGGTCCGCGGCCATGGACCGCACCCGCGCCCCGGGCCCGCCGGCGCCCTGCCTCAGGCGATGACGCCGGCGCCCCGCAGCCCGTCGATGTCCGCCGTGGACAGCCCGAGTTCGCCGAGGATCTCGTCGGTGTGCTCCCCGAACGCGGGCGCCGGACTGTCCCACCGGGGGCCGTCATGGGCGAACGAGAAGGCCGCCACCGGCACGGCAGGGTCGCCAGGGGCTCCGGCCGCCAGGAAGGACCGGTGCGCCAGCTGCTCCTCCGTGAGCGCCTCGGCGAGCGTCCGCACCCGTTCGGCCGGCACCCCGTGGCCGTGGAGGAGCTCCTCCCACTCGGCCGCGGCGCGGGTCGCGAACACCTCCCGCAGCACCCGCCGCATCTCCTCGCCCAGCGCCCGGAGCCCCGACGAGGTCGTCGGCTCCGCGAACCGCGGGTGGTCGTGGCCCTCCAGGGCGAGGGCCCGCCACAGCCGGCGGTTCTGCTCGGGCGTCATCGCGCCCAGCATCAGCTCCCCGCCGGCCGTCGCGTAACTGCCGAGCCCGGCCTCCACCGCGGGCCCACGCGTGACCGGATGGAGCTCGGCCGCCACGGACGGGGCCATCAGCATCAGCGCCGTGTCGAACATGGCACAGTCGATCCGCTGCCCCCGCCCGTCCCGGGCCCGCGCGAACAGGGCGGCGCTGATGGCGAAGGCCGCGTTGTAGCCGCTCGCGTAGTCGACGAACGCCACGCCGGGCTTGCGCCCGCCGGAGCGCGGGATGACGCCGGACGCCGCCTGGATCACGTTGTCGTACGCGTTCACCCGGGCCCGGGGGCCCCGCTGCCCGAACCCCGTCATGGAGCAGTGCACCAGCGAGGGGTTGACCGCCGACAGCTCCTCGGGCCCCAGCCCCAGCCCGGCGAGGGCGCCGGCCCGGTAGTTCTCGACGAGGACGTCCGCCGTGGCGACGAGCCGCCGGAGCACCTCGCGTCCCGCCTCCGTCCGCAGGTCCAGCGTCATGGCCCGTTTGTTGCCGCCCTGCGCCTGGTAGTTGACCCCGCGCAGCCGCTCGTTGAGGCCCTCGTCGGGGCCCCGCGTGCGCGCGATGTCGGGCCGGCCGGGCGCCTCGATCTTGATGACCTCCGCGCCCAGCAGGGCCAGCTGGTACGTGGCGAACGGCCCGGCCAGCACATGGGTGAGGTCCAGGACACGGACCCCGGAGAACGGACGGGACACGGGACACCTCCTTCCGGGCCTCGTTCAGCCCGTGAACAACTGCCTCAGCCTGAGGACCAGCTCGTACACGCCGTAGGCGAAGGGCGCCCCCACCCACAGCCAGCAGAACGCGAGCAGTGCCTTGCGCGAGCCCGTCACGGTGCCGCTCCCTTCTCCGGCACGGCGGCCGGTTCCTCCTCCGGCGGGGGCGGTTCGTGGTGCCGGGGGTGCACGGGCCGCACCAGCTCGTTCGCGACGAAGCCCACGGTCAGCAGGCCGATCATGACGAAGAACGAGGTGGTGTAGAGGTCCGCGCCGCTCCGGCCCGCGGACTTCCCGGCGTCGGCGACGGCGTTGACGATCAGCGGCCCGAGGATCCCCGCGGTCGACCACGCGGTCAGCAGCCGCCCGTGGATCGCGCCCACCTGGTACGTACCGAAGAGGTCCTTGAGGTAGGCGGGGACGGTGGCGAAACCGCCGCCGTAGAAGGAGAGGATGACGGCCGCGCAGGAGATGAACACGGCCTTGGAGGCGTCACCAGCCAGGGCGATCACCAGATACATCAGCGCGCCCGCGCCGAGGTAGAGGCGGTAGGCGTTCTTCCGGCCGGCGAGGTCGGAGGCGGAGGACCAGACGATCCGGCCGAGCATGTTGGCCAGCGAGAGCATCCCGACGAACCCCGCGGCGGCCGCCGCCCCGACGGACGAGGAGGTGCCGGCGAAGAAGTCCGTGATCATCGGCGCGGCCTTCTCCAGGATGCCGATGCCCGCCGTGACGTTCGTGCAGAGGACCACCCACAGGCACCAGAACTGCGGGGTGCGCAGGGCGCGGTGGGCCGACACCCGCGCGGTGGCGGCGAGCGGACGCGGCCCGTCCGCCGTGCGCCCGTCCGCCGTGCGCCCGTCCGGCGGGTGGCCGTCGGGCGGCACCCGGACGAGCAGGACGCCGAGCGTCATGAAGACCGCGTACGCGGCCCCCATGACCAGGAACGTGCGGGCGATGCCCGGCGTGCCCCGGCCGAACGTGTCGAGCAGTCCGGCCGACCAGGGCGACGCGATGAGGGCGCCGCCGCCGAAGCCCATGATGGCGATGCCGGTGGCCATGCCCGGGCGGTCCGGGAACCACTTGATGAGCGTGGACACCGGCGAGATGTACCCGATGCCCAGGCCGACGCCCCCGATGAAGCCGTACCCGAGCACGACGAGCCAGTACTGACGCGTCGCCGCCCCGAGCGCGGCCACCAGGAACCCCGAGGAGAAGCAGACCGCCGACACGGCCATCGCCCACCGCGGCCCGTTCCGCTCCACCAGCGTGCCGCCGAACGCGGCCGAGAGCCCGAGCATCACGATCGCCACCTGGAAGGGCAGCGCCGACGCCGTGCCCGACAGGCCCAGCGCCGACTCCAGCGGCGGCTTGAACACGCTCCAGGCGTAGGCCTGGCCGATGGCGAGATGGATGGACAGCGCGGCGGGCGGGACGAGCCAGCGGCTCCATCCGGGCGGCGCGACGGTTCGGGAGCGCGCGAGCATGGAGGGAACGTACAGCGATCCGCGGGGCCGGGCGGGCCTTTTCGCCCACCCCCGCCCCTTCCCGGGACCTCGACCGCTCCATGGGCCGGACCGGACCGAGGCCGGCCCCGTGCCGGGAGTGTGCCTAGCCCAATGCCACGCCCCCGCCCGCCGACGGCACGTCCGCGCACCCTTCCAGCCCCGCCGGGAGGGTCCCGGTGTGCACCGTGCCCAGCCGCTGCGTCGCCCGGGTCAAGGCGACGTAGAGGTCGCTCAGACCGAACTCCGCCGGTTCCACCACGATCACCGTGTCGAACTCCAGGCCCTTCGCCTGCCGGGGGTCGAGCAGGACGACCGGGCTGGTCAGGTCGGGGACCGGGCCGGTGGACGCGGTGGGCAGGGCGGGGACGAGGGCCGCGTGGTGGGCGCGGGGGGCGATCACCGCGAGGCGGCCCTCCGCGTGGAGCTCGCGCGCGACCGCACCGGCGACCGCGCGCGGCAGGTCGTCCGTGCGCTCCGCCCAGGGGAGGGCGTCCGTCCCGCGCACCGAGCGCGGCGGTACGAAGGAGGGGTCCGCCGACCGGAGCACCCCCGCCGCGAGCTCCATGATCCGGGCCGGGGTGCGGTAGTTGACGCCGAGCCTGATGTGCTCCCAGCGGTCGCCGACGTACGGCTCCAGGATCGGGCCCCACGCGCCGCAGCCGCCCGGCTCGGAGGTCTGCGCCGGGTCGCCGACCAGCGTCATCGAACGGGTCGGGCAGCGGCGCATCAGCAGCCGCCACGCCATCGGGGACAGCTCCTGCGCCTCGTCGACGATGATGTGCCCGAAGGCCCAGGTGCGGTCGGCCGCGGCGCGCTCGGCGGCGCTGCGGTGGTCGGCCTCCTCGTGCCGGTCGGCGAGCCGCTCGGCGTCGACCAGGTCGTGCGCGGCCAGCACCTCCGAGTCCTCGTCCTCCTTGTCCTCGAACTCCTGGGTGCGGGAGCCGTAGGAGAGGTCCAGCACGCCCTGCGCGTACCGGATCCGCTCCTGCCGCTCGGCCTCGGCCCGGGCGCGGGCCGCCGAGTCGTCCTCGCCGAGCAGCTCGGCGGCCTCGTCCAGCAGCGGCACGTCGGCGGGCGTCCACGCGCCGCCCGCGCGGCGGATCGCGGCCGCGTCGGCCTCCGGCAGGTGGACGGGGTCGGCGAGGAAGTCGGCGACCAGCCGCTGCGGGGTGAGGGCGGGCCACAGCTCGTCGATCGCGGCGTGCACCTCACGGCTGACGGCGATCGCCTTGCCGAGCTGGGCGATGTCGTCGGGGCCGAGGAAGTTCGGGCCGCCGTACGGGTCCGCGCCGAGCCTGTCGGCCAGCTGGGCGGTGAGGGCGTCGATGACGTGGAAGGCGAAGTAGGGGCGGGCGAGGTTGTGCGGGAGCCGGGTGTCCCGGGCCCGGCGGCGCGCCTCGGCCACCGTGTCCGCGTCCAGCAGCAGCTCGCCGTCCTCGTGGTCGATGACGCGGGCGGGCTCCGGGAGGGTCTGCCGGTCCTCGACGAAGCGGGCCAGGGCGGTGGCCATCGCCGTGCCGCCCTTGACCGCCGCGGCCGCGGCGGTGTCGGTCCCCGTGGCGGTCACGCCGGGGAACAGCTCGCCGGGCGTGGCGAGCAGGACGCCCGTCTCGCCGAGCGAGGGCAGCACCTCGCCGATGTAGCCGAGGAACGCGGGGTTGGGTCCGACGATCAGCACGGCCCGCCGGGCCAGCTGCTCCCGGTGCGCGTACAGCAGATACGCGGCCCGGTGCAGGGCGACGACGGTCTTCCCGGTGCCGGGACCGCCCTCGACCACGAGGACGCCCTGGTGCGGGGCGCGGATGATGCGGTCCTGCTCGGCCTGGATGGTCTGCACGATGTCGTGCATCCGGCCGGTACGGGCCGAGTCCAGCGCGGCGAGCAGTACGGCGTCCGCGTCCGCGCCCTCGTGCCCGGTGCGGTCGGTGTCGGTGAGGTCCAGGATCTCGTCGTGCAGGGCGGTGACCCGCCTGCCCTCGGTGCTGATGTGACGTCGGCGGCGCAGTCCCATGGGGGTGTGCCCGGTGGCGAGGTAGAAGGGGCGCGCGACCTCGGCCCGCCAGTCCAGGACCAGCGGGGTGCGGTCGGCGTCGTCACGCCGGATGCCGATGCGGCCGATGTGGTGGTCGCGGCCGTCCCGGAAGGCCAGCCGGCCGAAGCAGAGCCCGTTCTCCCCGGCGTCGAACGCGGCGAGCAGCCCGGACTGCTCGGCCACCAGCACATCGCGCTCCAGCCGCGCCTGGAAGGTGGTCCCGCCCGGCGCGAGCGCGGCCCGTACCGCCGCCTCGGCCCCCGCGCGCAGTTCGGCGAGGCGCTCGTGGAGCAGATCGATGAATTCCTGCTCCTGCCGCATTTCCTTGTTTGACAATTCGACTCCCGCCCGGATATGATGGCCTCATAAAGCTTCTCCATGGCCTGTGTTCACGCAAGACATGGAAACATCCAATGTACACAACGGAATGCCCCGACCGTCAATGCGGTCCGGGGCTTTCTTTGTTGTGCGGGGGTTTTCCAGGGTTCCGGAAGTGCCGGGGCGCGCCGCCGCCCGGCCGGCGGCCGCCGGTGTCCGCCGGTCCGCTCAGGGCGCGTCCCCGATCCACTTCACGCCCAGCGCCGTCAGGCCGCGCGGCAGATCGGTGTAGCCGCGCCGCAGCGGGAAGTCGTCCCGCAGCACGCACGGCCCCTCCGCCGTCAGGGCCGCGAGCAGCAGCGCCGCGGCGCCCCGGATGTCCGCGCACCCGCCCAGGTCGCCACCCCGCAGGGACGCCTTGCTGTTCGGCCGGATGTCGGCGAGGACCAAGGGGCGCCCGTGCCGCTCCTCCGTCCGCAGCCGCACCCCGTCCAGCCCGAGCGGCGCGAGATTGCCGGCGTAGTCGAACCGCCGTGCCGGCACCTCCCCGCCGACCACGCTCCCGCCGCTCGCCCGCATCGCCAGCAGCAGCGAGGCGAAGCCCACCCAGTCGCCGCTGAACGCCGGCTCGGGACCCGCCGCCACCCGGGCCGGGCGCAGGGTCCCCGCCGCCGGGAACCCGGCCGTCAGGCTGTGCGACCGCTCGGTGACCCGAGCGCCGGCGTCCCGGAGGAACGCGACGAAGCGGGGGATCCGCAGCGGGCCCGAGCCGGTCACCGTCACCTCGCCCCGGGTGAGGAGGCCCGCCGTCAGATACGTGACCGCGTGCACCCGGTCGGGCGCGATCGCCCAGCCGACCCGCGCGTACCCGTCGGCCCCGCCGATCTCCACCCGGGGCGGCTCACCCTCGACGCGCCCTCCCATGGCCCGCAGGCACGCCAGCTGCTCCCCGCACGACGGCTCCACCGAGGCGCCGAGCACGGTGCTGCGGCCGGGCGTCGCGGCCGCGGCGGCGAGCGCGAGGACGGTGCCCGCTGCCGTCGGACGCTCGAACACCACCCGCGCGGGCACCCGGCGGGGCCAGGAGAGGACCGTGGTGGTCCCGGCGAACCGGGTCCGCACCCCGAACCGGGCGAGCACCGTGAGGTGGCGGTCGGCCGGGCGCGCCCCGCTCCAGCACCCCTGCGGCGCGCCCTCCACGACCACCTCCGCCGCCCGCGTGAGCAGGGCCGGCAGCAGGCAGAAGAGACTGCGGGAACGCTCCGCCAGGCCCCTGGAGACGACCACCCGGTCCCGGCGCACCGGCCCGGAGAACGTCAGCTCGCGGGCCGCGCGGTCGTACCGCACATGGGAGAAGGCCAGGGCCAGCGCGGCCCGCAGCGCCCGCGCGTCCACATGGTCGGGCACCTCGGTCAGCCTGCCCCGGTCGCACAGCGCCGCGCACGCCAGCGAGTGCGCGAACGCGTGCCTCCCGCCGTCGAGCCGCACCGTGCCGTGCAGCGGTGCCCCGTCGTGCTCCACCCGAATGCCCGCCATCCGCTCCCCGGCTCCGCGTCCGCAGCTGCGCGGCCCGGCCGTCGGCCGTGCCGCTCTGGTCTCACCCTGGGCGCCTTAGGGACACGAGGCGGTTCAGTGAAGCACGCGGGGACAATTGGGTTCAAGAGGCAATTACCGCCATCTGAACTGTTGATGCGATGAGCGTTCCGGAAGTGCCGCGGGAAATCGGCACCATGCATTCCACCGGCACCTGCGCACTTCCCCGGGCGTGAAAGCGGCGTGGCGGTCGTAAATCCCCCGCGCGGGAAAGCGGGTGACCTTCCGGCGCTCCTTCGGTGAGGGGCTCGCGGGGGCATGGGATCCCGTCTCCGGCCCCGTATTCCCCTGGGGCTCAGGGGTGACCGGCGACAGGCGTGAAAAGGCTGCCAGGGGCGTGCGCCATTCCGCTCCGCGCCCCTTGACCGCCCCTCTGGCCAGGTGGATTCTGAGGAGCCCGAAAACGCTCGTAGAACGAGCCGGGGCTCATGTACGGGGGACTCAGTGGACAGGGTACGAGAAACGGTCGACTCCGCTGTGCGACGACGGCGCGCGCCCGGACGTAGGACCCCGGCGGACACCCCGCTCCCGGCCGGTGCACCGCTCAACGTCGCGGCGACCTGGGCCGGCACCGCCGACCTCGGGCCCGGCTGGCGGTCCGTCGTCTGGGTCCAGGGCTGCCCCTTCAGCTGCCCCGGCTGCATGTCACCGGACTGGATCCCCGCCGCGCCGGCCCGCACCGTCACCCCCGCCGAGCTGAGCGCGGAGCTCCTCGCCGACCCGGCGGTCGACGGCCTCACCTTCTCCGGCGGCGAACCGATGCAACAGGCCGACGGGCTGGCGGAGGTGGCCCGCCTCGCACGGCGCGCGCGCCCCGGCCTGTCCGTCGTCTGCTTCACCGGCCACCGGCTGGAGCGGCTCCGGGCGCACCCGCCGACGCCCGGCGTCCCCCGGCTGCTCGCCGAGGTGGACGTCCTCGTCGACGGCCCGTACGTCCAGGGGCGCGACGACGGCCGGGGGCTGCGCGGCAGCACCAACCAGCGGGTGCACCACCTCACCGGCCGGCTCTCCGGCAGCGGCTACGACTTCGAGGACCGGCACCGCACCGCCGAGATCGCCGTCGGCGGCCGCGAGGCCTTCCTCATCGGCGTCCCGCCCCCGGACCTCCTCACCGTCTTCGACGCGGCCGTCGACCGGTCCGGCCGGTCCACGGCCTGGGGCACCCCGTGAGCGGCCGGAAACGCATCCAGGTCGACGAGTCCGAGTGGTTCCGGACGCGCCGCCAGGCGGCCCGCCTGAAGGGCGTCCAGCGCGCTCTGCCCGGCATGCTGGACGACATCCGCCGGCAGACGCACGCCGACCTGGAGCGGGTGTTCGGCGTCGTCGAGGACCGGCAGCGCACCGTCGAGCAGGCCGTCCAGGGCCTGAGCGAGCGGACCCGCGCAATGGAGAGCCGGACCCAGGAGCGGCTGCGCGCGCAGGCCCGGCGCACGGCCGAGGACCTCCGCGCCACCGCCGGCGCGCTGCGCCGGGAGACCGCCGAGGACCTCGCGGAGCGGGAACGCCGGCTCCAGGGGGAGATCGACGCCGAGCGCCGGCAGCGCCGCCGGGACGTGGGGCGGCTGGCCGAGGAGGTCGGCGAGATGATCCAGGACCGCGAGCGGGCGGCGGCCCTCGCCCGCGAGGCGATCTCCGACGCCCGGGCCATGCACCGGCTCGTCCACACGGCCTTCCCGGCGGACGTACACCCCCACGCCCGCCGCACGGAGAGCCTGGCCGAGCAGCTGGACCGGGCGTCGGACACCCTCGGCCAGGGCCGGCCCGACGCCGCGCTCGCCACCGCCCAGATCGCCTACCAGCAGCTGAGCGACCTCCTCCAGGAGCTGGAGCGGCACGACCGGGAGCGCCGCCGCCACCGGGTCCGCGCGGGCGAACTCCTCCTCCACGTACAGCACCTGATCAAGGCGAACGCCGTCCAGGCCGCCCACGAGCCCGAGGACGAGGAATCGGCCGACGCCGTCCTCGACGTCGAGTACTGGTCGGGCGGCGAGCTGTCCCGGCTCCGCGCGGAGACCGCCCGGCTCCAGGAGCGGGTCGGCGACGAGGAACGGCCCCCCGACACCGGCGAGCTCCGCGACATCCTGGAACACCGCGTCCCCGAGCTCGAACAGAGGCTCGCCGAGACCGTCGAGCGGGCCGGGCGCCGCCGGCTCGAGTCCCAGCTGCGGGTCAACCTCGCCGACTCCGTGGCCGGCACGCTGGAGGAGATCACCGGCTACGAGCTGACGGACGGCACGTACTCCGGCGAGGACCAGCGGGAGGCGTTCTTCGCCAAGCTCGTCCACCGCAACGGCAACGAGATCGTCATCGAGGTCGCCCCGGCGGGCACCGGCAGCGGCGCCTCCGTCCTGCGCGTCCTGTCGTACGACCGGGACACCACCGCCCGGGACGAGCTGACCACCCGCGGCCACGAGGTGACGCGGGGACTGCGGGCCCGGGGCATCGCCGCCTCCGACCCCGAGGCCGAGGACGGCGAACCCGACCCGGCCTACCAGGACTTCGACACCCTGCGGCGGGCCCTGCCCCGCACCGCCACCGACACCTGAGCCGGGGGAGACCCGCCATGGCACCACCGCGGCCGTCCCGGTACGGCCCTTCCGCCGAGCGGCTGGCGGGCCTCACGCTGCCCGCCGGCGACCCCCTGTTCATCCTGCACGGACAGGGCCTCGACGACGTCTTCGTCGGTCACGACCACCGGCGCCGGGGGGTGGAGGAACTGCTGTGGACCCTGCTGCGCGACGCCGGGTTCGCGCACGTCGTCTTCAGCTCCCTGTCCCGGCCGCTGTACTTCAGGGACCCCGTCTCCCGGGACCTGGCCCGGCCGCGCCGGCGTTCCCCCGTACCGGCCGGCCGGATGCGCCCCGAGCTCCGCGGCCCGCTGGGGGACCGGATCCTGCGCGCCCCGGACCCCGGCGGCCCGGGCGCCGGTGACGACCCCAGGACCGCCGCGCCCGCCACCCTGACCGACGAGCACCGGGTCATGATGCTCGACCACTTCATGCGGCAGACGGACCACAGGACGGCGGTGGTCCTCGGCCACGCCGAGGAGTCGCTGCGCTACGACCGCGCCGGCCGCCGGCTCGCCGGAGCCCTCGCGGACTGGGTCGAGCGGGGCGGCGACCGCAACCTCTGCGTCCTGCTGTTCCGCAAGCACAGCCTCCAGGAGGTGGCCCGCTTCGTCACCGACCTGCGCAGCGTGCCCCGGCTGGAGAGCTACCTGTACGACCAGATGCAGCGCCCCACCGGGCGCAGCACCGCCTACGTCGGCCACCCGCACGCGGCCGAGGTGGAGCGCCTGGTGCACCTGCTGCGGGTCCGCCACGGGCTGCGGATCGAGGACTGGCGGGAACTTCCCGCCCTCGTAAGGGCCATGGCCGCGATGCCCGTGACCCTGAGCAACTGGCAGTCCCGGCTCCGCGGCCTGCCGCGCGGCGCGGCGCTGAGCCTCGCCGAGCTCCACCGCCGGGAGTGGATCGGCGGCGGGAGCGAGGACACCCGCGGCGTCTCCGAGCGCCTCGCCGCGATGGTCGGCCTCGGGCCCGTGAAGGAACACCTGGAGGGGTTGCGGTGGACCGTGGCGGCGGACGCCGGGCTGCGCGCCCTGGGGCACGGCGGCGATGCCGAACCGGCCTCCCCGCACCTGGTCTTCACCGGCAACCCCGGCACGGGCAAGACCACGGTCGCCCGCCTGGTCGGCGAGCTCTACCGCGACCAGGGCCTGCTCCGCCGCGGGCACCTGGTCGAGGCCGAGGTCCCCGACCTGGTGGCCGGGTTCATCGGCCAGACGGCCATCAGGACCAACGAGGCCGTGGACCGGGCCCTCGACGGCGTCCTCTTCGTCGACGAGGCGTACCGGCTCAGCGACCCGGAGCACAGCTACGGCCGGCAGGCGATCGACACACTGCTGAGCCGCATGGAGAACGACCGCGGCCGGTTCGTCCTGATCGCCGCGGGCTACCCCGACCGGATGGAGGAGTTCCTGGCCGCCAACCCCGGGCTGCGCAGCCGCTTCCCCGCCGCCAACGTCATCCACTTCCCCGACTACTCGCCCGCCGAGCTCCACGCCATCCTGCTCGGCCGGCTGAGCGCCCTCGGCCTGCCCTGCACGCCCGCCCTGGAGGAGGCGCTCCGGGACGTCACCGAGGGCATGCACGCCACCCGCGGCGCCGGCTTCGGCAACGGCCGGGCCATGCGCGACCTCGCCGACGAGATGAAGGCCCGCTGGGCCCGGCGGGTGCGGGCCGTCGTCGGCGAACCCCTGACGCCCGAGGACGTGCCCGACCGCTGCCGCACCCACCTGCGGCGGCCGGTGGCCACCGTCGAGGAGGCCCTCGCCGAGCTCGACGGACTCGTCGGCCTCGCCCCCGTCAAGGAGCTGATCCGCGACCTGGTGGACCGGCTCCGGCTCCGGCGGCACCAGGGCACCGGCGGCTTCCCGCCGCCCCACATGCTCTTCGTCGGCCCGCCCGGCACGGGCAAGACCACCGTCGCCAGGCTGACGGGCCGCGTCCTGCACACGCTCGGCCTGCTCGCGCGCGGCCACCTGGTCGAGGTCACCCGGGCCGAACTCGTGGCCGGATTCGAGGGCCGGACCGCCGTCAGGACGCAGCGGGCCGTACGGTCGGCGCTCGACGGCGTCCTCTTCGTCGACGAGGCGTACAGCCTCACCCGGGGCCGGCCCGGCGGCGGGGACTTCGGCACCGAGGCCGTCGACACCCTGACCCGGGAGATGGACGAGCACCGCGGCCGCCTCGTCGTCGTGGCCGCGGGCTACCCGGCCGAGATGGACGGCTTCCTCGCCCGCAACCCGGGCCTGCGCTCCCGGTTCACCGAGCGCGTCACCTTCCCCGCCCACACCGGACCGGAGCTGGTGGAGATCCTCCGCCGCACGGCCGCCGGGCAGGGGTACGAGCTGCCCGGCCCGGCCGCCGACCGGGCCCTGCGCCGGCTGGAGCGCGAACGCGCCGCCCACCCCGCCGACTTCGGCAACGGCAGGGCCGTACGCGTCCTGCTGGAGCGCATGGAGGCACGCCTCGCCCGCCGCCTCGGGCACACCCCGGCGGCACCGGGCGCGCCGCTCGCCTTCGCCCCGGAGGACGTTCCCGATGCCGACGGCTGACCGGGCGGCCGCCCCGGCGGGCCGGCCCGCCGGAGCGGGTACCGAGCCGGACGCCGGGGCCACCTCCGGCATGAGCACCGGCGTGCCGCCCACCGCCTCCACCGCCGAGGCGCCCGCGGACACCGCCACCGGCTGCCCGGTGTGCGGCGCCGCCGTCACCGAGGAGGGCGGGCCCGCCGAGTGCCCCGACTGCCGCTGGCCCCTCCGCGCGGGGCCCGTGCTCGGGCCCCTCACCGAGGAGCTCCTGCGTGCCTTCGGCGAACGGCTCGCCACCGCCCGGCGGCGGTACGACCTCACCGCGGCCGCCCGCGCGGCGGGCCACCCGTGGCACGGCGACGACGTGCTCTACGCCCGCCTCCAGGGCCTCGTCAGGGACGGGCCGCCGCGCCCCGGCGAGGCGGCGGAGGCGCTGCGCGGCCCCTGGCGGGAGGAGGCACCCGCCCGGACCCTCCGGGAAGCGGTCGAGGCGTACCTCCGAGAGGCGCAGCTGCGTGAGACTCACTTGCGCGAGGCGCACCTCCGCGAGGCCACCGGGGCCGTGGCCGTCGAGGTCGCGGCCTTCGAGATCGCGGCCGACGGCCTCACCGCCGTCGGATTCGCCCGCGCCGACGACGGCGATCTGTACGAGCGGGCGGAGACCACCTCCTGGCCCTGGGCGTCACTGCTGCCCGCCCTGCCCGCGGACCCGGACCACGCGCGCTTCCTGCTCGCCGGCGGCATCGGCGAAAGGCCGCCCCCGGACTTCGCCACCACCCCCGCGCTCGCACGGGCCCTGCCCGACCCGCCACGCCCCGGCACGGCCCCGCCCGTCCTGGCGTGCGGGCTGCCCGGCTGGCCCGTACCCGAGCGCGTCCTCACGGTGCTCCGCCGCCGGCACCCGGACGCCGTGGCCGTACGGATCCCGCCGGACCCCGGCCGGCCCCCGCGCCAGGTGCTGCGCCACGCGCCCGGAATCTCCGCCCTCACCTGCGGTCCCGGCCCGGAACCGGCGACCGCGCACCTCGCCGTGGGCTGCCCCGACGGCTCGGCCGCGGTCTGGGTACCGGGCGCCGCCGAGCCGCTCGCCGCCCGCGCGCTGCACACCGGCCGCGTCACCGCCCTGGACCTCGCGCCCTCCCTCAGGGCCCTGGTCACGGGCGGCAGCGACGGCGCGGTCCGGCTCTGGTCGTTCGGCGGGTCCGGGCGCTCCCGCGCCCTCGCCTGGCACGAGGGCTGGGTCAACGCCGTACGGCTGCGCGCGGGCGCGGTGTTCAGCCTCGGCGACGACGGCCTGCTGCGCCGCTCGGACCCCTCCCGTCTGCTGGGCGCCCCCGACGGCACGGTCTACCCGCTGAAGGTCGGCTGGTCGGCCGCCACCGCCCTCGAAGTCACCTCGGACGGGCGGACCGTGGCCGTCGGCGGCGCCACCGGGGTGGGGCTGTGGGACGCCGTCTCCGGCCACCGCCTGGGCCGGCTGGCCACCGGAGCCTCCGTCACCGGGCTCGCCCTGGACGCGGCGGACCGGCTCCTCGCCGTCGGCTGCGCCGACGGCCGCGTCCACGTCCACGACCTGCGCACCCGGGCCGCGCCGGACGAACTCACCGGGCACACCGGCGCCGTGCGGCAGCTGGCGTTCGGCCCGCGCGGCCTGCTGGCCGCCTGCGACGAGTCGGGCGCGATCCGCGTCCGGCCGGCGGACCGGGCACGGCCGGTGCCGCGCGGCACGGCCGTCGGCCTGCACACCGCCGCCGTGCGCGGACTGGCCGCCACCCCGGCCGGACACCTGCTGAGCGCCTCCGCCGACGGGCTCGTACGGGCCTGGCGGCTTCCCGACCCCCTCTGACCACCCGCGCGGCCACGGCCGCCCGAGCGACCGACCACCGTCACCCACGACCACCCACCGGCATCCACAAGGGAGGGCGCCGTGAGCCGAGACATCCTGGCGACGGCCTTCAAGCGGCAGCGGCCGCAGCTCGACATACGCCTGGAGGACCACGCCACGACCGAGACCGCGACCGCCGCCCTGCGCGCCGCCCTGGAACGCCTTGACCCGACCTCGGCGGCCGCGCCCGACGGTGACCGGGGCGACACGCCGAACTCGCGGCGCCAGCTCGCCGCCGCCGTGGACCTCCTGCGCGCCGTGTCCCTGGGCACCCTCGCGGCCGTCCGCGCGCCCGCCACCACGGGAGCGCAGCCCCAGCGCCCCTCGTCCCCGCTGTCCCCGCTGCTGCGCCTGCTCCCGCTCGGCCTCGGCGACGAGGACCGCCGGGAGGAGCGGCCCCGGCCGCCCCGGCCCACCGTGCACACCCCCACGCTCCTCGATCAGCTCCAGGCCGCCGCGGAAGCGGCCGACCGGCTGCTCGCCGAGGCCGAGCCGCCCGCCCCCGAACGCGTACCGCTGCGCTGGTCGGAGGACCGCGACGTGCTCAACCTGCTGCGCGACCTGCTGTCCGCGCACGCCGAGCGGGACGGCGAACTGGCCCTGCGCCACATCGACAGGCTCCGCAAGGACCTCGCGCTCCGGCACGACATCGCGGTCGTCGACTTCGACGGCACGAACGATCCCCTGTTCTCCTTCGTCGTCCACCCGGACCCCGAGGAGCGGAACTTCGTGACGTCCCGGCCCGCACTGGTGGCCGCGGACGGCCGGGTGCTGCGTCCGGGGGAGGTGAGGGGGCCCGCAAGGACACCGTTCCCCACCGGGGGACACGAGCAAGGAACGGAACGGGACGATGACTGACAGCTCAGGAACCGTGATCGTCGGATTCGACCTCGGTCACGGCGAGACCGCGCTCGCCAAGGCCTACGCCGACAAGGACTCGGTGCCCGCCGTCATGGACCTCGGCGCCACCGGAGGCGGCAGGCAGCACGTCACCATGGTCGCCGAACACCCCACGCGGGGCGTGCTGGTCGGCCGGGCGGCCATGGACAACGGGACCACCGGCCTCCAGCTGGCCTTCAAGTCACCCGAGTTCGGCCGCGAGGAGGTGCGCCGGCCGACCACCCTCTTCGTGCGGAAGGTCGCCGGGGACGCCGTCGAGCGGGACCAGGACCTGAAGGGCGGCCGCCCGGTGCGCTGGGTCTTCGGGGCGCCCTCCGGCTGGAACAGGGAGCTGCGCGGGGAGTACGCGGAACTGCTGCGGACGGCGGGGCTGCCGCGGGTGGACGTGGTCCCCGAGTCGAGGGCCGCCCTGCTCTACGCCCGTGAATCGGGCGAGGTGAAGATCGAACCGGGGCGGCTCGCGGGCGCGGTGCTCGTCGTGGACCTGGGGTCGTCGACCACCGACTTCACCACCGTCCTGGGCCACCGCACGGGCCCGCCCCTCGACACCGGGCTCCCGCTGGGCGCCGGGCTGATCGACCGCACGATCCTGGAACAACAGCTGGACCGCAACCCGCAGGGTGAGGCGCTGCGGGAACTGCTCCAGGAGGACCGCTCTGTCCGGCTGGTGCTCGAACTGATGTGCAGGGAGGTGAAGGAGATCTTCTTCCGCACCGACCGCGGCAAGTTCGCCGCCGACCCCGAGGCGACGGTCGGCACCATACATCCCGTCAAGACGCGCGGCGGAAGCCTCTACTTCCACATCGAGCTGACGGCCGGGGACATGGCCGCGGTGCTGGACGCCCCGCAGCCCACCCTCGACGGCCGCTCCTGGCGGCAGGCGTACCGGGACGCCCTCGACGGCGCGGCGGCGGGACTCGGCGGTCCGCCGGACGCCGTGCTGCTGACCGGCGGAGCCTCCCGGATGCACTTCGTCCAGGAACAGACCCGCGAGGTCTTCGGCGCGGACCGGGTGTTCCTGGGCACGGAACCCGAGGTGGCGATCGCCCGGGGACTCGCCCTGGCGGGCCGGATGAGCATCCGGGCGGCCGGATTCCGCACGGACATCCGCCGGCTCCTGGACAGCGACCGCATCGGCTCCCTCGTGGAGGACCGGCTGCCGCAGCTCGCCGAGCGGCTGGGCGAGGCGGTCGCCGACGGGATGACGGAGCGGCACGTGATCCCGGCCTTCAGGCGCTGGCGGAACGGGCACATCACCACGCTGGACGACATGGCCGCCGGGATCTCCCGGTCGCTGCACGCCGAGCTCACCGACCCGGACAACACCCGGCTCCAGGAGGCGATCGCCACCTGGCAGAACGCCCTGCGCCCGGACCTGGAGGAGCTCACCCGGCCCATCTGCCGGCGCTGGCACCTCGAACCGTCGGCCATGGCACTGCCCACCGTGCGGGTGAACGAGGGGCGGCTGGACGTCCCCGTCGACGCGGCGGCCGCCACCGAGGTCCTGGACAACATCGCCTCGGTCGTCAACGTGGTGGTCGCGGGCATCGTCGCGACGACGCTCTTCGGCGCCGGCACCGCCATCATCGCCGCGACCGGGCCGTTCGCCGTGATCGTGGCCTTCGCCCTGCTGTGGGCCGGCCTCAGCGAGGGCAAGGAGAGGGCGCTCGCCAAGGCCCGGGAGGCGAACATCCCGCCGATGGCGCGCAAGGTCGGCGGCGAGGCCAGGATGGTCGCCAAGCTCCAGCGGGAGGCCGCCGCCCAGGAGGCGGCGCTGGCCCGCGCGTTCGGCGAGCAGTTCCTGGAGGACGGCGGGCAGCGGCTCGCCCAGGAGATCTCGAAGGGCATCGCCGAGGACCTGGAGGCCCTGGCGGACGAGGCGGAACTGCTCGTGCGCTGAGCGGGGTCGCTGGGCGCTCTGCCCGGGGGCTCACTGTGCGGGGCCTTGACCGACTCGGTCCGCGGGACGCTCCGCGCGGGGGCTCGCTGCGCCGGGGTCCCGGCTGCCCCGGCCTGCGGGATGTTCTGCGCGGGAGTTCACTGTGCCGGGGTCTCGGCTGCCTCGGTCCGCCAGATGCCCCGCGCGGGAGTTCACCGTGCCGGGGTCTCGGTTGATCGGGCCGTCAGATGCCCCGCCCGGGGGCTCGCCGTGGCGGGGTCCCGGCCGCCCCGGGCCGCCGGTCGACCCGGCCCGGAGTTCAGCGTGCCGGGGCCCCGCCCGGCCCCTCGTCGCGTCAGGAGAGGACCGTCCGGCCGGGCATCGGCGTTCCCTCCTCCTCGTCCAGTGCCCGCCGCAGCGCCTCCTCCACGTCCCGCAGCCGCTCCTCGACACCGTCGAGGAGCGCGCGGGCCCGCTCCGGGGCCGTGCCGTCGCCGCCGCCCGCGTACGCGCCTTTCCAGGGCTCCGGCAGCGACGCCAGCGCGTCGGCCAGCTCCCGGTCGGCCCGGGTACGGGCGGACAGGGCCGCCACGCGCTCCCGGTGCAGGACGCCGACCTCCGCCAGGCGGGCGGACACCGTGGCGAGCCGCGCCTCCGAACACGCCAGTCGGCCCTCCTCGAAGGCGAGTTCCGCCTGCGCGGCCGCGGCAGCCTCCAGCGCCGTACGGGCCCGGGGCGCGAGAAGGGCCAGCTGGTCCTGGGTGAGCCGCAGCAGTTCCGCGCAGCCTTCGGCCACCGCCTCCTCGGTCCCGTCGGCGCGGGACCGGAGGAAGGCCAGCCGCTCCGCGACGGCGGCACGCTGGCCGGCGAGCGCGTCGAGGGCCTCGATCAGCCGTTCCAGACGGCGGAGTTCGGCGACGCGCTCCCGCAGGGCCGCGTGCTCCGCCAGCCGGCCGCGGAGCTCCTCCTCGGCCTCGGCGAGGCTGTCGAAGTCCGCGCGGGCGGCGGCAGTCCGCCGCTTCACCTCGCCGAGCTCGCGCTCCCTGTCCCGCAGGTACGCCTCGGTGGACGGGCCCGGCCGCGCCGCCGCCAGCAGCGGCCCGGCCGCCCGCGACACGCCCTCGGCCTCGGTGAGCGCGTCGTCGAGAAGGAACACCGCTTCGAGACAGCGCGCGGACGGCCCCGCGGGCCGGGCGGGCTCCCCGGGGTCTTCCAGGGCCTCGGCGGAGGACCGGCTCGGCGTCGACGCCGAACCTGGCCCACGGGGTCCGGTCGGTTCCGCGGCCTTCCCCGCGGCGTCTCCCGGCGGCCTGCTTCCCTCGGGCCCTGTCCGCCTCCCGGCTTCGAGAAGCCGGCTCGCACGGGATCCCGTCGGGGCCTCGGCCTCTCGCGGGGCCTCTTCCGGCGGCCGGCCTTCCGTAGACCCCGTCCGCTTCCCGGCTGTCCCCGGGGCCTCCGGCTGCGGGCTCGCATGACCTTCCGCCAGGTCCGCGGCCTCTCGCGCAGTCACCGTGTGCGGCGGGACGGCGGCCCGCGTCGGCAGGCCGCTCGCCCGCTCATCGCGTTCTGTCCCGCCGTCTCCCTCCGGGCCTCCGTCCGGCAGTCTTCCCATGGCCCGCGCCGACCAGACCAGCGCCCAGCGCAGGGCGTGCAGCGCCCCCAGGTCGCCGTCCTGGGCCAGCGCCGTGGCGAGCCCTTCCTTCGCTTCCTCCACCCGATCCGGCACAGGTCCGCCTCCCTCGCTGTTTCCCGCGACTCACCCGCCGGCCGGCGCGCCCAGCGGGACCAGTGCCGCCTCGCCCCCGCCGACCGGGCGGAGGACGAGCACACCGAACCCGTGCCGCACCGGGTGCAGTCCCACGTGGTACTTGCCCGCAGGCGGTGCGGCGCAGGGCGGGGTGAGGGCGCGGCGGGCCCCGCGCCCGTACTCCTGGACCTCCACGCGGAGCCTGAACTCCTCGGCCCGTGGGATCTCGACGACCACCGGGACCCCGTCGGCCGTCACCGTCAGGGGCGCCGGGGAACCGGCCTCGGTGAGGGGGATCCGGCGGGCGACCAGCCGGCCCCGGCGGATCTCATGGGCCGGCAGGCCGAGCGTGTGCGGCGCCGGTTCGGGGGCCCGGACGGCCCCCTCGGCGATCAGCAGGGCCCCGGCCGCCGCCGCGCCGGGCGCCGGGACGTCGACGCGCGGTGCCCCCCACATGGCCGGCAGACACCGGTCCACGGCGTGCCGGGCGAGCGGGTGCGCGGCCAGCGCGCCGGTGACGACGACCCGGTCCGGGGCGCCGGCGTGGGGGGAGCACCGGGCCGACAGGGCGGCGCCGGCGGCCCGCAGGGCGTCCGCCACGGGGGCGAAGGCGTCGATCGCCTGACCGGCCGTCACGGCCGGTGACGTGGGAGGGCCGTCGGCCGGGTGCAGGGGAGCGTCCCGGTAGCGCGGCAGGACCAGGGCCCGGGCCAGCAGGAGCTCGGCCCTCCGCGCGAGATCGCCGCCCGCCCTCCGGTGGGCCAGGGCGTGGGCGGCGGGGCCGCCCTCGCGCGGCACCCCGGCCGGGCCGGCGGTCGCCGAGTCGGCATGCTCGACGACGGCGCCCGGAGCCCCCGGCGCACCGGAGACGCGGCAGAGCGTGACGCCGACCCGCTCCGGCCCGATGTCGCAGACCAGCCGTTCGACCGGGCCGTCCACGGGAGCCGGCCCGGCCGAGCCGGCCAGGACGGCGACCGCGGCGGGTACGAATCGCGGCACGGGAACCGGCACGGCGGAGAGTTCGGCGAAAAGCGCCTCCCGCCGCGCGCAGCCGCTTTCCGCGCACCATTCCTCCGGTACGGCGATCACGGCACCGGCCATCCCGTTCGCCGCTCTTTCCGCGTGCTCGCGGACGTATGCCGCCATCCCATAGGGGGCGCATTCCGAAAAACGCGCGCCGTCCGCGTCGCGTATCGCGACCGTTCCCGTCCTGACGTCCATTCCCAGGAACACGCGCCCAGGTTAACCCGGACCCTCATCTTCCGTAAGTTTCCCGGGAGATGACGGCACACCCGGAGGAATATCGGGCGGCGAGCCCTAGAATCGATCCCGTTCCGTTCGACGGGGGAAACGGGGGAACGGCGATGAGCGATCTCGTGCGCTTCGAGACGCAGGACGGCTCGTCCATGATTGTCGAGGTCGAGGACACCGCGCCCGGCCTGGAGAATGTCGCCCGCGACGACGAAGGACTGCTGACCGCGGGCAGGCGCCTGGACCAGATCCTCTCCGGCAGCAAACCCGCGATCGAGGCACTGCTCGGACTGCTGCGCCAACTGGCCCCCGACGAGTACGACATCGAATTCGGCATCAAGCTCAACGCCGAGGCGGGCGTCGTGGTGGCCAAGTCCGCGACGGAGGGCCACTTCAACGTCAGGCTCGGCTGGCGGCGCGCCGGCACCGGCGCCGGGTGACCGGCCGTGGTGCCGTGGGAGCGGCTGCCCTGGGTCGTCGGCGTCCGGCGCACCCGCGACGGCGCCCCGAACGGCGTGGGAGTGCTGGTCACGGACCGGCACGTGATCACCTGCGCCCATGTCACCGTGCCCCGGGGCCGCAGGGAACCCCCTGACGGACCGGTCTACGTCCGCTTCCAGCACACCGCCGCGGACCCCGTCCCCGCGGTCGTGGCCGAGGGCGGCTGGCACCCCCAGGACAGCCGCGACTGGACGGGCGACGTGGCCGTCCTCGAACTGCGCGGCCCCCTGCCGCCCGAGGCGCGCCCCGCGCCCCTGGTGTCCACCCAGGACGGCATATGGGGCCACACCTTCCACGCCTACGGATATCCCGAAGGCACTCACAAATGGGGCGGCGTGTCGACGGACGGGCGGTGCGTAGGCCCTGCGGAAACGGAATGGATACAACTCCAGGCCGGTTCCGCGCTGGGCCAGGAAATCGCCCCCGGATTCTCCGGATCACCGGTATGGGACATGACGCTCGAAGGCGTCATCGGCATCGTCGTCACCCGTGACAGGCCGGGCGAGAAACGGGACCCGAGGACCGGCTACGCCATCCCGGTCGAGAGGCTCGCCCACTACTGGCCGCCCCTCACCGCACTGATCCGCCGGCCGGAAGCCGCCGAACGCCGGGAGAGGCAGGCGGAACAGGACCGGCAGGACCGCCTGGAAAGCCTCCTGGAACTGCCGCTGCGCGCCGACGGACAGCTCCCGAAGATCCGCGAGATCCGTTTCTACGACATCGGCGTCACCCCCTCCAAGGACCTCGACCGCGACCCCGACCCGCCGTACGCCCCCCGGCGGCGCGAGGACGCCCTGCTCGACCGCGCGCTGGCCTCCGCCCCCTTCATCCTGGTCACCGGCGACTCCAAGGCGGGCAAGTCCCGCACCCTGATCGAGCTGCTGCGCCGCCGCCTCCCGGAGGCCCGGCTCGTGGTGCCCGACCGCACCCCGTCCGCCCCCGGCGCGCTGGCCCGGCTGCGGCTGCCGACCGGCGGGGACCGCGCCGTGCTCTGGCTGGACGACCTCGACGACTACCTCCAGCCCGGCGGCGTCGACCTCAAGGTCCTGGGCGGCTTCGCCCGGCTCGACCCGCCCGTGACGGTGGTCGCCACCCTCACCTCCGAGCGGCTCACCCGGGTCCTCTCGGCGAAGGACGAGGTCAGCCGCACCGCCCGCACGGTCCTCGGCCGGGCCACCCGGATCGAGCTCTCCCGGCTCTTCCACGAGGAGGACCTCCCGGAGGCCCGCCGCCTCTACGAGGACGAGGACTTCACCGACCGCGGCATCGGCGAGCGCATGGTCGCCGCCCCGCTCCTGGAGGAGACCTACAACGGCGGCCGGGAAGGCTGCCCCGACGGCTGGGCGGTCGTCCGCGCCGCCGTCGACTGGCAGCGCATGGGCTGCGGGGCGCCCCTCACCGAGAGCACGCTCCGCGCGCTCGCCGCCGGCTACCGCGCCGCCGCCCCGCCGCACCGGGTCCTGACGGACGAGGCGTTCCGTACCGGCCTCGCCTGGGCGATGCGGCCCGTCGCCGGGAGCATCACCCTCCTGGGCCAGTTCCCGGGCGGGACGGAGCCCTCCTACCGTGCGTTCGCCTACCTGCCCGGCTACCTCGACCACCGGCCCGTCCCCGAGCCCACGGCCGTCCCGGACCACGCCTGGCGGCACGCGGTGGCCACCGTGCCGACGGGCGACCTGCTCGGCGTGGCCTTCGCCGCGTTCACCCGCGAACAGGGCGACATCGCGGTCCTCGCCCTGGAACGCGCCCACGACAGCGGCGACGGAGACGTCGTGGCCTGGGCGTCGCTCCTGCTGGGCGAGGTCGCGCTGAACGCACTGGACGTCGCACGGGCCCGGGCGCTGCTGGAGGAGGCCGCCGGGTCCGGCCGCGCCGACGTCGTCCCGCTCGCCCAGGTCGACCTCGCCGCCGTGCTGAACCTGCTCGGCCGGTGCGAGGAGGCCTGCCACCAACTGGAGCTGGCCCTCGCCTCCCACCACCCCCAGGCCGTGCCGCTGGCCCAGGCCGGGCTCGGCGGCCTGCTCATCGAACAGGGCGAACCGGAGCGCGCCCGCGGCCTGCTGGAGAGCGCCCTGGCCTCCGGTGACCCGCAGAGCGTGCCGCTGGCCGAGGCGAACCTCGGCGGCCTGCTGCTCCGGCGGGGCGAGATGTCCGCGCCGCGCGCGGCCGCCAAGGGCAAACCGGGGACGGCCCCCGAGGACCCGCCCTCACCACCCCTGTCCCGCCCGGCCGACGCGACGTCCCGTACGACCGAACCCGCCCCGCGGCCACGCGGCGAGCCGCCCGGACCCATCACCCTGCCCCGGGCGGTGCGCGACTCGGCACTCTCCCAGGCCGTGCCGCTGGCCCAGGTGAACCTCAGCGCGCTGCTCCTCGACCGGGGCGAGCTGGACCGCGCCCGTACGCTGCTGGAGTCGGCGCTGGCCTCCGCGAACCCGATGGTCCTGCCCCTGGCACAGGACGGCCTCGGCCGGCTCCTCGCCCAGCAGGGGGAGTTCGACCTGGCACGCCCGCTGGTCGAGGCCGCGGCCGCCTCCCCGTTCGTCTTCGCCGCGCAGAACGCCCAGATCACCGCCGGCTGGATGCTGTGGGTCCAGGGCGACAAGGAGCGGGGCCGGGCCGCCCTGGAACGGGTCGCGGACCACAGCGACCTGGCGCAGTCCCTGCGCGCCCGGCACCAGCTGGCCCTGCTCCTCGCGACGGACGGGGACCGGGAGGGCGCCGCCGCCGAGCTCCGGCGGGTGGCCGACTCCGGGCACGAGAGCTGGGCCCTGCTGGCCCGGGTGGACCTGGGGGCCGTCTGGACGGCGGACGGCGACCACGAGCGCGCGGCGCGCGTGCTCACCGAGGTCGCCCGGTCCGGCCACCCCGAACAGTCGGCGCGCGCCGCCGATCTGCTCGGCGACGCCCTCGCGGCACAGGGGGAGTGGGCCGGCGCGGAGGGCGCGTACCGCCGGGCGATCGGCTCGCGGCACCCCGTGTGGGCCCCGCTCGCCCGGCTCGACCTGGCCATGATGCTCGTGGTGTGCGGCGACGAGCGGGCGCGCGGGGCGCTCCAGGAGATCGCGGATTCGGCCGAGGCCGACCACGCCCCGCGCGCGGCCGATCTGCTCGGCGACCTCCTCGCCCGCCGGGGCGACCACGGCGGCGCGGAGGCCGCGTACGGCCGGGCCATCGGCTCCGGGCACCCGCACTGGTCGCGGGTGGCGCGGATCGACCTCGCGCTGATGCTGCTGGACAGCGACGTCCCCGAGAAGATCGACGAGGCCGAGGCCCTGCTGGTCACGGAGGTGGAGGCGGAGTCCTTCCTCTCCCCGCTCGCCCGCTGCTTCCTCGGCCAGCTCCGCGTGCACCAGGGGAACCCGGTGGCCGGCCGCGAGCTGCTGGAGTCGGCCGCCGCCTCGGACTCGCCGGAGGCCGTGGACATCGCCCGGCTCCAGCTGGGGAAGATGGCGGCCGACGCCCCCGACCTGGCCGAGGCCGAGCACCTCTTCGAGGCGGTCCTCGCCTCCGGCAGCGCGGTCGCCGCCGACCTGGCCCCCCTGGCCAAGGCCCACCTGGGGGCGGTCCGGCTGAACCGAGGGGACACCGGAGCCGCACTGGAGATGTTCGACGAGCCGCTGACCCCCGAGGAGGCCGACGACCTGCCGGCCGTCCTCCTGGGCTGCGGCATGGAGCTCCTGGACGCCGGCGAGATCTGGGCCGCCGAGCAGTACCTCGCCCGCGCCCTCGACCTGGGCGACGCGGAGGTCGTGCCCCGGGCCCGGGCCGGCCTCGGCATGGCGAGGCTCGCCCACCGCGAATTCGCCGAGGCGCTCCCGTTGTTGGAGAGCGCCCTGCGTGAGGCCATGGCGGCCGGCGACCCGCCGGCCGAGCACCTGGCGCGGCGCTACCTCGGCAGCGCGCTGGCCCGGCTGGAGAGGTACGAGGAGGCGAAGGCGGTCCTGGTGCCGCTCGCGCGCTCCGCGGACCAGGAGGAACGGCCGCAGGCGCTGCTGCTCCTGGGCCGCCTGGCGGCGGACGAGGGCGCGCACGCCGAGGCGCGCGCGTGGTTCGGGCAGGCCGTGGAGACGGATGACGCGACGGTGGTGGCCGCGGCGCGCGTGGCGCTGGGGGAGACCCGGGCGTCCTTGGGGGCGGGGCCGGAGCGGGAGCGGGAATCGGAGCCGGTGGCCGGGATGGAGCCGGTGCCGGTACGGGAGCCGGTGGCCGGACCGGCGCCGGTCGTCGAGCCGTCCTCGGCCCCACAGCCCCCGCCGCCCTCGCCGCCGTCCCCTCCGCCCCCGGTGTCCCGGGAGCCGGGTCTGCCCGCACCCCTGCTCGTCCTGCTGGCCCAGGTCGCGTACGGCGAGGGACAGCCCGGCGAGGCACGGTACTGGCTGGAGAGGGCCGGACAGGCGGCGCGCGAGGCGGGTCACGCGCCGGATCCGGCCGCCGGGGCGCTTCCGGAGGACCTGGCGGAGGCGTCGAATCGCCCCCGCACGCCCTCTCCCGACCGCATCACGGGTCAGGAGCACGGGGAGGAACCCTCCTGACACGGCCATGGTCACGTCAGAAAGGGGACGGGATGTTCGGTGGGGGGAAGAGGGACGACGAGGCGTTGCGGGAAGCGATCGCCTCGCTGCACAAGGAATTGCGGCTCAAGACCCATGAGGCGCTCCAGCATCACCGCGACACCTTGGGCGCGGAGCTGAAGCGGTTACAGGACCTCGTCGGCCAGGTGCACACCGAGGTGGCCGCCGCGCACCGGGACCTCGTGGACCTGGCGGCGAGGACGGAGGCGGCCCACGACCGCCTGCGCCGGATGGAGGAGCAGTGGGAGACCCACCGCTCGCGGCCTCCCGGGCCCCTGCCTCTCGGCCCACAGCCTCCCGGTCCGCGGCCGGTCGCCGGAACGGGACCGCGGGAACGGGACCAGCGGCCCCCCGAGCGTAGGGATGACGGGTCCGGCCTGCCGGGGGAGCCGGAGGAAGAGGAGCGGATCGACCACCGGAAGCTGCTGCGAGCGGCGGCCGGTGTCAGCGCCGCGACCCTCGTCTGCCACCGCGACACCTGGGCCTTCGTCGTCGAACAGGCCGGCCGTGAAACGCACTTCAGGGTCCCCGGCAAGGTGGAGGAGAAGGAGTCGGCCGTGCAGGTGGCCGTCTCCGGGCCGAGCCTGCTCGCCGTGGCCACCGTGCTGGAACGGAGGATCAGCGAGGACTCCACCGATCCGGGAAGCCGGGCTCTCGCGTGGAAGCTCTACCACAGCATCGCCGCGGAGGTGCTGAAGGCCCGGCCGTTCCCCGGCCCCGGCCCCGGCCCCGGCCCCGGCCCCACGGAGGAGGCACCCGGACAACCGGCCCCCGCCGCCATCCACATCGTGATCGACGACTGCCCCCACTGACCCCGCCGACCCGCCGGTCACGGCGGCCTCGTTCTCCCACCCCCTCCACCGGCATGGTCCCCCTTCCCTCCGCTTTACACGGAGGACCCACGTTTGAGTGGATTGCTGCTTTTCATACCCGGTTCCGGCAGGCCGTACGGCATCGTGCAACCGCTCATGCCGCCACTCGCCCAGCCACCGGGAGGGACAACTTGGCCGCCGACGCCACCGGAACGCCCGCGGAGGAATTACGGTTCCGTTCCCCCACCCTCACGGTGTTCGAGAAGACACCGCTGACCGCACGGTCGATGAGCCGCCGCCTGCCCCGGCTCGTCCGCAAGGCGCTGTCCCTGGCCTGGCGCGTGGACCGGCGCGCCGTGGTCGCGCTGCTGAGCTGCCAGATCCTGTCCGGGGTCTTCGAGGCGTTCGGGCTGCTGGCCACCACCCGGACGATCACCGCGCTGATCACCTCGGGCCACATCCAGGACCGGCTCGTGGAGGCGCTGCCCTCCCTCGTGGTGCTCGCCGCCGCGGTCGGGACCCGCGCGCTGCTCGGCATCGCCGTGCAGAACATCTCCAGCCGGCTGGCCCCGCGCATCTCGCGCGAGGCGGAGATGCAGATGCTCGACGCGGCGATCAACGCCGAGCTCGCCGCCTACGACCACCCCGGCTTCAACGACAAGCGCGAGGCCGCCGACCGGGGCGCGGACGTCGCCCAGGACCTGCTCACCGAGTCGCAGGACCTCATCGCCTGCGTCGCCTCCCTGGTCGCCGCCGCCGGCGTGGTGACGCTCCTGCACCCGGCGCTGCTCCCGCTGCTCGTGCTGGCCACGCTCCCGCAGGGCATCGCGAGCGTGAAGGGCGCCCGCGTCCACTACCTCACCTCGCGGGCGCTGAGCGGCGACCGCCGGGTGCTCAGCCACCTGCGCTGGTACGCGACCGACAAGCTGTTCGCCGACCAGCTGCGCTCCGGCACGATGGCCGCCTTCCTGCTCGGCCGCTACCGCGCGATCGGCGACCGCATCGACAGCGCGACCGACAAGGCCGTGCACCAGGGCGCGCGGTACGCCCTGGTGGGCTCGCTGGCCGGCGGGGTGGCCTCCGGGCTCGTATGGGTGGCGCTGGCGCTGCTGCTCGGCTCCGGGCACATGTCGGTCGCCTCGGCCGGCACGGCGGTCTTCGCGCTGCGGACGGTCGGTTCGTCGCTGCGCGGGATGGTCGGCTACGGCACGCGGCTGTTCCGCACCGGGCTGTACCTCGACGACTGGGCGGAGTTCATCGAGGAGGCCGGCGGCCACCGGATGCGGCGTGGCGGCGAGGCCCCCGCGAGCCCGCTGGCCGTCCGGGCCGAGGGGCTCACCTACTGCTACCCCGGCGCGGACCGCCCGGCCCTGGAGAAGGTCGGCCTGGAGGTGCGCCGAGGTGAGGTACTGGCCCTGGTGGGGGAGAACGGCTCGGGGAAGACCACGCTCAGCAAGCTCCTGGCCGGCCTCTACCTGCCCACCGAGGGCCGCGTCACCTGGGACGAGGCGGACATCAGCGCCTTCGAGCCGCAGGCGCTGTGGCGGCGCACCGCCGTGGTGCCGCAGGACTACGCGCGCTGGCCGATGTCCGCCCGCGAGAACATCACGCTCGGTCAGCCGCACGGCGGCGGTGACGACGCCGTCCTGCTGGCGGCCTCGCACGCGGGCGCGGACGAAGTCGTCCACGGGCTCCGCAGCGGCCTCGACACCCTCCTGGCCCGCGAGTGGTTCGGCGGAGTGGACCTCTCCGGAGGGCAGTGGCAGCGCGTCGCCATCGCCCGCGCCTTCTACCGGCGGGCCGGTCTCCTCGTGATGGACGAGCCCACCAGCGCCCTCGACGCCCGCGCCGAGCACCGCATCTTCACCGGGCTGCGCGAGGTCGCGCGGGACCGCGCGGTCGTCCTGGTCACCCACCGGCTGGCGAACGTCGCGGTCGCGGACCGCATCGTCGTCCTCGACCACGGCCGGGTCGTCCAGCAGGGGACCTTCGGCGAACTCGTCGCCGCCGAAGGGCTCTTCCGGGAGCTGTGGGAGCTCCAGAACGACCGGGGCGTTCCGGCGCGACCCGCCGGAACGCCCCACCGCGGCGGCCCCTGAGACGGTTCCGGGCGGGGCCGGGGGCCGTCAGACCTCCAGGTCCGCCTCGATCCGCTTGAGCTGGTGGCGCGCCATCGCCAGGTTGGCCCGCTTGGCGTCCAGGACGAGGTAGAGGAAGAGACCCTTCCCGCCCCGGCCCGTCAGCAGCCGTATCAGGTGGTACTGCGACCCGAGGGTGATGAGGATGTCCTCGATGCTGTCCTGGATGTTGAGCATCTCCATCGCCCGCAGCTTGGCCCGCACCACATCGGTGTTCCCGGCCGCCGCGACGTTCAGGTCGAGCCCCTGGGCCCCGCCGAGGGTGCCGAGGGCCATGCCGCTGCCGTAGTCGACGAGGGCCACCCCGATGGCGCCCTCGATCGACGTCATCGCGTCCTGGAGGGCGGCTTCGGTGTTCGCCATGGGAATCCCGCTTTCGTAGAGAGGTGATGGAGTGAGGAAGGGAAAGGAACAGGGGGCAAGGGAGGTGCGTACGGGCGCCGGGTCAGGTCTCGCGCCGGCGTTCCAGCGCGCTCTCCACGAGTTCCGCGACCCGGGCGCCCGCCCTGCGGGCCTCCAGGTTCAGCCGCCCGACGTTGGCGTCCGCCGACGCCAGCAGCGTGAGGACGCACGAGGCGCCGGCGGCGTAGGTGGCCACGTAACCGTTCTCGCCGCGTACGAGCAGCTCGCGGAAGTCCCCGTGGCCCACGGCGTCGGTCAGCCGTGAGCCGACGCCCAGCGCGGCGGCGGTGAGGGCGGCCACCCCGTCGGGCTCCATGTCGCTGACATGGTGGGCGATCACCAGGCCGTCGGTGCTCGCCACCAGCGCCCCGGTCAGGTGCGGGACGCGTACGCGTAACCCCTGGAGCTCGGTGAGCACTTCGGGCACGGCCGTCATCGGCTGTCTCCTTCCGGTGAACTGTCTCAAGGCGCGTCTCATCATGGGATCGGGGGGACCTGACGGGAGTTCCGGCTGCGGTACGGCACGGTCACAGCGCCTCCAAGGCGTCGCGGATCCTGTAGAGCAGGGAGAGCTCCGGGGTGCCGGCACCGGCATCGGGTCCGGATCCGGAACCGGCTCCGCGACCCGCCGCCACGGGCTCCGCGCCGGCCTTCGCGGGGCCCGCCGGTTCCGGGTCCCGCGGGGAGCCCCCGGACGGGCCGGGGCCCGCCGGGGTGCGGATCAGCCCCTGCGCCGCCAGGCGCCGTACGTCCAGGAGCGTGGCGAAGGCGGACCGCCCGAGCACCCGGGCGATCTGCACCGGGGTGCGCCTGCCGTCCGCGGCCTCCAGCACGGCCCGGCGGCCGCAGGCCGGGTCGGTGCCGGGCCCCCACCGCCGGGCGGCGTCCGGTACGGGCACGACCGGCGCGGCGTCGACCGCCGGGCAGGGCCAGGCCCGTTCCAGGAGCTCGCGGCGGCGGCGCACTTCCCGCTGGACGGCGGCCACCGGGACCGGGCGCACCGGGCCGAGCCAGTGCCGTGCCTCGCGCAGGAACCGCTCCGGGGGCCGGCGGTCCGCCTCCAGCGGGCAGAGGACGAAGAAGGCCGCGTCGAACAGGGCGCTGAGGTGGCACAGTTCGAGCTCGCCGCGGCTCAGCCGGCCGTGCTCGACGAGGAAGCCCCCGGCCCGGTACCCCGGGCCGCCCCGGGAGACGGCCTCCTCCCAGGTCTCCGGCGACAGCCGGCCGCCGGCGGTGAGCCGCCGGCCGACGTCGGGGGCGGCCGGGCTCTCCGCGTGCACGACCGCGCCGTCGGCCAGGTAGAGCGCGCCGACGGGGCCGTGCAGCGCGCCGGTGGCCCGCTCGTCCGCCAGCCGGCCCAGGGCGGTGGCCCCGGCGGGTGGCGCCGAGGGTGCGGGGGTCCCTCCCGCCGCGTGCGGCAGGGGCGCCGTCCGGGTGTCGGCGGTCACGGCAGGACCAGTCCGGCGGTGAGCCCCTGGAGCCGGAAGCGGGCCATCGCGAGGTTGGCCTCGGCGCGGTCGAGCCAGAGGTAGAGGAAGACGCTGCTGTCGAAGGACGTCTCCACGAAGCGGATCAGGTGGTAGCTGCCGCGCGCGGTGACGATGAGGTCCTCCACGGGCCCGGCGTCCTCCGTCGCGCGCGTGAACGCGCTGTTCTCGAAGGCGAGCCGGGCCAGTTCGGCGGCCTCGGCCGCTGCGGTCTCGTGGTCGCGGTTCGGCCCGTCGCCCGCCGCGCCCAGGGTCAGACCACTGGTCCAGTCCACCAGGCTCGCCCCCCGGACCCCGGGGATCGCCATGGCCTCGGATAAGCACGCGTCTATACCGGACACTCGGACCTCTCCAGCCCCACGACGAGGCGTGCCGCCGTGGCTGCTCATGACTGTTGCGGACTCTGCTGCGGACACGGGCCGCCTGTGGCGGCTACCAACGGCGTGTCGGCTGCGACGGAAGGTAATCGAAAACGGAACCGGGTGAGGCGGTTTTTGGCAAATTCATTCGGCATAGGAAGGGGTGTGGGAACATGCGGCGCCGCGGTCTGGTGGATCTTTCCCCGGCCCCGCCCCTTCCCGCTGCATCCGATGTGCGGCTCCGCCGCGTGCGGGGCTCAGCCCCGGGCCCCGGTCCTCAAGCTCCCCCAGCTACCGCTGGGAGGTGCCCCCAGACGGGCTGAGTTGCCGCCCGGAACCGGGCACATCCAGCCCGTCCGGCGCTTGAGGACACCGCGCGGAGCGCGGCAGGGGTCCGGGGGCGCGGCCTCCGGTATCGGGAAGGGGCGGGACCGGGGGAAGAACCCACCGCCCCCTAGCCCGTCGGAGCGAAAACGGCCCGCCAGCCACCCCAGGATCCGGAACCCCCCGCGCCGCCCCCGCGAACGCGGCCCCGCCCGCCCCACACTGGGCACCACGGCAGAAAGGCGGTGCCCATGGAAACGACGGTCACGGAGATCGCGCCGGACGTCTACCGGCTCTCCACGTACATCAGCGACGCGGACTTCCTGTTCAACCAGTTCCTGATCGACGCCGAGGAGCCGCTGCTCTTCCACTGCGGGCTGCGCACGCTGTTCCCGCTGGTGTCCGACGCGGTCGCGCGGGTCACCCCGGTGGCGGGTCTCCGCTGGCTCACCTTCGGGCACGTCGAGGCCGACGAGTGCGGCGCGATGAACTCCTGGCTGGCCGACGCCCCGCGCGCCGAGGTCGCGCACGGCGCGATGGGCTGCCTCGTGTCCGTCAACGACATGGCCGACCGGCCGCCGAGGCCGCTCGACGACGGCGAGGTGCTCGACCTCGGCGGGAAGCGGGTGCGCTACCTCGCGACCCCGCACGTGCCGCACGGCTGGGACGCCGGGCTGCTGTTCGAGGAGACGACGGGCACCCTCCTGTGCGGTGACCTCTTCACCCGGGTCGGCGACGCCCCCGCCCTGACCGAGTCGGAGATCGTCGGCCCGGCGCTCGCCGCCGAGGACGTCTTCGGTGCCTCCTGCCTCACGGCCGACACCGCCCCCACCATGCGCCGGCTCGCCGGCCTCGCCCCGGCCGCTCTCGGCCTGATGCACGGCCCGTCGTACACCGGCGACTGCCCCCAGGCGCTGCGCGACCTCGCCGACGCCTACGAGGTACGGTTCACCGCATCGCAGCGGAGGTGAGGCCGAGATGACCGGAGCCCGGATTCCCGTGATCGACCTCGGACCCTGGCGGTCCGGGGACCCGGCGGTGCGCGCACGCGTCGCCGCTGAGGTCGACGAGGCGCTGAGGTCGGCGGGCTTCCTGCTCGTCACCGGTCATGGGATCGACCCCTCGCTGCGGTCGGCCGTCCGGGACGCCGCCCGCGCCTTCTTCCGGCTGCCGGCCGCCGTCAAGCGGCCCTACGCGGTCGCGGTCGGCGGCCGCGGCTGGCTCGGGCCCGGGGCGGAGGCCAACGCCTACGCGGAGGGCACCGAGAGCCCGCCCGACCTCAAGGAGTCGTGGTCCTGCGCGGCCGAGGAGCCCACCGGGGACGCCGCGGTCGACGCCGAGTGGTTCCGGCCGAACGTCTGGCCCGCCGAAGTGCCGGACCTGGAGCCGCTGGTGACGGAGTACCTCGCCCGGACGCGCGCCCTCGCCGACGAGCTGCTCGTCCTCCTCGCCACCGCCCTCCGGCAGCCCCCGGACCTCTTCACCCGCCACACGTCCCACCCCACCTGGGGGTTCAACCTCAACTGGTACCCCGGCACCGAGGTCGTGGGAGCCCCGCTGCCCGGTCAGTTCCGCATCGGGCCGCACACCGACTTCGGCACGGTCACCCTGCTCGACCGCCAGCGGGGCAAGGGCGGGCTCCAGGTCCACACGGACGAGGACGGCTGGCAGGACGCCCCCTACGACCCGGAGGCCCTCACCGTGAACATCGGTGACCTGATGGCCCGCTGGACCGGCGACCGGTGGCGCTCCGGCCGGCACCGGGTGCTCCCGCCGCCGGCCGACGCGCCCACCGAGGAGCTGATCTCCCTGGTGTACTTCTACGAGTGCGACCCCGGCACGCGCGTCGCCTCGCTGCCCGCCCCGGTCGGGCGGGTCGCGCACGAGCCGGTCGATTCCCACCTGTACCTGCGGGAGAAGCTCCGCGCCATCAGCGTCGGCTGACCGCGCCGCCGGGGAGGCCCGGGCGCACCCGGCCGTCAGCCGTCGGCGGCGCCCGTGGCGTGGCACCGGACGGCCCGCTGCCAGCGGAGGTGCAGGGCGTCCAGGCCGGGCAGGGCACGGTCCGCCATGAAGCAGGCCGTGGAGGTGCCCCGGTAGGTGAGCATGAGGACGCCCATCGGGCTGCCCTCGGGCAGGCAGCCGACCGGCATCACCGAGATCACCGGATCCGCGCCGAACCCGAGGGCGTGCCGGGCGACGAGCCCCGAGACGCCGACCGCGGCGTGGGCCGGGTCCGCGGCGAGGGTCCGCGTCATGCGGCGCAGCACCCACGAGGGGAGGCGGGGCCCGGCGGCGGCGCGGCGCAGGGCCTCGCGGTGCCGCCGCGACCTCAGCGGCGCGGTCTCCCTCATGGCACCTTCCAGACGCGCCGTCAGGGGGACGTCGCCACCCGGCAGCACGACCCGGACCATCGCCGTCCGGTTGCCCGGCGCGCTCGCCTCCTCCGGGCGGCGGATGTTGGTGGGCATGGTCAGCGCCAGCTCCGGGGAGCGGTGCGCGGGCGGCCAGTGCTCCGCCGACCAGCCCTGCACCGCGTGGGCCACGGTGGCGAGATAGGCGTCGTTGGAACTGCCCCCGCCGGTACGGGCGATCGTGCGCAGGGACGCGGCCGGGACCCTGGCCCAGCGGAAGGTGCGCCGGGCGGACAGCGGGTGCCGTGCGGAGTCCCACATCTCCGTCCGGCGGGTCGCGCGCACCGTGGCCGCCAGGGCGTGGAGGCGGTCGCGCGGCGTCGGGGCCGGGGCGTCGCGCAGCCCGGGGAACACCGCGGACGACCGTTCGTCGGGGACACCGTGCGGGGTGAAGAGGGTTTCCAGGGTGTGCAGCATGCCGGCCCCGTCCTGCACGGTGTGGTGCACGAGGTAGAGCACGGCGTACGTCCCCGGGGCGTGGCCGTGGAGCAGCCAGATCCGCCATGGCGGCACGCCCTCGGGCAGTGGTTCGCGCAGGAGCATCTGGACGGCGCGGTCCAGTTCCCCGGCGCCGGGCGGCAGCGGATGGTCGACCACATGGGTGGCCGGATCGGGGTACCGGGCCGCCTCCCAGCGGGTGCCCGCGTCGGCCAGGAAATGGGTCAGGGCCGGCAGCGCGGTCAGCCGTTCGAAGATGTGGTCGCGCAGGTGTTCGCGGCGGGGCGCGGTGCCGAGCAGCTGGAGCAGGGCTCCTATGCGCAGCCGGGAGTCGGGGTGGTGCACGGGGAAGGCGCGCATGGCCCGGTCGGTGAGGGAGGGGGCGGCCAGGTGGGACGGGGTCCGGGACGGAACGGTCATCGGTGGTCCGGAGCGGGCACGGGCCCGGCTTCGCGCGGCCGTTCGACCGCCTCGGGGACATGGAGTGCGCAGGCGAGGGGCATGCCCGGAAGGTAGTGCTCCGGGCATGCCGCAGACAGATCGTTTCCGGTCGGTACGCGCGGGTACGCCGCCCGGCGGGTGCGAGAGGTGCCGGGGGCGTACCGCCGTCCGGCGTGGCCACCGCGGGCGGTCCCGGTGGCGCCCCGCCCGTACGCCCGCTGACGTCCGGTCAGCGCGGGCCGTCGGCGTGGAGGCACCGCCACTCGGCCGTGGCCACGCCTCGCAGCACCACCCCGACGACCTCCTCGGCCAGGGTCGCCGTCACCGGCAGGTGCCCGAACAGGACGCGGTAGTAGGTGGTCGAGGCCAGCATGTCGAGGAGCAGGTCGATGTCGGCGTCGGGCCGGATGTCGCCCCGCTCGATGCCGCGCCGCAGGGCCTCGGCGGTCGAGGCCCTGCGGGTGTGGAAGAACTTCTCCAGGAACGCGCGCTCCAGGTCCGGGGTGTCGGCGAGGTCGGCGATCAGGGCGGGGAGCACCCGCCGGCCCAGGGGGTTGCCGAAGGAGTGGCTGAGCGTGGCGATCCCGGCGATGAGGTCGCAGTGCGTGCAGCCGGTGTCGGGGGTCGGTGTGGTGCCCACCGTGGTCACGAGCGCGTCCACGACGAGGTGCTGCCGGGAGCGCCAGCGGCGGCGCAGCGCGGGCTTGCTGGTGCCCGCCCGCGCGGCCACCGCCTCCAGCGTGAGGCTGCCGTAGCCCGACTCGCCCAGGATCTCCATCACCGCGGCGGGCACCGCCGCGTCGATGCGCTCGTCCCGGGGCCTGCCGGCGCGCTGCCGGCCGGACTCGCGCGATGCGGCCAGGGCGCTGTTCGGGGTGTTCACCATGCGGCCAGTATAGGTAGGCTGAGATACATTCCGTTCCGGAACGGAATGAAAATCTCCCGAGGTGGGAACCCTGAGGGGGAACGCCGAGGGGAACCTCGCGAAAACGCCCGTGGAAGCGCAGTCCCAGGAGGTCGTCGTGGAGCAGGATGTCAACCAGGTCATGGAGGTACGGCCCGCCGCGCCACCCGCCGCCGGCCCGCCCGCCGCCGCGGAGAGCGTCTTCTCCGGGGCGTACCGGGCCCTGACCGTCGGAGTGATCCTGTCGGTGAGCATGGTCGCCTTCGAATCGCTCGGCGTGGCCACCGTGCTGCCCGACATCGCCCGGAACCTGAACGGGCTCGGCGCCTACGGCTGGGGCCTGTCCGCCCTGATGCTCGCCAACATCATCGGCACCGTGGTCGCCGGCCGCTCCGCCGACCGGCACGGCCCCGAGCGGTCCATGGCCGTCGGCATGGCCGTCTTCGCGGTGGGCTGCGCCGTGGCCGGAGCGGCCGCGTCCTGGCCGCTCTTCCTGCTCGGCCGGGCCCTCCAGGGCCTCGGCGTCGGCGCGGTGATGAGCATGGCCTACACCGTCATCGGCCTCGCCTACCCCGAACACCTGCGGGCGCGGATGTTCGCCCTGCTCTCCTCCGCCTGGACCGTCCCCTCGCTCATCGGCCCGGTCATCGCCGGCACCCTCGCCGAACACACCAGCTGGCGCGGCGTCTTCCTGCTCATGCTGCCGCTGATCGCCGTCGCCGCCGCGCTCACTCTGCCCGGCCTGCGCCGGATGAGCCGCGCCGGGGGACCGGCGGCCGCCGCTCCTGCCGCACCCGACGGCCCCTGGTGGAAGGGCCCGCTCGCCGCCAGCGTCCTCCTCACCGCCGGCACCGCCCTGCTCCTCCAGGCGCTCCTGCTGAAGAACCTCGCCCTGCTGATCCCGCTCGCCGTCCTCGGCGTGGCCGTCGCCGTGCCGACGCTGCGTCAGGTCACCCCGGCCGGCACGCTCGGCCTCCGCGCGGGCATCGGCGCCGGCATCGGCATCAGGTTCCTGCTGTGCGCCGTCTACTTCGGCAGCGAGGCCTTCCTCCCGCTCGGCCTCCAGGAACTGCGCGGCGTGAGCCCCGCCATGGCCGGCCTCGGCCTCTCCGCCGGCGCCATCACCTGGGTGCTCGGCTCCGCCTACCAGGCGCGGACCGACGGCCGCGAGCGCGGCCGGACCGGCAGCGTCACCCTCGGCTTCGCCGTCCTCCTCGCCGGCGTGGTGGTCATGGCCCTGGCCGTCCTCGTCACGGCGATCCCCGCCCTCGTCGCCGTGGCCGGCTGGGCGGTCGGCGGCATCGGCATGGGCATCGCGTTCAACGCCGCCACCACCGACACCCTGGAGCAGACCCCCGCCGAGCAGCAGGGCCTCGTCAGCGGCTCGCTCCAGCTCGCCCAGACCCTCGCCACCGGCCTGATCGCCGGCCTCGGCGGCGCGGCCATCGCCATGGCGCACCACCACGGTTCGACGACCGAGCTCGCCCTCGTGTGCACCTTCGTCCTCACCGCGGCGCTGGCCCTCGCCGGCGTCCTCCTCTCGCGGCGGCTGCGCCCGGCGCCGGCGCGGTGACGGGCGGGGAGACGGGGGCAGGACCGGAGCCGGTGCCGGAACCACAGCCGGAACCACCGCCCGACCAGGAAGGGACACCCGCCGTGGAGAACGTGCTGCTGCTCGGACTGAGCGCACCGGCCGAGGACGACCCTTTCGGAGACCTTCTGCTCAGGGCCCTCTCGGTGCCCGGCGCCTCGGGCCTCCGGCTGGTCGTCAGCGCGACACCGTCCGTACTGGCGCGGCCCGGCGCCGCCCCCGTCGCCTCGCACCCCGTGGCCTACGCGCTGCGGCAGATGGCCGCGCTCGCCGACGGCCTCGTGGTCACCGCGCCCGAGTCGGACGCCGTGCCGCCCGCGTCGCTGCGCACCCTGCTGGACTGGCTGAGCTGGCCGGCCGAGAGCTCACCGCTGGCCGGCAGGCCGGTGGCCGTCATGACCACCACCCACGACGCCGGTACTTCCACGGACCCGTACTGCGAGGTGGAGCGGATGCTCTGGAGCGCCGGTGCCACGGTGGTGGGGCCGCGCACGGTGATCGGGCGGGCGGACCGGGCGCTGCGCGGGACGGAGGACGGGCGGGTGTCCATCGACGATCCCGGGGCGGCCGTGCGGTCGCTGTTCCACTTGCAGCGGACGGCGGCGGAGGTCCGCCGGAACGCGGGGGCGCCACCCGCGGGCGGGGACCGGCCGTGGCCGCTCTGAACGCGGCGGGGCGGACGGGGGCGTTACCCCGGCCCGCCCCGCCCCTGCCCGGCCGGGGCCCCGCCGGTGGACGGGGTACGGGCAGGGCCGCGCTACGCGTGGCAACGCAGCATCGCCAGCGGCGGATTCGCCAGGAAGTCCGCCCAGAACTCCGCCCCGAACTCCCGCACCCCTTCCTCCGGCACGGACATCGGCACCCACGTCACCCCGCCGAACCCCGCCGTCGCCAGCGCCTCCTCGTACACCTCGCGGCGCGGGTAGTGGGTGACGAAGGAGACGGGCGGTTCGAGGAGGGCCGTGATGCGCGCCTTCGGGCCGATCGGGCCGTGCCCGACCGCCTCGTAGCGGAAGCCGTACTTCGCGGTCGGCGGACCGTCGAAGCGGAAGCCGGGGGCCTGGGTGAGGACGTGGAAGGCCCCGCCGGGCCGCAGGACGCGGTGCACGGCGCGGCACATGCGCGTCATCTCCGCCGCGTCCCGCGCGTAGTTGAGGAGGTAGACGGCGGTCGCGGCGTCGAAGGGGCGCTCGAAGGCCGGCAGCCGGGCCGCGTCGGCGACCGCGTAACGCACGCCGAGCGGGGCCCGTTCCTCGATCGCCCGCGCGGCCGCCACCATCTCGCCCGACACGTCGACGCCCAGGACCTCCGCGGCCCCGAGCCGGCGGACCTGCCGGGTGTAGAAGCCGGTGCCGCAGGCCAGGTCCAGGACCGAGGCGCCGCGCACGTCGCCGAGCATGCCGAGGAAGCTGCCCCGCTCGGGGTGGCGGGCCAGGGGCAGCGCCTTGAAGCCCTCGTAGACCTCTCCGATGCCGTCGTACTGCGTCGTGCCGCCCCCGGTCACCGGCCGTCCCCCGCCACCCGGCGGAATATCCCGACGAGGTAGGCGAGGCCCTCGACGGCCCGGGGCACCCGGTGCGTGGCGACGGGCGCGAAACCGTGCGCGCCGACGAGGGCGGTGAGCTCCGCCACCGTGAACTCCCGGTACAGGCGGTCGCCCTCGTTGGCGTACAGGCCGCCGGCGCCGTCCGCGGCGTGGAAGACCGAGAGGGCGAACAGGCCGTCGGGGCAGAGCAGTTCGTGGATCCGGCGCAGGTACGGGCCGTAGGCGCCGGGGTGTTGGTGGTGGAAGCAGCCGTTGTCCAGCACCGCCTCGTACTCCGCGGCGCCCGGCAGGTCGAGCACGGCCGTGGCCAGGAAGCGGGCGCGGCCGGGCCACTCGACGGAGATGATCTCCCAGGCGGGCGAGGCGACGATGTCGACGCCGGTCACCCGGTGCCCGCCGGCCAGCAGGAGTTCGGCGTCGCGGCCGTGCCCGGTGCCGAGGTCGAGCACCCGCGCGCCGCCGGGCCCGCCGAGCACGTCCATCAGCAGCCCGGGGACGCGGCGCATGGCCTCCTCGCCGGTCCACAGGTCGCGGCCGCCGGCGTAGTGGTCGTGGAAGTCGCGGCGCAGGACGGCGTCGTAGCCGGCCTCGTCGAAGGGGGTCGCCCGGGTGCGCGCGACCGTGTACCGGTCGGCTATCGGGTGGCTGGTGTCCATGCTGGGCCTCCTGTCGGGGAGCACGTGCGGACGGGCCGGCGCAAGGGGTGAAGGGCCGGTTCCCGGCATCGTAGGACGGGCGGGGAGCGGCTCCCCGGTGCCGGGGAAGAGGTCGTCAACTCCGCCGGGGGAACCGGACGATGGCCCTCTTTCGGGGGAACTCTCCGCCCGCCGGGAACCGGCCCGGGGGCCCGGAGCGTCGGGCGGACTCCTGGTGTCCCGGCGGGCCCGCCGAACAGGGGCATATGCCGGGTCGGGGCAAGCCGCGCGACCCCGCCCCACCGGCCCCGCGCCGCTGCTACCGTCCCGCGACATGGAGCAGCTCTTCAGCCACGACGAACTCGCCCTCATCACGGCGGCAGCCGAGGAAGCGGGCATGGCTCCGCGCGACTGGGTCCGCGGCGCCGTCCTCCAATACCTCACGGAGGACCTCTACGAGGACGAACCGGCCACCACAGGCGCCCCGTACCGGCCCGATCTGGAGCACGCCCGCTGGCCGATGACCGAGCACTGCCGGTCGGGCCGCCCGCTGCTGGAGCTGCACCACGCGGGGTGCTGGGTGCCGAAGGGCGACGAGAAGACGATGACGACGGCGCAGGCGCGGCAGGCGCTGCTGGCGGGGGAGGCGGGGGCGTGCGACGCGTGCCTGCCGGAACGGTTCCTTACGCCGGCGGTGTAGGCGTGGCGTTCCGTGGTGACGCGCGGTGTCCTCAGTCTCCCCCTGCGGTGGCAGGGGGAGACTGAGGACCAGGGTCCGGGGCGGAGCCCCGCACACGGCGGGAAGGGGCGGGCGGGGAACAGGCCCGCCACTGGCGCGACCCGCACGCGGGACCGGACTACGGATCCGCGCACGGGCCACCCTGAACCGCTACCTCACGCCGCCACCTCCACCTCCACCCCGCCCGGTGTCAGCAGCGACACCACATGCCCCGTCAGCCCCGCCGCCGTCGGATAGTTCCACAGCACCGTCACCGGCAGCCGCACCCCCATCCGCTTCTCCAGCTGCGCGCAGACCCGCATCGACATCACCGAGTCGAGGCCGAGGTCCGTGAGCGGCCGCTCCGGGTCGAGTTCGTCGACGGGCATCTTCATCTCGCGGGCGAGCCGCCCGAGGATCTCCTCGCGGACGCGCGCGGCGAGCACGTCCCCGGGGAGGTTCCCCCACTGCTCCGGGCCGTCGTCCCCGGCACCGGCAGCCGCGCCGGTCTCCGCCGCGGCCTCCGCCACCGGGGTACCGGCGGCCTCCTCCGTCGCGGCCCCGTTCGCGCGCAGCGCCCCGAACCGCGTCCCCGGCAGCCACGCGAGCAGCCGCCCGGCCTCGTCGCTGACGGTGATGTCCACGGTGTCCGTGGCCCGGTCCACGAGGCGGATGTCGACGATGCCCGTCTCGGGCGCCTCGCCCACCACCCGCACCTCACGGATCTGCGCCGGCATCCGGACCATGGGCGGGCCGCCGTAGATGATCGGGACGATGCCGAGCGCGGCGTCCAGCAGCGGCGCCCAGGTCACCTGGTCACCCGGCACGGCCGGGGCGTGCACCCGGGCGCGGATGACGCCGTCGCCGGTCAGCAGCTCCTCGACCGTCCACGGCCAGGCGATGCCCTCCACGCCGATCGCGTCCAGCCGCCCGATCACGATCGACGGGTCCGCGGGCGTGAGCCCCTGGGGCGCCGGTACGGAGACCAGTTCGGCGGGGAAGGGCGCGGAGTTCTCCGCCATCGTCGAGGAAGTGGTGTGCGTCAGCCAGTTGCCCGGCCCCCGGGCCGTGTCGGAGGTGGCCGCCGGCCGGGTGCTCAGCCGCAGGGTCAGGCCCTCCTGGACGACCTGGACCTCGCGCGGGCTCGCGAGCGCGATCGGGAACTTCAGGGAGACGTCGAACAGCGCCTTGCTGCCGCCTTGTCCGGGCGCCGCCTCCAGGAAGGTGTGGATGATCGAGGAGGCGGGGACGATCGACGCGCCGTGCAGGGCGTGGCCGCCGGGGAAGGGGCGGCTCGCGTCGTCGAGACAGGTGTTCCACAGCCGCAGCCGGCCCTCCGTGGCGACGTCGACGGGCCGGCCGAGCAGGGTGTGCCCGGTGACGTCGTGCTGGTGGGCGACGACGGCGCCGGCGGGCAGCACCGCGTCCCGCCAGTAGCGCCGGTGCTGCCAGGCGATCGGCGGCAGTTCGGCGATGGTCGGGGCGGCCGCGTGGTGCCGGGACCAGTCGATGTCGGCGCCGTGGCTGTGCAGCGCGCCCAGGTTGAGCAGCAGCGTGCGCAGCTCGGGCCGCTCGCGGCGCAGGGTGTGCCCGACGTGCGCGCCCGTGATCCGGAGGTGGTCCAGGGTCTCGGTGACCGAGTGGGCGACCACCGGGTGCGGGGAGACCTCCAGGAACCGCCGGTGCCCGTCCTCGGCCGCGGCGGTCACCGCCTGGGCGAGGCGGACGGGGTTGCGCAGGTTCGCCGCCCAGTAGTCGGCGCCGTGCCCGGCCCGCGCCCGGGGGTCGTCCAGCGCCGTGCTGTACAGGGGCACCTCGGGCGTACGGGACGTGAGGCCCGCCAGTGCCTCGCGCAGCGCCTCGGTGAGCGGGTCCATGTGGGTGCTGTGGAAGGCGACGTCGGAGTTGACGGAGCGTACGGGCACCCCCTCGGCGGCCCAGTCGCGGGCGAGCGCGGCGACGGCCCCGGCGTCCCCGGACACCACGGAGGTGGCCGGTGACGAGGCGATCGCCGCGCAGACCGGGCCGTCGTCCCCGAGCCGGGCGGCCGCTTCCTCGAAGGGCAGTCCGACCATGGCCATGGCGCCCTTGCCGGCCACCTGGCGCAGCAGCGCGGAACGGCGGGCGCTGAGCCGGGCGCCGTCCTCCAGGCCGAGGGCCCCGGCGACCACGGCGGCGGCGATCTCGCCGACGGAGTGCCCGATGACGGCGGAGGGCCGGTGCCCGAAGGCGCGCCAGACCTCGGCGAGGCCCACCTGCACCGCGAAGATCATGGCCTGGGCGCGGTCGGTGGACGCGAAGTCCCCGGCGACGACGGCCTGCCGGGGCGAGAACCCCAGCTCGCTGCGGAATATGGGCTCCAGCCGGTCGATGACCTCCCCGAACTCGGGTCGGGTCGCCAGGAGTTCGGACGCCATGCCGGCCCACTGGGAGCCGTGTCCGGAGAACACCCATACGGTGCCGGTGTCCGCGCCGGGCCGTACGGCGCCCTCCGCCACGCCGACCGCCTCCAGGTCCTCGGCGCCGTCCTCGGCGAGCGCGCGCAGGGCCGTCACCAGTTCGGCGCGGCCGCAGGCGACCACGGCGGCGCGGTGGTCGAGGTGGCTGCGGCGCAGGGCCAGGGTGTGGCCGACCGAGCACAGCGGGGTGTCCGGGTGGCGCTCCAGCCAGTCGGCGAGCCGCCCCGCGTACTGCGTGACGCCCGGCCGGGAGCGGTAGGACAGCGGGAAGACCTCGGGCACGGCCGGGTGCGGCTCCCCGGGGCAGCGGCTCGTCGTGGCGCCCCGGCCGGTGTCCGTCGCGGGGGCCTCCTCCAGGACGACGTGGCCGATGGTGCCGCCGTAGCCGTATCCCGAGACGCCCGCGCGGCGCGGGGTGTCGCCCTTGGGCCAGACCTGGTGCTCGGTGACCAGCCGCAGCCCCCAGTCCTCCCAGGGGATGTCCGGGCTGGGCTCGCTGGTGAGCACCGTCGCGGCCATCTCGGCGTGCCGCAGCATCAGCGTGGCCTTGATGATGCCCGCGACGCCGGAGGCCGGTTCGGCGTGGCCGATGTTGGACTTCACGGACCCGATCCAGCAGGGCTTGTCGGCGGGGCGGCCGGCGCCGAAGACGGCGTGCAGGCCGGAGGCCTCGACGGGGTCGCCGAGCCGGGTGCCGGTGCCGTGCGCCTCGATGTAGCCGGCGGTGGCCGGGTCCAGGCCCGCCGCCTGCCAGGCCAGCCTCAGCAGGTCGCGCTGGGCGTCGGGGTTCGGGGCCATGATGCCGCTGGTACGGCCGTCCTGGGCGACGGCCGTGCCCTTGATCACGGCGAGCACCCGGTCGCCGTCGCGGCGCGCGTCCGACAGCCGCTTGAGGACCAGCACGCCGCAGCCCTCGGCCCGGCCGTAGCCGTCGCCCTCGGCGTCGAAGGGCTTGCTGCGGCCGTCGGGGGAGAGGGCGCCCGCCGCCTCCAGGGTCAGGGTGTAGGCGGGGGAGAGGATGATGTTCACGCCGCCCGCCAGGGCGAGGGAGGTCTCGCCGGTGAGCAGGCTCTGGCAGGCCAGGTGCACGGCCACCAGCGAGGCGGAGCACGCGGAGTCGAGGACGAAGCTCGGGCCGTGCAGGTCCAGGACGTGCGAGACCCGGTTGGCGATCCCGGTCAGCTGGGCGCCGATGCCGGTCCACGGCTCGATGCGGGGCAGGTCCTCCAGCAGCCGCCGACCGTAGTCGTCCGAGCAGGTGCCGATGTAGACCCCGGCGTCGGAGCCGGCCACCGACCGGGGCGCCATGCCGGCGTGCTCCAGCGCCTCCCAGGCGACCTCCAGGACCAGCCGCTGCTGGGGATCCATCAGCTCGACCTCGCGCGGGGTGATGCCGAAGAACTCGGCGTCGAAGCCGTCGACGTCACCGAGGAAATTCCCGGGCCGGTCGGCCCTTCGCAGGGCCTCCGAGAACTCGGGGCCGACCTTCGTGTACGGGCGCCACCGGTCCTCCGGCGTCGGTTCGACCGACACCTTGCCGTCGGACAGGAAGTCCCAGAACGCCTCGGGCGAGTCGATTCCGCCCGGGAACCGGCACCCGATGCCGACGAGGGCAACTGATTCTTGATTCTGCATGCCTGTCAATTCCGTTCGTCTCGGAAGGGATTCGTGCATGACGCAAGAAGCGGAATGGGGGAGTGCGCGGCGGAGCGGGCGCCGGGGGAGTTCGTACGCGATCACGGTGCGCCGGAGAACCGTGGGGGCGGGCACCGCGGGGCGCCCGGCAACTTCCGCCGGGAAAGTGTTCGTTGAAGGGCGGAGCGGATGATTTCCACGTTCACACGTCGTTCGTCCGCGGTCCAAGCGAGTCCGGGGAAATTGTCAACTCGGGACGGAGCGGGGACGAATCGGGACCGGGCCCGTAGCGGCCCGGCGCCACGGGCCGGCGAAGCTCCGCGGGAGGTGTGCCGGGCCCTGGCCCGGTACCTCCACATCAGGCCAATCCGCAGGCCGGGGGTGTGGTCGGGCGGTGGGTACGGCGGCGGCGCCCCGGTGCCCGGGGCCGGCCGCCACGGCGGCCGCGGTCACTCCGTTATATCACCGCTGTTTCCGGCCATTCACGCCCGGCGGGCCCGTCGCCGATTTGGCGGTACGTTCCGACGTGTTCCATGATGGGTGATCGTGCGTCAGTTGCGACGTTCAAGTGACACGAGCCCACTGCACCTGGCTCATTGAGTATTCAACAGGCCATGGCGAGTGCCGACCCCCTCGCCGGGCCGGAACACCCTCTTCCCGTATCTAGGCAAGGCATCATGCCCGTCCATCAGCTTTCGGACCTCATACGTTTCGCCCGTGAGAACTCGCCGTTCTACGCGAATCTCTACGCTTCCCTGGCACCCGATGTGGACTGCCTCACAGATCTTCCCGTGGTTGATCAGGGAGAGTTCTGGGCGGCCAACACCCTGCACGACAACCAGGTACTGACCGCACCGCTCGCCGAGGCCGCCGTCTACAAGACGGGCGGCACCACCGGTGCCCCGAAATTCTCCTGCTACACCCGCGAGGAATGGCGGGAATTCGTCACCGCCTTCGGCGCGGGACTCGTCGACGCGGGCCTGAAGCCCGGTCACCGGGTGGCCGACCTGTTCTACGCGGGCGAGCTGTACGCCAGCTTCCTCTTCATCCTGGACTCCCTGGCCCACGCCCCCGTGGACAACGTCCGTCTGCCCATCGGCGGCGGCGCCCCGCTGGAGTCGACGGTCCCCACCCTGGAGGACTTCGCCGCCCAGGTCGTCGCCGGCACCCCGACCACCCTCTGCCGCCTCGCCGAGCACCTGGTCGCCCAGGACCGGCAGCTGCCCGCCGTGGAACTCCTCTTCTTCGGCGGCGAGGCGCTCTTCCCCGACCAGCGCCGGCTGCTGGCCCGGGCCTTCCCCAACGCCGAGGCGCGCTCGCTGGGCTACGCCAGCGTCGACGCCGGGCTGCTCGGCCGCCCCGTGCCGGGCCCCGACGCCCGCGTGCACCGCGCCTTCACCCCGCACTCGATCGTCGAGATCCTCGACGAGACGACCGGCGAGCCGGTCACCGAGCCCGGCCGCCCCGGCCGGGTCGTGGTGACCATGCTGTTCCGCACCCTGATGCCGATCATCCGCTACCCTGCGGGCGACCGCGCCGAGTGGACCGACACCGAGGCCGGCCACTTCCGCATCCTCGGCCGCGCCGAGGAAGGCGTCCGCGTCGGCCCCGTCTCGCTCTACTCGCAGGACGCGCAGGCCGCCGTGGAGGAGGCCGACGCCGCGGGCCGCGTCATGGGCACCCAGCTCGTGGTGCGCCGCTGGGACGGCAAGGACGGCCTCGTCCTCCGCCTCGCCACCGCCCCCGGTGACGACGACCCCGCCGGCCTGGACGTCCTCGCCAAGGAGATCGTCGAGGGCCTGTACACCGCGCGTCCGCTCTACCCCGACAGCATGGCCGCAGGCTACGTGCACCCGCTGGAGGTGGAGTGGGCACGCCACCGCGACCTCGCCGTCAACCCCCGCTCCGGCAAGCTCATCCGCGTGCTCGACGAGAGGCCGACGGCATGACCGCGCCCACAGCGGACCGGGCACTGCCCCTGGTCCTGCGCAACCGCGCCTTCGGCACCGTATGGCTCGGCCAGGTCCTCACCCAGGCCGCCGTGCGCATGTTCCAGGTCGGCATCTCCTGGTGGCTGGTGGCCTACGCCGTCAGCGGCGGCAACGGCCTCGCCTCCGGGCTCTTCATGGCCGTCAGCACCCTGCCCGCCGTGGCCCTGGCGCCCGTCGTCGCCCGTGCCATCGCCCGCGTCGCCCACCGCTCGCTGCTGCGCGGCGCGGCCGCCGCCGCGGGCACCGCCGCCACGGCACTGGCCGTCTGGGCCTGCGCGAGCGACCTGCCGATCGCCGCCGCCTACGCCGCCACCCTCGCCCTGGCCACCTGCCAGGCGTTCTTCGACCCCTGCCTGACCACCTCCGTGCCCGAGCTCGTCGACGACGAGGACATCGAGGCCGCGACCGGCTTCGAGCTGTCCACCCAGTCGCTGGCCAGCCTCGGCGGAGCCCTGCTCGGCGCCCTGATCGTCGACCGCGCCGGGGTGGCCGGCCTCGCGGTCGGCTGCGCGGCCGCCTACGTGACGGCCGCGGCACTCCTCGCGACCGTACGCTTCCGCACCCCTGAGCAGGGCGCGGGCGACGGCGACGGCGCCGCCCCCGAGCCGCGGACGCTGCGTCAGGTGCTGTCCGGACTGCCCTTCGTCCGGAAGATCCTGATCAGCTTCACCGCCGCCAACCTCTTCACCACCGCCGTCTTCGTCGTCATCCCGCTCTACACCAAGTCCGTGCTGCACGGCGGAGGCGGCACCGTCGCCCTGCTGGAGGCCTCCCTCGGCGCGGGCACCCTGATCGGCTCCTTCACCGGCGCCCGCGTGCCCGGCCGGCCCACCGTCGTCGGCGCCTGCGCACTGGCCGCGATGGCCGTCGCGCTCGGCCTCCCCGGCCTCGTCGGCGAGCGGCCCGTCATCGCCGGCTGCCTGGCCGTCGCCGGCTGGTGCGTCGGCGTCATCGGCGTCCGCTTCGTGGCGCTCTTCCAGCGCCTCGTGCCCGCCACCGACAAGCCCGCCTTCTTCGCCGTGATGCAGGCCGTCCTCGGCGCGACCTTCCCCGTCGCCTCCCTGCTGTTCGGCTTCCTCGGCGACCACCTGCCCGTACAGACCCTCTGCCTGCTCCAGGCCGCCGGACTGGTCCCCGCCGCCCTCGCGCTGGCCCTGCTGCGCGAGAACCCGCGGGACGACGCGCGGGAGACGGAAGCCGCCGGGGCCGAGCCCGCCCTCGTCGCCGACGCCGCGGGAGGCGCGCGATGACCGTCACCGTCGAGCGCGCCACCACCGCCGACATCGCCGACCTGCGCCAGCTCTACTACGCCGTCTACGGCCCGCACTACCCGACCGCGCTGGGCACCGACCCCGCCGAGATGTCCCGCCTCATCCAGGACCCGGACACCCTCTGGCTCGTCGCCCGCGGCGGCCCCGGCGACGCCCTCGCGGGCTCCGCCGCCATCCACAGCGAGCCCGGCAGCCGCCTCGGCCGCCTCGAAGGCCTCGCCGTCCACCCCGACCAGCGCGGCTCGGGCCTGGCCGGAGCGCTCACCGAGGCCCTGTGCGCCCGGATGTTCGCCACCGACCGGCTCGACTCGGTGTACGCCACCGTGCGCACCGTCAGCGCCGGACCCCAGCGGGTCGTCTCCCGGCACGGCTTCCGGCCGCTCGGCATCCTGCCCAACGCCGTGGACCTCAACTGCCGTGAGAGCCTCGCACTCTACGCGCGTCACGCCGAGGGCGTCCTGGACCGGCGCGTCCCCGTGACCGAGGTCCCCGCCTCCCTGAGCCCGCTGCTGCGCACCGTCGAGGACAGCCTCGGCATCAGCTACGCCGGCACCCGCGCCACCGCGCCGCGGCCCGCGCCCCCCGGCCCCGCGACGGCCCGGCTGGAGATGATCGAGGCACCGGCGTTCGTCCGCCGCCGCTTCCAGGAGCGGTTCCCCGACGCCGACCGCTGGTTCTACCCCCTGCACACCCCCAACATCCTGCTGACGCCCGACGACGGCGGCTTCGAGGTGTACGCCTACCTCAACCGCGTCGGCGGCTACTGCGCCCTGGTCACGGCCCACCCCGACCCGGCCGTCGCCGCCGGCTGGCTGGAACCGGTCACCCGGACCCTCACCCGCGCCGGCGCGGGCTACGTCGAGGCGCTCGTCCCCCTCGACCACCACGGCGCGCTCTCCGCCTTCGCCGCCCAGGGCTTCATCGCCGGAGCCCTCTACCCGGCCATGCGCCGCGACGGCGACGGCTTCCACGACTACGTCGTGATGTCCCGCACCACCGAACACATCGACTTCCACGGCGTGGTCGTCGACGCGCCCCTCCAGCCCTTCCTCGATTCCTATGTGTCGGCCTGGGCGTCGACGTATCTGCCCTCACGTGAGGTTGCCTCATGACCCCCTCGAACCCCCACCTCGCCCCCGTCGACGTCCCCGACGCGGCGGCGCTCGCCCGGGTGCAGCAGCTGTGCGACCTGACCGAGCCCTACGTCTCCGGCCCCGCCGAGGACGAGCTGTTCGCCGCCGCCATGGCGGAGACCAACGCCTGGCACCGCGACCGTTCGCCGTTCTTCCGAAGCCTGTACGACGGCGAGCGGCCGGACACCCCGTACGACGCCCCGCTGATCCACGCGAACTTCTTCAAGCGCCACGAAGTGCTGTCCATCCCCATGGACGACGTCGACCTGCACCTGACCTCCTCCGGCACCACCGGACAGAAGTCGCAGATGTTCTTCGACCGGTGGACCATCCGCTCCGCGCAGCGCATGGTCGCCCGGATCTTCGACCACAACGGCTGGATCACCCCGGACCAGGAGGTCAACTACCTCCTGTACAGCTACGAGCCCGCCCGCGACCTCAAGCTGGGCACCTCGTTCACCGACAACTACCTGTGCGACTTCGCCCCCGCCCGGCAGGTCGAGTACGCCCTCCGCAACACCGGCAACGGCCATGAGTTCGACCCCTTCGGCTCCCTCGCCGCGCTGCGCCGCTTCGCCGAGGACGACGTGCCCGTCCGCATCCTCGGCTTCCCCGCCTTCCTCTGGTTCACCCTGGAGCGGATGAGCGCCATGGGCCTGCCGCCCCTGCGGCTGCCCGAGGGCTCGCTGATCATCCTCGGCGGCGGCTGGAAGGGCCACACCGACCGGCAGATCGGCAAGCACGAGCTCTACGCCCGCGTCACCGAGCAGCTGGGCGTCCCCTCCGAGCGGATCCGCGACACCTTCGGCTCCGTCGAGCACTGCATCCCCTACATCGAGTGCACGCACCACAACCTCCACGCGCCCGTCTGGTCCCGCGTGTTCATCCGGTGCACACGGACCCTCGAACCCCTCCCGTACGGCGAGAAGGGCTACCTGCACCTGGTGTCGCCGTACATCACCTCCGTACCGGCGCAGAGCGTCGTCATGGGCGACCTCGCCTCGCTCCACCCGGGCGAGGAGTGCGGCTGCGAGCTGACCACCCCGTGGTTCACCATCCACGGCCGCGCCGGGGTCAGCCGCAACCGCAGCTGTGCCGTGGCCGCCGCCGAACTGATGAAGGGAATGTCATGACCGACGCAACGCTTTCGCCGTCCACGGCGTCCTCGACGCCCCACCACTACTGGCAGGGCGCCTTCATCGGCGACGACGAGGCCGCCCGCCGCCTGGCCACGCTGCCCGCCGCCGTCGAGGCCGCGCTCGCCGCGCCGCTGGACACCGAGACCGTCCTGGCCGCCTGCGACGCCCTCGCCGCCGCCCTGCGCGACCCCGACGGCACCGTCAGGGCGCGGCTCGCCCCGCACCTGCCCGCCGACGAGGAAGGCGACGTCCTCGCCGAACTCGCCGCCTTCCTGGACCGCGCCGCGCTCACCCGCAAGCTCCGCCGCGAGCTGGGCGGCACCGCGCCCGAGCGGCTGACCCGGCCCGACGCCAAGGAGACGGTCTACGAGGCCTGGGCGCCCGTCGGCCTCGTCGCCCACATAGCCCCCGGCAACGCCGCCACCGTCGCCCCCCTCAGCCTGATCGAGGGGCTGCTCGCCGGCAACGTCAACATCCTCAAGACCAGCAGCGCCGACACCCTCCTCGCCCAGCACCTGCTCGCCGAGCTCGCCGCCCTCGACCCGACCGGCGCCGTCGCCGACCGCGTCATCGTGCTGCGCTTCTCCTCCTCCCGGCAGGACTGGCTGCGGCAGATGTGCGCCCCGGCCGACGCCGTCGCGGTGTGGGGCGGCGAGGCCGCCGTCGAGGGCGTCGCCGCCCACGTCCCGGCCGGCTGCCGCCTGGTGGAGTGGGGCCACAAGATCTCCTTCGCCTACCTCACCCGCGACGCCTGGGCGGACGAGGCCACCCTGACCGCCCTGGCCCAGGACGTCTGCCTCTTCGAACAGCAGGCCTGCTCCAGCCCGCAGGTCGTCTACCTCGACACCGAGGACACCGAGGAGCTCCACGCCTTCGCCGGCCGCCTCGCGAAGGCGCTCGCCGCGTGCCCGGCACCGGCCGAGGAGGACCTCGACCCGGCCGAGTACGCCGAGCTCACCACCACCGAGCACCTCGCCCGCCTGGAGGAGCACCTCGGCCTCACCAAGGTGCTCGCCGCCCCCGACGGCACCTGGCGCGTCATGGCCGACGTCCGCCCGGCGCTCACCGCCTCCCCGCTGCACCGCAGCGTCTGGGTCAAGCCGCTGCCCCGCAAGAACCTCATAGCGACCCTGCGCCCCATGCGCCGCTACCTCCAGACCGCGGGCCTCGCGGGCGGCCGCACGGACGTCGCCGAGCTCGCCGCCACGGTGCTGGCCGCGGGCGCCACCCGCGTCACCCCGGTAGGCGCCATGACCGCCGGCTACTCCGGTGAGCCGCACGACGGCGTCTACGCCCTCCAGCGCTACAGCCGCCGCGTCGCCGTCCAGGCCGACGAGCGCTTCGCCACCACCGCCTGCCTCGACGACCTGGCCCGCCCGGCCGCCTTCCCGCCGCCCTCCGGGCCCCTGCTGGACAAGGCCGCGGTCCAGGAGCTCAACGACGGCGTCGACCGGCGCGACGCCGAGCTGTACTTCCGCAGCGGCGGCAGCACCGGCACCCCCGCCCTATCGCTCTTCACCTACGACGACTACGACACCCAGATGCGCGCCGCCGCCCGCGGCCTGCTCGCCGCCGGCTACGACCCGGCCCGCGACCGCACCGCCAACCTCTTCTACTGCGGCGGCATGTACGGCGGCTTCATCAGCTTCTTCTCCATCCTGGAGCGGCTGGGCGGCACCCAGATGCCGATGGCCGCCGGCCCCGACCACCGGGCCACCGCGGAGATGCTCGTCGCGTACGAGGTCGACACGCTCTTCGGCATGCCGTCCTACCTGTGGCAGCTGCTGCACGAGCAGGAGGAGCCGCTGCGCGCGTACGGCGGCATCCGCAAGATCTTCTACGGCGGCGAGCACTTCACCGACGAACAGCGCCGCACCCTCACCGAGAAGTTCGGCGTCGAGGTCGTCCACTCCATCACCTACGGCAGCACCGACCTCGGCCCGCTCGGCTACCAGTGCACCGAGAGCGGCGGCAGCGTCCACCACCTGCACGCCGATCTGCACACCCTGGAGATCCTCGACGTCGACGCCGACCGGCCCGTGGCCCCGGGGGAGACCGGTCGGCTGGTGTTCACCACCCACGCCCGGCGCGGCCAGAACCTCGGCCGCTACGTCATCGGCGACCTCGGCCGGGAACTGCCCGGCCGCTGCCCCTGCGGCAGCCGCGCACCGCGCTTCGAACTGCTGGGCAGGCTCGGCGACGTGATGCGGGTGGCGACGTACTTCCTCAACCACCGCCGGTTCACGGCCATCGCGCAGGAGCGCCTGCGCTACAGCGGCGAGCTTCAGGTCCTGCTCGCCAACAGCGGACCCCGCGAGGCCCTCACGGTCCGCGTGGAGCGCACCCTGGCCGCGAGCCCGGAGGAGGCACGGGACGCCTTCCTGGCGGACTACCCCGAGCTGCGGTCGGCGGTGGACGAGCGGCTGCTCGACCTCACCGTCGAGACGGTGGACGGCGCAGGCCTGGAGCGCACCGCGACCAGCGGCAAGCTGCGGTCGGTGGTCGACACCCGGCTGTAGCCGGACGGCCGGGGGCACGGCCCGTGCCCCCGGCCCGTATCTCAGCGCCAGTGCGCCGCGAAGGCGCGGGCCGGGTTCCCGACGAACACCCGCTCGGTGAACTCCCCGCCCAGCCCGGCCGCCAGCGCGGGCCGCAGGGTGTTCAGCAGATACGGCATCCCCGGCCCGCCACCGCCGACCCCGCGGGCGGCCGCCGTGGTCGTGTCACCACCCAGCAGGATCCGGTCGGCGTGCCCGGCCTCCGCGAGCGCGGCCAGTGAGTCGAAGAGCCGCCAGTCCGTGGGGTGATGGGCCCGCGAAGGGCCGTCGAAGGCGAGGTACGCGCCCGAGCGCGCCGCCGACAGCTGCGCCCGCACATCGGCGGACCGGCCCAGATGACCGAGGATCACCCGGTCCGGCGGCACCTCGCCCTCATCGCAGAGCAGATCCAGCACGGCCTGGGCGCCCGTGCCCAGTTCGAGGTGGACGGCCACGGGCGCGCCGGTCGCGTGGTGCGCCTCGGCCGCGGCCGCCATCACCCACCGGGCGTGGGCGTCGAGCCCGTGGAACCCTCCCGCCACCTTGATCAGACCCGCCCGGACCGGCGCGGTGGTCAGGTCCTCGACGAACAGCTCCGCGAGCCCGCCCCGCACGCGGCCGAGCAGCTCCGGGTCGTAGTGCACCGCCTGGTGCAGGCCCGTCGCCGCGACCAGGCGCGCGCCCGTGGCCCGCGCCAGGGCGGCGAGTTCCGCGCGCCGGCGCCCCATCCCGCGCGGCGTCCACTGCACGACGGCGTCGCCGCCCGCCTTCTGGAACGCCCGCAGCTCCGCGCCGGCGGCCACCGGATCGGCGAGCTCCTGGCCGGGCAGCAGCGGACTGCGGAGGAAGAGGTGGTCGTGGGCGTCGCAGACCCCCAGCTCGCCGGGCGGGAGATCGCCGAGCACGGTGCGGACGGCCGGTCCCGCCGGGGGTGCTTCCTGTGGATTCATGCCGTTCCCTCTCGCTCGTCCCCCGGGGGTGGGGCATCGGATGTAACGCTTCACCCGTTACGGATTCACTGTAACGGGTGAAGCGTTACGCTTGCTCCCATGACCGACGACGCGCAGCAGGCCTTCCGCTTCGACTGCGGTGCCACCTGGCTCAACCTCCTCGCCACCCGCGGCCAGGCCTTCGGCGCCCGGCCGGTCGAGCGCGTCGCCACCCCCGAACGGCTGGGGGAGTGGCTGGAGCGCAGTGAACTCTCCCCCGTCCGGCCGCCGGACGAGGCCGATCTCCGGCGGGCCCGCGAACTGCGCGAGATCCTGCGGCCGCTCGCCCTGGCGACGGTCGCCGAGGAGCCCCCGCCGGCGGCCGCCCTGGCCGCGCTCGAACGCTTCCTCTCCGCCACCCCCGACCCCGTACGCCTCGTCCCTGGTGACCGCCTGCGGCGTGAGCCCCCGGCGACGACCGCCGCCGCGCTCGTCCGCATCGCCCGGCAGGCGGTCGACCACCTCGCGGGTCCCGAACGCCATGCGTTGGCCGTCTGCCCGGAGCACGACTGCCGGGGTGTCTTCGTCAACGCCGGGGGGCGGCGCAGGTGGTGCCCGTCGTCGGCTTGCGCGAGCCGGGGGCGGGTGCGGGCGCTGCGCGAGCGGCGGCGGGTGGGTGAGTGAGGGCGGGGTGCCCTGCGGGCGGCCTTTTCCCCAGCCCCGCCCCTTCCCGCCGCATCCGATGTGCGGCTCCGCCGCGTGCGGGGCTCCGCCCCGGACCCCGGTCCTCAAACGCCGGACGGGCTCAATTGCCGCCCGGAACCGGGCAAATTCAGCCCGGCTGTCCGAAGGATAGGGCGGGGTTCGATTGCTCAGTCACGTACGGGTGACATGGCGCGTACCGGGAAGCGCGCGGGGCAGCCTCAGAGAAAGACCGAGCAGCATCTTGGAGGCGGCTGCGAGAACAGGGAGGGCGGCATGAGTAACGGAGATATGGCCGACGAGACGGGGACAGACGCCTTCGACTTCAACGTCGATGTGAAACTCGCGGTCAAAAACAACCCCAGCACATCTCAGTTCGTGAACATGACCATCCAAACCGTTCCGCCTGGCGCTACCCAGCTGGACGGCACGTGGCGTGGGGCACCCGTCTTCATCCTGTCCAAAGGGGGAACCTTCGCCTGGGACGGTAGGGCGGGGCAAGAATTCGCTGCCCTTACCGACGGCGCGTCTGGCGGCCTGGTCGTCGCCTTGCAGGGCTTCATCGGGGCCCCGGGCAAGCTCCCTGGCCGCGGCAAGTCGGGCACCGGCCACGCGCTCGACCCAGTCACCCACGAATTCCGCGAGGAGATCACTTGGAAGATCACCTAACCGCCACGCATCGGCTACCTCACCTTATTGCCAGGGCAGTAGACGAACCGGTGTGCAACCAGATCACCGACCGGCACGCCGGGAACCAGCCGGCCCAGCTCAGAACGGCGGATCAGTGGCTCCGAACTCCGTTACGGTCTTGAGCCCGTGGCACTCCCGGCACAGCACTTGAACGTTCCCGTCCGCGTCGGTCCCTCCCGTCGCGAGGGGCCGCGGGCAGTCGTGCGCCTCTTACCAGTTGGGCCAGGCGGGCTGACGACGGCCCGAGCCGGCGGGCCGGGCCCGGTCCGGGCACTGTGGGGGCCGAACGGGCTTCCAAGCCCGTTCGGCCCCCCGGCAGGAGCGTCGGTTGCTGAGGGCGGCACGGTCCCCACAAGCGTTGCCTCACGTCGATCCGACGATCCGCCGGGTTCAGCCGCCCACGACCCCCGGCGCCACCGGCATCACCAAAGTCGTGAAGCTCCCCTGATCCGCAGAGCGCACCACAACCGGCGTAGCCACCGTCGCCACCTCCAGCAGCACATCCGGCCCCACACTCGTCTCCAGCGCCGGCACCAGCACCGCCGGGTCGAAGAAGAGCCGCGGCGGCGGCGCGTCCTGGCAGATCACGGGCAGCGTCCGTGTGCCGGCACCGTCGGCGGACCCGTCGCGGAGGGAGACGGTGACCTCGTCCCGCTCCCAGGTCAGCGCCACGGCCGCGGCCTCGCCGAAGCTCTCGACCGCGTCGCGCAGCGCCGTACGGCCCACGATCACCCGGTGCGCGGGCGGGGCCATGGCGTCCAGCACCCCGCGGTACATGGGGAAGTGGCCCTCCGCCGTGGGCAGTTCCCGCTCCTCCCCGGTGGCGGTGCGGACCCGGGCCCCCTCCGGGCCGAGTTCCAGGGTCACCTCGACGGCCCGCGCGGCCCACTGCCCGAGCCCGACGAGCTCGGCGGCCGGCACCAGCACACTGCCGGACCCGCCCTCCGTCTCCAGGGGTTGCAGCACCCGCACCGACAGACGGAAGCGGTCGGTGGCCACCAGCCGCACCTCGCCCGCGTCGACCTCGACGAGGACGCGGCCGAGCTCCGGGTACTCCGGGTCGGTGGACGCCGCCGGCACCACCTGCCGTACGGCGCCCGCCAGTTCGGCGCCCCCGAGCCGCACCCGGCAGCCGGCTCCGCCCTTCCCGGCCGCCGCCTCGTCCCACCGGCGCAGCACCGCCGCGATCGCGGCGCGCGCGGCCTCCGACTGCTCCCGCACCGTGCCCAGGTGCCGCTCCAGCAACTCCCGGCCCGCCTCCTCGGGGCCGTCGAGCACCACGGCGATCCCGGCCAGTGGCAGCCCCGCCTCCCGGAGCCGCCGCAGCAGCCGCGCGCGGTCCGTCTGGGCCGGGCTGTAGAAGCGGTAGCCGGTGGTGCCGTCGACCCGCGCGGGGGTCAGGATCCGGCAGTCGTCGTAGAAGCGGAGGGCGGACGGCGCGAGGCCGACCCGGCGGGCGAAGGCGCTGATGCCCAGCAGTTCGGTGGTGTCGTTCATGGCCGTGATTCTGGACGTTCAGCCAGCTTGAAGGTCAAACGGACGCTCGCCCGCCGCTCCGGCGGCCCGGGCCGCCGCCATGGCCGGGAAGGCCACGGGCGGCGGCCCGGTCACGCGCGCGGGAGGGGCCTGGGGCCCCTCCCGCTGACGGTCAGACGGCCGTGCGCACCCCGGCCGCCGGTGCCCGCAGGAGTTCCGTGAGCCGGGCGGCCGAGGTCCCCAGGCCGGCCGGTGTCCCCACGGGCGGGGCCGGCGGGGCGGCGTGCCGCAGCAGGTCCTCCTCGGCGTAGCGGCGGCAGCCGTCGTGCCAGTGGAGGATCCCGGACATCCAGTTCTTGAGCTCCTCGGCGTACCCGTCCAGGGTGGTCCGCACGGCCTCGTCCAGCCCGAAGTCCTTGTAGAAGGCGGGCAGCTGGACGCCGACGATGTGCTGGAACTCGCGCATCCGGGAGTTCAGCAGGTCGGCGACGATCCCGAGCGCCTCGGTGACGCCGCAGTCGAAGAAGTTCCGCACCACCACGACCGCGTTGTGGAACTCGCCCTCGAACTCGACCTCCTTCTGGTATGAGAAGATGTCGTTCATCAGGCAGGCGTAGTCCATGGCGGCGTTCTCCATGGCCGTGACCGGGCGCGCCGCGTAGATCTCGGGCGGCACGGTGTCGCCGTGGCCGATCCGGGAGAGGCTCTTGGTCATGTCCGAGCCGAAGGTCTGGCGCCGCATCTCGATGTAGTCGACCGGGTCGGGGATGCGGTTCTGCTTCTGGTTGGAGAGCTCCCACAGCCAGCTCTCCAGCATGGCCACGACCGCGGCGCGGAAGGCCCGGCGGCCGTCCGTGTCCATGCCGGCGGCCGTGCGCGGCCACAGGTCGGCGAGGCCGCGCTCCAGCGGGCCGAGCGGCGGGGCTGTGGGGGAGAGGTCCAGCGGCATGAGTGCCAGCAGCCGCTGGTGCCCCGCCCAGGCGGTGGCCATGTCGGGGGTGCGCCCGTACAGCATCGGGTAGTAGTCGTCCGCGTACGTGCCCCAGGTGAGCCAGTCCGTCGTCAGCTCCAGCTGTTCGGCGCCGGCGTCCGGGTGGATGCCCGCGGAGCACAGCGGGAGGTCGTAGTCCTTGAGCTTGGCCTCGTCCCAGACGCCGGAGCCGGGGATGCCCGGCACGGCGTCGAGGATGCCGGTGCGGCGGCTCCATTCGAGGTTGTGGCGGCGGTTCGCCTCCAGATGCGGGCTCAGCCGTGTCGGGTAGGGCATGCCGAAGTCCGGGTGCGGCAGCGGCCCCACGGCCTGGAAGGGGACATGGGAATAGCGCCGCGCCCGGCCGGGGACCGAGGCGACCAGCGAGTCCACCAGCCGCGCCGCCGAGGTGCCGAGGCCCGCCGGGCCGCCCAGCAGCTCCCCCGCGGCCGCGCCGGCGTCCGTGGTGTGCGTGGCGCCCGCCGCCGGGGCGCCGTTCATGTACCGGCTGGAGCGCATGTGCCACTCGTGCCCGCCGGACTGCCAGTCCTGGAGGCCCTTCACATAGGCGAGGACGTCGGTGCAGGCCGCGAGGTCCATGCCGTGCTCCTGCAACAGCGGCCCCACCTCGGTGAGCGCCGTGTGCTCGAACTGCTGGAGCCGGGAGGTCAGCAGCTCGTTGACGGAGTCGGCCGCCTGCTGGGTGTCGCAGCCGAGGAACTTCTCCAGCACCAGGACGGCGTTGGCCAGCTCACCCTCGCTCTCGGTCTCGCGCTGGTACGAGAAGAGGTCGTTGCGCAGGTGCACTCCGTCGGAGAACGTGTCCTTCAGGACCCGCATCGGGCGCGTCGCCGCGATCGCCGCGGGCACCTCGGCGCCCACCGCGTGCTCGACGAGGTTCGCCGACCAGGGGGCGCCGCCCACCTTGCGGCGCATCTCGATGTACTCGACGGGGTTGGACACCCGGCCCTCGGTGATGTTGGCGAGCTCCCACAGCGACTCCTCCAGGAGGTGCCGGGTGCTCTCCTTGAAGCGCCGCCGCCAGGCCTCCGACATCACCGGGACCGTACGGGCCCACAGATCCGCCAGGCCCGCCTCCACCTGGTTGGTGGCCTCCGGGAAGCCCTCCTCCAGGCGGATCGGCATGAAGTCGGGCAGCCGGTCCAGATAGGCCTTGGCGCCGGGGGTGTCGCCGGGGCGCTTGAAGACGTCCAGGAAGTGGTCGTCGAAGAAGAACACCCAGACGTACCAGTCGGTCACCAGAGCGAGCTCCGTGGCCGAGGCGTCGGGGTGGGTGTAGGAACACAGCAGCGCGTAGTCATGGGAGTCGTACGCCGCCTCGTCCCAGATGCCCGATCCCTCGATCATCCTCATCTCGCGGGCCCACGCCTTGGAATGCTCGCGGGCACTCTCCAGATGGGGGTTCAGGCGCGCCGGGTACGGCATGTAGAAGCGGGGAAGCGCGAAGGGCTGTGACATGGACGACCACGCTAGGACGTACGGGTGGCGCGCATAGATCGTGAAGTCGTACTTCCGCTCGATGTGGTGAAAGCACCGGCCGCCCCGCTTAAGGATCTTGTGGGCCGTCTGCCAGGCACGGCACCGCCGGAGGCCCGGATCCCAGGGGTGACCAGGGAATCACCTTGAGTACCGAGACCCGGTTCCCGGAGCTAGGGTCGTGCGCATGGGTGATGAAGCGCTGCGCAAGGACGTACTCGACGAACTCGGCGAGGACCGCATCCAGGAGCTCGCGGGCGAGCTCGGCACCGACAGCGACGGTGCCAAACAGGTCGTGGAAGCCACCGTGGACGCCCTGCCCGAGGATCTCACCGGCGCGGCGCCCGCCCCCGCCGGGGCCGTGGGCCTGGGCGGCCTGGGGGCCGGGCTCGGCGGCGGCCTGCTGTCCGGCGTGCTCGGCAAGGTCACGGGGCCGGTGGCCAAGGCGGTGGCGAAGAAGACGGGCCTGCCGGAGGCGTCGGTGGCGCGGGCGCTGGAGCTGCTGCTGCCCGTGGTGATGACGACGATCGCGAAGCGGAGGCGGCGGTAGCCGTGGCCCCGGCCGGGCGCCGGACGGGCTGACATCCGGCCCGTCCGGCGCCCGAGGCGCATCGGAAGAGCCCGAGGGTGTCGGAAGGGCCTGAGAACACCGGAGGGGCCCGAGAATGCCGGGAGGGCCCCAGGACACCGGGACGGCGCGGACACGGGAATAGCCCCGCGGGGAGCCGCCCGCCCACCCGGCCCCGAGGACGTCGTCCGCCACTCGCTTAACATCGGTCGTGCATGCCGACCCCTTACGGGGCCCGCCGCCGGGCATCCGCCCGGCCACGACATTGGACCACCGCAGTGCCCCGATCCGCCCAGCCCGGCCGTACCCGCACCGCCGCACCCGCCCGCCGACGTCCCGTCCGGGCGCTCGCGGCGGCCGCGCTGCTCGCGGTGGCGGCGACCGGGTGCGCGAGCGTGGGGGAGCCGGTCAGCGCCGGTACGACCGCCCCCGTGGCCGCCCCGTCCCGGCTGTGGGCCGACCGGCCGCCGGCCCCGACACCGACGGGCGAGCAGCACGAGGACGACAGCGCCACCAACGTCCCCGGCCTCCCCGCCGTCCCCTCCGGCGACATCCGCAAGGTGGACCCCTACGCCGTGATCAAGGCCGAGGTCGCCGCGCACCGGCACGACGTCACCGGCGCCGACGGCCTCGACGAGGCCACCGCCGCGAAGCTCGCCACCTGCGACGGCCGCACGCGGGACTGCCCGCTGCGCCCGCCCGTCTACCGGGACCTCACCGGCGACGGCCACGACGAGCTGGTCATGGGCATCGAGATGGCCGACCACCTCGTCGGACTGCGCTGCTACACCGTGACCGGCGGCCGGCTCACCCGCGTCATGGCCACCGTGGTGCAGCCCACGTCCATCGAGATCGCCGGCCGCGACCTGATCGTCTGGGAGCCCGCGGGCACCCCGCACTACGCCGTGCGCTCGGTCTACGCGTGGGACGCGCACCGCCGCTACATGGAGTTCAAGAGCGACGAGATCCGCCGCGTCGGCGCCACCCCGTCGCCCCGGGCCCAGGAGCGCCACCGGTGACCGCCCGCCCGCGCCCGGTACGGCCCCGGCTGCGCCGCGTCTCACGGTTCGGCTCGCTGTACGGGAAGTTCACCCTCTTCCTGGCCGTGATGTGCTGTGTCGTCGCCGCGGTGCTCGGCATCCTGGTGCATGTCATCGTCACCCGGCAGACCGTCCACCAGGCGCGCGCCGAGGCCCTCTCGCGGCTCGACTCCGCGGGCCGCGCCTACGCCGCGGGCGAGCTGAACCGCCACCAGGCCACGCTGAACCCGCCGGAGCTCCCGGAGAAGCTGCGGACGATGGCGCTCGGCGGCAAGCGCGGCACCGCGCTCGGCGACGACCACGGCATCGCCACCATGTGGGCGGCCGGCCCCGCCGACGGCGGGGTGCTCGCGGCCCGGTTCGACTACCGCCACAGCGCGGGCACCATCGAGGGCCTGGACCGCGCCATCGTCGGCTCCTCGGCCCTGGCCATCGGCGGCACCCTGCTCGTGGGCGTCTTCGCCGTCTCGCGCGTCACCCGCCGCCTGCACCGCACCGCCGACGTGGCGCGCCGGATCAGCGCGGGCGACCTCGACGCCCGGGTCGCCGACCCGCGCACCACCGACCCCTCCAAGGCGCAGGACGAGGTGGCCGCCGTCGCCGAGGCGCTCGACGCGATGGCGGGCACCCTCCAGGCCAGGCTCCAGAGCGAGCAGCGGTTCACCGCCGACGTCGCCCACGAGCTGCGCACCCCGCTCGCCGGGCTCCAGGCCTCCGCCGACCTGCTGCCGCCCGGCCGGCCCACGGAGCTGGTCCGCGACCGGGTGCAGGCCCTGCGCCGGCTCACCGAGGACCTGCTGGAGATCTCCCGGCTGGACTCGCTCACGGAGCGGCCCGACCTCGACGCCCACCAGCTGGGGCAGCTGGCCGAGCGGGCCGTACGCGCCTCCGGCCTGGAGGCCGAGGTGCGGATCGTCAAGGACGCCTGCGTGGTCACCGACCGGCGCCGGCTGGAGCGGGTGCTGAGCAACCTCCTCGCCAACGCCCACCGGCACGGCCGCCCGCCCGTCACCCTCACCGTCGACGGCCCGGTGGTCACCGTCCGCGACCACGGCCCCGGCTACCCCTGCTACCTCCTCGAACACGGCCCGCAGCGGTTCCGCACGGAGCCGACGTCCGGCGGCGGCAAGGGCCACGGCCTGGGCCTGACGATCGCGGTCGGCCAGGCCCGGACGATCGACGCGGAGCTGACGTTCGCCAACGCGCCGGACGGTGGCGCCGTCACGACGCTCGTACTGCCGGAGGACACCGAGGGCTGACCCGGCGGGCCCTCGCCCCGCCCGGCCGCCGGCCGGTTCACGCGCCGGCCGCCGCCTCGTCGTACGCCGCCCGGGCCGCCGCGATCTCCCCCTGGTGCGCCTCCGTCCAGGTGACCAGCGACTGGATCGTGTCGTGCAGCGTCGCCCCCAGGGGCGTCAGCGCGTAGTCCACCCGCGGCGGTACGACCGGGTGGACCGTGCGCCGCACCAGCCCGTCGCGCTCCAGGTGACGCAGTGTCACGGTGAGCATGCGCTGACTGATGCCGTCGACCTCGCGGCGCAGCTCCGTGAAGCGCAGGCTCCGGCGCTCCAGCAGGGCGATGACGAGCAGCGACCACTTGTCCGCGACCCGGTCGAGGATCTGCCGGACCTCGCAGCCCTCGCGGGTGTCCCACTGGCGGGCGTCGTAGTCGTCGTAGGGGGCGGTATCCACGCAGTGCGTCGGTGACTTCGAAGTGCCTTCTTCCATGATCGTCCAGGGTGCCGCAGGATGACGGTGGTTACAAGAGGGAACCGGCAGGCGGATCCGTAACCCTCCAGCGTGCGCGCCGAGTCGGGGCGCACCCACGCCCGTCCGGACCCGCCCCGCGCCCTCACCGGACCGGCCACTCCTCAGACGACCAAGGGGTCCCCCATGTCTTCCACCGTCACCGCAGAGCCGTCCGCACCGCCCGGCGGCACCGGCGCCCCCAAGTACACCGGCCGCGCCCGGGCGCTGCTGCTCGTCCTGAGCGGCGCGGTCTTCCTGGAGGGCATCGACGTGGCCATGCTCAACGTGGCCCTGCCCTCGATACGGGCCGATCTGGGCCTGTCCACCGGGCAGTTGCAGTGGGTCATGAGCGCCTACGTGCTCGGCTACGGCGGCTTCATGCTGCTCGGCGGGCGCGCCGCCGACCTCTTCGGCCGGCGCCGGATGTTCCTCGTCCCGCTCGCCGTCTTCGTGCTCTTCTCCGGCCTCGGCGGCTTCGCGACCGAAGGGTGGACCCTCATCGCCGCCCGGCTCGTGACCGGCGTGGCCGCGGCCTTCATGACACCCGCCGGACTGTCCCTCATCACCACGAACTTCGCCGAGGGACCCCGGCGCGACAAGGCGCTCCTCATCTACTCCGGCACCGCCGCCGGCGGCTTCTCCATCGGCCTGGTCGCCGGCGGACTGCTCACCGCGCTGCACTGGCGGTGGGTGTTCTTCGCCCCCGTCGCCCTCGCCCTGCTCATCCTCCTCACCGCCATGGCCGTCGTCCCCGAGGACGAGCGCCCCGACCGCGCCGGCCGGGGCGCCGACCTGGCCGGCGCGCTCAGCGTGACGGCGGCGATCCTGCTGCTGGTGACCACGGTCGAACGCGCCGCCCACGTCTCCGCCGCCCGGACGCTCGGCACGGCCCTCGCGGGCCTCGCGCTGCTCTGCCTGTTCGTCCTGATCGAGCGCAGGTCGGCGACGCCCCTGGTGCGCCTCGGCATCTTCCGCACCCCCTCGCTCGTCCGCGCCAACCTCGTCGGGCTGCTGTTCTCCGGGAGCTTCTTCGGCTTCCAGTTCGTCGCCGTGCTCTACCTCCAGGAACTGCGCGGCTGGTCCACGCTCCAGACGAGCTTCGCCCTGCTCGCGATCGGCGCCGACGCGGTGCTCTCACCCCTCCTCACCCCCCGGCTCGTCGCCCGCTTCGGCAACGCCCGGGTCATCTTCGGCGGCCTGCTGCTGACCGCACTGGCCTACGCGCTGTTCCTGCCGGTCGGCGCCGACTGGTCGTACGCCGCGATGTTCCCGACCATGATCCTGCTGGGCGTGGCCTTCTCGCTGGTCTACGGCCCGCTCGTCATCGTCGCGACCGACGGGGTCGACGAGGAGGAACAGGGCCTCGCCGGTGGCCTGTTGTACACCTCCTTCCAGTTCGGTGCCGCGCTCGGCCTCTCGGCGGTGACGGCCGTGCAGACCGCCGTCGCGGGGGAGGGCGGGACGCCCGGGGACCGGCTCGCCGGCCACCACGCCGCCCTGCTCGTCCCGCTGGGAGCCGCCCTCCTCGCCGTGCTCGCCGGTGCGTCCGGACTGCGGACCCGTCGCGCCCCCACCGAGGAGAAGGCGGACCCCCGGACGCCGTGAGTCCAGGCGCTCGGCGAGAAGGGCCGCGGCCTCCGGTGTAGCCTCGCCGTGTCCGCAGCCGACGTCAGGACGGAGACGGCCCGCCCCATGTCACCGCTTCCCCGACGGCACCGGACCTGGCCCGCGGCCCTGGTGGAGGAGCGGGCCAGACCGGAGCGGATACGGCGGAGCGGGAACGGCTGGAAACTGGCCGTCGGCACGGTCTGCTTCGGCGCCTTCATGGGCCAGCTGGACGCCAGCATCGTCACCCTGACGTACGGCAGCCTCCGCACCGAGTTCCACGCCACGCTGGCCGCCGTCGAATGGGTCTCCCTCGCCTACCTGCTCACCCTCGTCGCCCTGCTCGTGCCCGTGGGACGGCTCTCCGACGCCCACGGCCGCAAGCTCTGCTACCTCTACGGCTTCCTCGTCTTCACCGCCGCCTCCGCCGCCTGCGGCCTCGCCACCTCGCTCGCCGCCCTGGTCGGCTGCCGGGTGGCCCAGGCCGTCGGCGCCGCCATGCTCCAGGCCAACAGCGTCGCCCTGGTCACCACCAGCGCGCCCCGCGGCCACCTGCGCGCCGCGCTCGGCGTGCAGGCCGCCGCGCAGGCCCTCGGGCTCGCCCTCGGCCCCACCCTCGGCGGCGTCATCGTGGCCTCGCTCGGCTGGCGCTGGGTCTTCGCCATCAACGTCCCCGTCGGGATCGTCGCCCTGATCGCCGGCCAGTACCTGCTGCCGCGCACCCGCGGCCGCAGCCGGGTCACCGGACTGGACCCGGCCGGCCCCGTCCTCCTCGCCACCGCCACGACCGGCTTCCTGCTGGGCCTGTCCGCCCTCTCCGGCCTGGGCGCGCCCACCGCCGTCACCGTCGCGCTCTTCGCCGTCGCGGTGGCCGCCGGCTGGGGCTTCGTCCGGCGCCAGCGGCACGCCACGAACCCTCTGGTCGACCCGGCGCCGCTGCGGGAACCGGCCGTCGCCACCGGCCTCGCCGGCGCCCTCGGCGACTACCTGGTGCTCTTCGGCCCCCTGGTCCTCGTCCCCCTCGTGCTGACCGACGCCGGAGCCTCCGAGCTGCACGCCGGACTCGTCCTCACGGCGCTGCCCGCCGGCTTCGCCCTGGCCGCCACCTGCGCCGAGCGGCTGCTCCCCGCCCGCCTCTCCGACCGGTCGCGCTGCGCCCTCGGCGCGGGCGCGGCCGCCTGCGCCCTGGCCGCGATGCTCGCCCTGCCCCTGCGGGCCCCGGCCCTGGTGCCGCTGCTGCTCCTGCTGGGCCTGGGCCTCGGCACCTACACCCCCGCCAACAACGCCCTGATCATGCGGGCCTTCCCGGCGCGCTCGGCCGGCACCGGCGGCGGCCTGGTCAACATGGTCCGGGGCCTGGGCACCGCGCTCGGCATCGCGCTCGTCACCCTGACTCTCCACCACTCCGGCACCGGCGGCCCCCGCCTGACCCTCGCGGCCCTGCTGTGCGTCGCCCTCCTCGTCCTGGCGGCGGCCCGCCCACCCCTGCGCCGCGCGTCGTCACCCGGACGCCCTTCCCGGAAAGCCGGGCGCTGAACGGCGAACTACCGTCCGCGACATGACGCCCGTACACCGCCGGCCCCGGATCCCCCTCCTGTCCGGCCCCGGACCCCGCCCGCGCCTGCCCCGCGCCGCCACGGTCTCCCTGCCGCTCGCCGCCGCCACCGTGCTGGCCCAAGGCCTCGCCGGCTGCGCCGGTCCCGACGAGAAGGCGGCCGCCGGGCCGGACACCGACTCCTACTACGAGCAGAGCGTCTCCTGGAAGCCCTGCGCCCAGGAGCGCGACCGGGAGGTCGACCGGGAGACGGACAAGTCCGACACCCGGGCCGAGTGCGGCTGGCTCAAGGTCCCGTACACCTACGCCGACCCCGGCAAGGGCGAACTGCGGCTCGCGGTCATGCGCTACCGCACCCGGGACCAGGACCACCGGGCCGGCTCCCTCGTGGTGAACTTCGGCGGCCCCGGAGAGTCCGGCCTCAAACAGCTCACGGCCTACGGCCCCGACGGCTTCAGCAAGGCCGGGACCCGCTACGACCTGGTCACCTTCGACCCGCGCGGCGTCGGCGCCAGCTCCCCGGTCCGCTGCGACGACGACCGCGACCCCCGCCGCACCGGCGAGGACGGCACCAGCCGCGCCGGCATGGCCGACTACCTCGCCGCCCAGGAGAAGGCCCTCAAGCGCTGCCGCACCGAGCCCGGCAGCGTCCTGCCGTACGTCGGCACCGTCAACACCGCCCGCGACCTGGACGTGCTGCGCGCCGCCCTGGACGAGGACCGGCTGCACTACCTCGGCTACTCCTACGGCAGCCGGCTCGGCGCGGTCTACGCCCACCACTTCCCCGGCAAGGTCGGCCGGATGGTCATGGACGGCGTCGACGAACCGGCCCCCGACATGAAGGAGACGACGCTCGCCCAGACGGCCGCCTACCACAAGGCGCTGCGCCACGCCGTCGACACCTGCACCCGGAAGGGCGACGAGGACTGTGTGCTCGGCGCCGACACCGACGACGCCATGGAGGAGATCGAGGAGGCCTTCGACGAGCTCGACGACGAGCCGCGCGACTGGCCCGACGGCCGGCGGCTCGACCGCGACACCGCCGTCGCCGAGACCATGGGCCTGCTGCGCTCCCGGGCCGGGCTGCCCGAGGTGCCGAACCTGCTGGCCGCCCTCGTCCACCACGTGCGCCCCGGCGAGTCCGCCACGATGGCCCGCGCCGCCGCCGAGCGCGCCGACGGCAAGGGCGCGGACGGCAGGTACGACAACTCCGACGACGCGCTGACCGCCATCAACTGCGCCGACACCGCCGGCCGGTACCGCACCGAGGACGTCCTCGACGCCTACGACGACTTCGTCCGGGCCTCGCCCGTGTTCGGCCCGTCCATGGCCGCGGGCATGGCCCTGTGCACCGGCTGGCCCGGGGCCGGCGACGACGCCGCCCGCGACGTCGGCGCCCCCGGCGCCCCGAAGATCCTCATGCACACCAGCGAGTACGACCCGGCCACCCCGGTCGACTGGCTGCCCCGGATGGCCCGGGCGGTCGGCCCGGCGGCGGTCACCATGACGGACCCGGGCGGCGGGCACAGCGTCTACGGCTCCGCGGACGCCGCCTGCGTCAACGAGCGCATCGACGCGTTCCTGCTGGACGGCACCCTGCCGCGGGACGGCACCCGGTGCACCTGACCGGAGGCGCCGGGCGGGCGCCAACGGTCAGTCCGGCGTCCCGGGGGCGGCCGGCAGCGCCTGCTCGGCCCAGATCGTCTTGCCGTCGGCAGTGAACCGGGTTCCCCAGCGCTCGGTGAGCTGGGCGACCAGCAGCAGGCCCCGGCCGCCCTCGTCGAACACCCGGGCCCGCCGCATCCGCGGCGAGGTGCTGCTGGCGTCCGACACCTCGCAGATCAGCGCGGCGACGTCGCGGATCAGCCGCAGCCGGATGGGCGCGTAGGCGTACCGCACGGCGTTGGTCACCAGCTCGCTGACGACCAGTTCGGTGGTGAACGACAGCTCCTCCAGCCCCCACGCGGCCAGCTGTTCCGAGGCGCGCTTGCGGGCGTCGGCGACGGCGGCCCGGTCGGCGGGCAGCTCCCAGTCGCGGACGTGCGCGGAGCCCAGGGAGCGGGTGCGGGCGAGCAGCAGCGCGATGTCGTCGGCGGGCCGCTCCGCCCGGTCGGGCAGCAGCGCGGCGAGCACGGCGTCACAGGTGGACTCCAGCGGCGCGGCCGGCCCGGACAGGGTCCCGCGCAGCGTCTCCAGGCCGGCGCCGATGTCGTGGTCGCGCCCCTCGACGAGCCCGTCGGTGTAGAGCGCCAGCAGGCTGCCCTCCGGCAGCTCCAGCTCGGCGGACTCGAAGGGCAGCCCGCCCAGGCCGAGCGGGGGACCGCTCGGGATGTCCAGATAGCGGGCGGCGCCCTCGGGGTGACCAGCAGGGGCGCCGGATGGCCCGCCCGGGCCATGACGCACCGCCGGGACACCGGGTCGTACACCACGTACAGGCAGGTCGCGCCCGTCTCCCGGACGGCGTGCGCGCCGGGTCCCGCGGCCTCCACCGCCTGGTCCTGCGCCAGCTGGATCACCAGGTCGTCCAGATGGGTGAGGAGCTCGTCGGGCGCCAGGTCGAGGTCGGCGAGGGTGCGCAGGGCGGCGCGCAGCCGGCCCATGACGGCGGAGGCCTGGAGGCCGTGGCCCACGACGTCGCCGACGACGAGCGCGACGCGGGCCCCGGACAGCGGGATCACGTCGAACCAGTCGCCGCCGATGCCGGCCTGGGAGCCGGCGGGCAGATACCGGGAGGTGACCTCGACCGCGCCCTGTTCGGGCAGCCGGCTGGGCAGCAGGTTGCGCTGGAGGGTGAGCGCGACCTCGCGCTCCAGGGCGTACCGCCGGGCGTTGTCGAGGCAGGTGCCGGCCCGGGCGGCGATCTCCTCGGCGAGCAGCACGTCGTCGGCGTCGAAGCCCGCGTCGGCGCCCTCGGCGGGGTCGAACGCGCCGACCGCGCCGGGGCCCCGGTGGAGGACGAACGTGACCACCCCGAGCACGGTGCCGCGCGCGCTCAGCGGCACGGCGAGGACGGACCAGACGCCCCGGGCCAGGACGTCGTCGGGGAGCGCGGGGGTGCCCGCCAGCCAGGCGCGCAGCGCCGGGTCGTCGGCGTGGCGCAGGCACGGCAGGCCGGAGGCCAGGGCGCGGGCCGGTGGCGAGTGCGGCGGATAGGTGTGCGCGGCGCCCGGGCCGGCCGCGCCCGTCACGGGGGCGCCGGAGGAGCGGCGGGCGGCGGCGCGGCGCAGCGTGGCGGCGCCCGTGTCGTCGTCGCGGCGGGGTTCGTCGCCCTGGGCGACGGACTCCAGGAGGTCGACGCCGGTGAAGTCGGCGAAACCGCCGGTGGTGACCTCCGTCAGCTCCTCGGCGGTGCGGGTCACGTCCAAGGTGGTGCCGATCCGCGCCCCCGCGTCGTTCACCAGCGCCAGCCGTTTCCGGGCCCAGTACTGCTCGGTGCGGTCGAGTGCCGCGAGGGACACCCCGCGCACCGTGCCCGCGGCGTCCTTGAGCGGGGTGAAGAAGGAGGCCCAGGCGCGTTCGCGGGATTCGCCGGGCGCCCGGAAATAGGCGTCCGTGCGGATGGGCTCGCCGGTGCGCAGGACCTCGTCCATCATCCGGCCGAATTCCTCGAACGGCGGGCCGGGGTGGATCTCCGCGAGGCGCAGCCCCAGAATCTCCCTCTCCGGGCGGCCGGAGATACGGATCATTTCGTCGTTGGCGCCCGCGAGACGATTCTCGTGGTCGTAGACGGAGGCCGCGATGGGGGACTGGGTGTACGCCCATTCCCGGAGCGGATCAGCCGGTTCCGCCCGGGGGTCGCGACCGTCCGGCGCGGGGGCCAGGAGCAGCCACAGCACGGTGTCCGGGCCGCTGCGGCACGGGCAGGCGCGCACGGGGATCCGTACGGTGTCGCCACCCCGGTGACGGGCCCGGACGGTGCCGCTCCACTCCTGGTGCCGGACCAGGGCGGTACGGGCCGGGCCGGGCAGCGGGGCGGCCAGCAGGCCGGCGGCGGGGCGGCCGACGATCTCGTCGGGGGACCAGCCGAGCCACTGCCGGGCGGCGGGGCTCCAGAGGGTGACGGCGCCGGCCGCGTCGACGGCGGCGACCGGGACCGCCGCCGCGGGGGCAGGGGGGTCGGCATAGGCGTCCATCGGCGCTCATCTCGGTTCTCGGTGCGCGGCGGGCCGTCCGCCGCCGTCTCCGTTCCGGCTGTCTCCTCCGTCCCCCTTCATTATCTTTCCCACCGGTATGACCGCCCACGCGTCGGCTGGGCAAGGCCGTGCGCCGGGGGCGTCCCGGTGGCGCGAATGACCGCTGGTCAGTCGCGTCACCGGGATGCTCCGTGCCAGGTCAGGCGGGCAGCTGTGCCTCGATGGCCCGGACGACCTCGTCCGCCTCGGGCTCCACGCGCGGGCGGAACCGGCCCACGATCTCGCCCTCCGGGGAGAGCAGGAACTTCTCGAAGTTCCACTGGACGTCACCGGCCTCGCCCGCCGCGTCCCGCGTCCGCGTCAGCTCGGTGTACAGCGGGTGGCGGCCGTCGCCGTTGACGTCCGCCTTCTCGAACAGCGGGAAGCTGACGCCGTACGTCGCCGAGCAGAAGGCCGCGATCTCCTCGGCCGAGCCCGGCTCCTGCCCCGCGAACTGGTTGCTGGGGAAGCCGAGCACGGTGAAGCCGCGCGCGGCGTAGCGCTGCTGGAGCCGCTCCAGCCCCTCGTACTGCGGGGTGAGCCCGCACTTGGACGCCACGTTCACCACCAGCAGCGCCTTGCCGCGGTGGTCGGCCAGGGAAGCGGGCTCGCCGGAGAGGGTGCGCAGCGGAATGTCGTACAGACTCATGGGGAACTCCTCGGGCGGAAATGGGATGACACGCGCTCATGACGCGTGCGCGTTCTCGTCAACCGTCCCGGTGGGCCCGCTCTTCCCGCGCGTTTCCGGTGGGGTGACCCTCGTGAATGAGCCGTACCGCAGATCCCCTGACACCGGCACCAGTCGGTCGGATACGGAGAAATTCCAACTACTTACGATCGAGTTGCTACGGAATTGAGACAGTCATGGGCGATCCGGCCCTGGTGCCCATGACATCCTGAGCCGTCACAGTTCTGCCGGACGGGATCGGCGGACGTCCGGGGATTACGAGGATGCACCAATGAGAATCTGCTTCCTGGTGGAGGAGCAGTACCGGCACGACGGCATGCCGGTGGACGTCATCCGCCAACTCTCCGCATGGGGTCACCGGGTGGACGTGCTCCGCCCCGGGGGCTCGCTCCTGAAGCTTTCGGAGACCGTGCGGGCGGGCGAACACGACGCGTGGGTGCTCAAGACGGTGTCCGGCGGACCCGGCCTCACCCTCCTGGAGGCCGCCGCGAACGTCGGCCTGACCACCGTCAACGACGCCCGGTCGATCCGCGGGGTGCGCGACAAGGCGCTGGCCGCGGTCATCGCGGAACACCACGGCCTGCCGGTGCCCGTCACCTACGCCGCCGCCCGGCCCGAGGAGTTCGCGGAGATACCCGACGCCGCGTACCCACTGGTCGTCAAGCCCGCCGACGGCAGCTCCGGGCGGGCCGTCCGCCTGGTGCCGTCCCCGGACCGGCTGCCCACCGCCGGCGAGGAGGGCATGGGCGGCATGCTGATAGCCCAGCCCTACGTGCCCAACTCCGGCGTCGACCTCAAGGTGTACTGCGTCGACGGCGAGCTCTACGCGACCGAGCGCTGCTCCCTGCTGCACCCCGGGCAGCCGGTCCGTGAGCGCCAGGTGCCGCTCACCGCCGAGGTGGCGGCCATCGCCACCGAGGTCGGCGCCGTCTTCGGCCTCGACCTGTACGGACTGGACATCGTGCGCGGCCCGGACGGGCCCGTGCTCGTGGACGTCAACGACTTCCCGAGCTTCCGTCAGGTGCCCGACGCCGTGGCCCGGGTGGCGTGGGCGATCCTGCGGCTGGCCGACGCCGGCCCGACCCGCGCCGGCGCGGCCGCGACCGCACCGGGCCCGGCCCCCTTCGCGCCGGACCGGACGGCCGCCCCGGTCGGCGGCGCCGCGTGAGCGAGCGTGTGACCGACCGCATGAGGATCTGCCTGCTGACGCCCGCCCCGGACCACCCGCTGCTGGCCGCCGCCACCGCCCTGCTGACCCCGCGCCACCAGGTGGAGTGGCAGGACCCCGACGACCCCGGGACACCGGACCCGGCGCTCGCGCCCCAGGGCCTCGCCGACGTCTACCTGCTCAAGACCCGCACCCCGCGGGCCCTCGCCCACGCCCGGCGCCTGGAGGAGCTCGGCGCGCCCGTGCTGAACTCGGCGGCCGCCACCGCGCTCGTCCAGGACCGCACCGCCATGGCGGAGACCGCCCTGCGGGCCGGGCTCCCGTTCGTCACGACCGACACGGCGCCCACGCTCGCGCACCTCCTGGACCGAGGCGCCCCGGCGTACCCCGTGGTCGTCAAGAGCCGCCACAGCCGCCGCCACGACCTGGTGGCCCGCGCCGACGACGCGGCCGCGCTGCGGGCGCTGGCCGGGCGCTGGGCCGACGAGCCGGTGGTCGTCCAGCCGTTCTCCGCGAACAGCGGCTGGGACCACAAGCTCTGGGTCGTCGGGGACCGCGTCTTCGCCGGTCTCCGCCGCTCCGAGCTGGCCACCCCCGTACCCGGCGGGACCCGGCCGCTCACCGCCGGCGACCTGCCCGCGTCCTGGCTGGACGCCGTGCGGGGCGCCGGCGAGGCCTTCGCCCTGGACGTGTACGGCGTCGACCTCCTCGACGTGGCCGGCCGGCCGCTGATCGTCGACGTCAACGCCTTCCCCGGCATCCGCGGGAGGGAGGGCGCCCCCGAGGCGCTGGCCGCCCTCGCCCTGCGCACGGCCGGGGGCGCCCACGCCCCGCGGGTGCCGGTCGCCGTCTGAGCCGCTCAGGCGCCGATGTCCTCCCGCCACAGCTCGGGACGGTCGCGGACGAACCCGCGCATCAGCTCCGCGCACTCCTCGTCGTCGAGGACCAGCAGATGGACACCGGCGTCCGCCAGCCACTCGTGGGCGCCGGAGAATGTCGTGGCCTCGCCGATCACCACATGGCCGATGCCGAACTGGCGGATCAGTCCGGAGCAGTACCAGCACGGCGACAGCGTCGTCACCATCACGGTGCCGCCGTAGCCCGTCCGCCGTCCCGCCGCCCGGAACGCGGCGGTCTCGGCGTGCGTGGCGGGATCGTCGTCCTGCACCCGCCTGTTGCGCCCGGCGCCGAGCAGCCGCCCGTCCAGCGTGAACAGGGCGGCGCCGATCGGGATCCCTCCTTCGGCGAGCCCGGTGCGGGCCTGCTCCAGGGCGACCCGCAGCATCCCTCGTGCAGCATCCGTCATGGGGAGATCTGTCATGGGGAGATGCTGCCCCCTCCCGGGCCGCCTCGCCCGTCGGGAACCGGCCGGGAGGTCCCACCACGGGCCGTTCGCCCGCTCCCGGCGCCCCGGGCCGCTCGCAGGGACGGCCGTACGCGGTACCTGGATTCGACCCAACCGCCACACAAGTCCGTCATGTCATGCTAAGGAGATCTTCGCGTAACCCGTCGCCCCGGCGGCCCGTTCACCACACAGACCGGTCCTCGACGACAGGGCTGCACCGACCGGCGGCCGTCTCCTGGCGCGATGCCGCGCTGTGACGGCGGGAGACGGCCGCCGCACCTTCGCGAGGCCGCACGCCGCCGGGCGGAGGAGACCGCATGAGCCTGCCGCGCACGATCCGTGACACCGGCCGGGCACGGCGGAGGACGCCCCGCCGTGCCCGGCCGGGGGACGCCCGCGCGTGGCCGCCGCGCTCGGCGGCCCGGTACAGGTCCGGTGCGTGGACGCCGGCTCGTGCGACGGCCGCGAGACCGGGACCGCCGCGGCCTTCGGCCCCGTCCACGACGCGGAGCGGTACGGAGCGCGGCTCGCCGCGTCATCACGCCACGCCGACGTCGCCCTTGTCACCGGCCCGGTGACCCGGAACACGTCCGGGCTGCCGCGGTGCACGGTGGCCGCCGCCATGCTGACCTCACCGCGCCACGCCGACGTCGCCCCGGTCACCGGCCCGGTGACCCGGAACACGTCCGAGCCGCAGCGGCGCACGGTGGCCACCATGCCGCACCCCCGCCCGGTGCCGGCCGCCGGCGCCCTCGCCGTGGGGCTCCTCGCGGCCCTCGCCCTCGTCCGCGTCGCCGCGCGCCGCGGCCGCAAGCTGTGGGACCGCGGGGGTGGCGCCCCACGGCCCGGACGGCGTACACCGCGACCTCCTTCGCCGAGCCCCTCCAGCGCGTCTTCGGCCACGTCCTCGCACCCGGGCAAGGCGGCGACGTCACGCCCGTCCACCCGCCTCGTCGGACGGGTGCGCTTCCGGCGGCGCGTCCCCGATCGGATCGAACACCGCCTCAACCGGCCCCTGATCGCCGCCCTGGACCGGCTCGGCGGGGCCGTGCGCGGGCCGGCCCCCGTCCGCGCGCACCGTTACCTCGGCTACGGCTTCTGCGGCCTCGTCGCCCTCCTGCTGACGCTGGCGGTGGGCTGGTGAGCGGGCATCGCGCGTGGGCAACGACCTCTGAACCGGCAGCGCCGGGCGTGGGCTACGCGCGACCGGCTGACGCCTCGCCGCCGTCGGGGGATTCCGGAGCGTCGGGGTCCACGCCGTGCCGGAGCGCCGTCCGCAGGGCGTCGTCCAGCTCGTCCGCCGCCACGGCCGTGCCGTAGGCGTCACCCTCCGCGCGCGCCAGGGCCAGCGCGGCCCGCGCGTCACGTACCCGCTGCCGCATCGCCTCGGCGAACACGCTCACGACAGCCCCCGGATGACCTGGCGCACGGAATGCCTCAAGTCTAGGGGAGAACCGGCCGGTCGGCGCCGGGCGGGAAGGCCCGTCTTACCCGCCGTCCACGCCGGTCGGCGCGCCGGGAGTGGCCGTGGCGACGGCTGGTGACGGGGTGTCGGGTGGCGGCGGCGAGGGCCTCAGGCCGCGCCCTCGACCGTCCAGCCCGGGACCTGGAAGCGGGGTGTGATGGAGGCGCTGTCGATCTCCTCGCCGCAGCACCGGCAGACGACGGCGGGGTCGAGGTCGGAGCCGCAGGAGTGCTCGAAGACGGTCGGCGCCAGCTCCGCGAGATGACGGTCGCCCCAGCGCATCAGCATGAGGAGGACCGGCCGCAGGTCGTACCCGGAGGGCGTCGGGCAGTACTCGAAGCGCGCCGGGCGTTCGTTGTACGGCACCTTCTCCAGCACGCCCGCCTCGACCAGGCGGCGCAGCCGGGAGGCGAGGATGTCGCGGGGGGCTCCGGTGTTCCGCGCGATGGCGTCGAAGCGCCGGACGCCGAAGAAGACCTCGCGCAGCACCAGCAGGGAGTACTTCTCGCCGACCACGCCGAGCGCGTCGGCGATCGAACAGGGGCGCGATGTCGTCATGGCCCCCATCGTAAAGCAGCCCGTTTTGCATCCCCAACCCTTGGGGACAAGGTGAATCCAGGATTCCAACCCGTGTCTCCCGGCTACACGCCGCACTTCCGCCCGGCGTCCCAGGTGAAGCGCGAGGCGCGCGGCGCCGACCACGCCAGCGGCCGGGGGCCGCGCGCGTAGGGCCTGTTCACGCCGGGAACGGCGAGCGCGGCCCGGACGAGCGCGGCGTTGTCCGCGGCGGGGCGGCCGTCCGGCGTGTGCGTCACGTCCTCCATGCCGACCCGCCGGTCGAGCCCGAGCGCGGTCGCCCGGCGCAGCACGGGCCAGGCGCCGCCGTCCTCGCCGTGCAGCAGTACGGGCGCCTTGAGCCCCGGCCGGAGCGCGCGCAGCAGGGCGGTGGCGGACGCCAGGGCCGTCAGCGGCTCGGTGTCGGCGACCTCGGCGCGGACGCGCAGGATCCGGCCGGCGAAGGGGGAGGTGCGGAAGCGGTCCAGGGCGTCCGTGCCGGAGCGGATGACGGCCTCGATGCCGACGCCCCGCTCCCACAGGGCGCGGGCCACCAGATCGGCGCCGTCCGTGTGCCAGTCGACCGAGGCGTGGTCGGGCAGGACCGGCCAGGCCCGCACCAGCTCGGCCCGCCGCCGCGCGTCGGGCGCGGTCCGGGCGGACGTGGTGACGCCGACGGGCACACCGGGCACGGCGGCCCGTACGGCCAGCAGCGCCTCGGCGACGGCGCCGGGGTCGAGGGTGCCGGCGCCGCCGGCCGACCGGGGGTGCAGATGGACGTCCTCCGCGCCGGCGGCCACCGCGGCGCGCGCCGCCTCGGCGAGCTCGGCGGCCGCGACGGGGAGGGCCGGGTGGTCGACCCGGTTTCGGGAGCCGTTCAGGCAAACCTGCAACATGATGATCATGGTGGCAGGTGGCACTGACAACCGCCCACCGGCGGCCCGGGGCGCCTCCCGTGGACTCGTGGACCCGATGTGGGAGCGGGGGCCGTCCGCGCGGCGGTGCGCGCACACCGCTCCTGATCGCGCATTAGCATGCGCACGACATGCTGGCCCGGGTCTCGCGCGGGGCGGCTTCCCCACCGACGAAAGCACCACATGCGCATCAAGCGAATACTCGCCACGGCGGCGGTACTTACGGCGCTCGCCACCCTCACGGCGTGCGAGGACGGCGAGCGGGAGGGCGGCCGGGGCGGCGCGGCGGGCGCGGCCACGGCACCCCCGCGCGGCCCCGGCGCCCTGCCCGGCCCGACCGAGGTCAGCACCCTCGCCGAGGCGCAGAAGTACGTCCAGCAGTACGCCCCCTGCGAGAACATGAGCGCGAGCCCCGAGGACAAGCGCCTGCCCCGCACGCCCCTGACGGCCGTCGGCGCCTGGTCCGTGACCGAGCGGGGCGTGTGCGCCGACCGGGACGGGCGCGAGGGCATCACCCTCTACCTGACCTCGGACATGAAGGCCTTCCAGGAGGCGTACAAGCAGCGCGTCATGGACCGGAACCGGGCGGACGAGCCCACGTACGGCCTGTTCAGCAGGGTCTTCGTCGGCGGGAACCTGGTGGTCGTCCCCAGCCGGACGGAGACGGCCGTGGCCCTCGCCGAGTCCGGGCTGCGGATCCTCACCTGCAACGCCGGTTTCGGGGTCCCCAAGGGCTACAAGAAGGAGAAGGCGCTCGTCGAACACTGCGTCCTCAGCGACTTCGTCAACAGCGACGACGGCAAGGGCAGCGTCAACCACCAGACCCCGGAGGAAGAGGGCAAGGAACGCGGCGAGTCCGCGCGGCCCCTGCCGAGCCGCGCCCCGGGCGCGAGCCTCGGCCTGCCCTCGGCGGGCAGCCTCACCGGGCTCAGGAAGCTCGTCGAGCACAGCGTCGACTGCTCCCGCTTCACCACCGACCCCGAGACCGTGTCCATCCGCTCCATCGACTACCTGCCCGCCGTCGAGGGCGACCACAAGGCGTGGGGCGTCCGCGAGCGCGGCATCTGCGGCGAGCCCGGCGGCGCCCGCCGCGCCCACGGCCTGGTCTGGCTCGACACCGTCCACGACATGCTCGCCTTCCAGAACCGGGAGAAGGCCGCCCAGCTGGCGGAGCTCAAGGAGAACGGCCGGATCAGGGCCACCCGCAGCAAGGTGCTCATCGGCACCGACATCGCCGTCGAGACCAATGACCAGGCCTCCCGGCACGGCCTGTACCAGCAGCAGTTCCTCCACCTGAACTGCCGGCCGGGCTTCACCGCGCCGGAGGGGTACCGCCTGGAGAAGGCGGTGGTGAAGGGCTGCGTCCTCACGAACTACGAGGACTGACCCCGTCTTCTCGCGAGGGCTGACCGCCCTCCGGCGAGGACCGGCTCTCTTCCCACGAAGGCCGGCCCTCCTCGCCGGTGGCCTGGCCGGACGGGCCCCGGGCCCGGATCCTCCGGCACGTGGCCCCGGCGGCCGTGGATCCCGCGGAACGGCTCAGACCCGCTGCGCCCGTTCGTACACCTGCCGCGCCGCCGCCCCCAGCGCCGGGCCGGACATCGTCGTGCTGCCGTCCAGCGCGTCACCGTGGCTGTTGACCGACACCAGCGTGCCGAGACCGCTCCTCGCGTCGAAGTCCGCGAGCCACGGACCGCCGCTCGCGCCGCCCGACATGTCGCACGGCATCCGCCACTCGTCGTCCGGGGCGGCCTCGGCCGGGCCCGAGCAGTGGAGCAGCTCCTCGCCGCGCTGCGGGTGCGTCGCGGGGTAGCCGAAGGACGTCACCGCGCCGGCGGGCGCCCGGTCGAAGCCCACAGGCTGGCCGCCGACCACGTCCGTCAGACGCCTGCCGCCGACCGGGTCCACGGTCAGCGCCGCGATGTCGGTCCGCGACTCCTCGGCCCAGGACTTCGGCGTCACCGTGGCCCGCACCGGGAAGGCCCCGTACGGCCGGGAGCCCTTGGCGTAGCCGGGCACGAAGACGAGGTCCATGTAGGTGTTGAAGGGGGAGGCGCCCCGCCGCACGCAGTGACCGGCGGCCATCACGACGGAGCGGTTGCCGCTCTTCACCGCCGTGGCCGTGCACCAGGTGTCGGCACCGTCCGCGTTGACGAAGAAGAGCCGGCCGACCGTCTTCACCGGCGCGCCCCGCCACTCCTTCGTCAACGGCCCCGTGGGGCCCAGGTCCACGCTCTCGCTCACCTTCCTCATCCGCGCCGCCGTCCAGTAGGCCAGCGCGTCCTTCCGCTCCTTCGCCGTGTACGTCACCTCGGCCACCTCAGGGGCCGGGGAGGCGGGTGCGGCGGCCGTGGCCAAGGAGGGCGCCGCACCGACCGCCGCCAGCGAGGCGAGAGCGACGGCGGACAGCCTGCGGAGCAGTATCGAACCACGCATACGAGGGTGTTCCTCCTTATGTGAAGGGGCGTCAGTACACGCCTGGGGAAGACGTGTTCCACCCGGGGGAGACGGTGCCCCGGACGGCGGGGTTGCCCGCGCCCGCGCACACCGCGCGGCGACGGCTGTCCGACACCTGCCCTCGCCTCCGGTGCGCGGGGGTGCCATGCTGCATCCGTGGCAACGAGTTATCGGGCGATCACACAGAGATGTGTCGAGGGTGAGGAGCCGCCATGGACACTCCGGGACGGTGACACCTGGTGCGTGGTCACCCCGCCGCACTACGCGCGCCGGCAGCAAGGCTGGAAGCTCCACCTCTCCGCGACGCCCGACTCCGCCCCGCACGTGCTGGAGCGCGCGGTCCCCGTCCTCGTGGCCCACGCCTGCGCCTTCAAGTTCGCCGCCTCGCCCCGCGTCCTCGCCGAACTCACCTCCGTACGCGCCCCACGGCCCCAGTCGGGAAAGTTCCTCACCGCCTACCCCGACGACGACGATCAGCTGCGCGAGCTCGCCGCCACCCTCCACCGCGCCACCCTCGGCCTCACCGGCCCCGCCATCCTCTCCGACCGGCGCTACCGGCCGGACAGCCTCGTCCACTACCGCTACGGATGCTTCGCCCGGCCGCGCGAGCTCGACGACGAGGGCTTCTACGCGGGCCGGCTGAGAGCCCCCGACGGGACGTTCGTCACCGACGAGCGCAACCCCTGGTTCTCGCCGCCCGCCTGGGCCCCGCCGCCCTTCCCCCCGCCCGTACGCCCGGGCCCCTCCCGGCGCCGCGGCGACCCCGTGCTCCTCGCCGGCCGCTACCTCGTCCGCGAGGCGGTACGGCACTCCAACCGGGGCGGCGTCTACCGGGCGCACGACCGGCGGACCGGCACCGGCGTCCTGCTCAAGGAGGCGCGCCCGCACATCGCCGCGGGCCGGGGCGGCGACGCCCGGGACGCGCTGCGCCACGAGGCGGACGTCCTGGCCCGGCTCGCACCGCTCGGTGTCACCCCGGCCGTCCGCGAGGTGTTCGAGGCGGCCGGGCACGTCTTCCTGGCGGAGGACCTGATCGACGGCGCGCCCCTGCACGAATGGGCCGCCGAGCGGGCGGCCCGCCACGGCGGACGATTACCCGTGCCGGTGGCCTGGCGCCTCGCCCGCGACCTCACCGGCCTCCTCGGGGACGTGCACGCGGCGGGTTTCGTGGTGCGCGACCTCAAGCCGAGCAACGTGATGATGACGCCCGACGGCGCGCCCGTACTCGTCGACCTGGAGTGCGCGGTCCGCTTCGGCGGCCGGGCGGCCCCGGCGGGCACCCCGGGTTTCACGGCACCGGAGCACCTCGAACACCTCGACGGCCTCGTCGTGGCCGAGGACCGCGACGCCGGCGCGGCGGCGGAGTGCCCGGACGGCGCCGCCGTGTCCGAGGACCTCGGTGGCGTCCCGGCGGCCGGCCGCCCGGCCGCCGGAAGGCCCGTACCCGAATCCCTCCGTGACCCCGGCCGCGACAGCGGCGTCCCGCCTCCCGCGCCCGGCCCCGAAGCCGACTGCTTCAGCCTCGGCGCCACCCTCCTCCACGCCACCTCCGGCATCAACCCGGTCCTCGCCGCGGACACGCCCCCGAGACGCCCGGCCGGCGAACGGCTCGCCGCGCTCGTCGAGGCCGCCGCACCGGACTGCCCATCGCTGCGCGCACTGGCGCCGCTCGTCCTCGGCCTCACGGCGGACGCGCCGGCCCGCTGGCCGCTGGAGAAGGCGGCGGCTTTCCTGAGAGCCGAGGCGGTCGTACGAGAGGAGGGGGCTGAGCGGGTGGAACGTACCGAAGCGGCCTTACAGGTGGAACCGGTGGTACGTTCCGAGCCGGTCGTATGCGCTGGTCCGGTCGTGAACGCCGATCCGGCCGTAAACGTCGGCCCGACCATGCACGCGGGCCCAGCCGTACGGACCGGCCCCGCCGCACCAGGGGCGGCCGCGTGCCCGGAACCAGCCGCACCACCACCCGCCACCGGTCACACCCCCGCCCGGCTCCACCGCCTGCTCCACGACGGCCTCGCCCACCTCGCCGCGACCCTCACGCCCTCCGGCGAGTACCTGTGGCAGCCGCCCCGCTCCCTCCCGTACGGCGACCCCTGCAACGTCCAACTGGGCGCCGCCGGTGTGCTGGCCGTGCTCGACCGGGCGGTCCGCTCCGGCGCGCACCCCGAGGCCGGGCCCGTGCTGCGGACCGCCGCCCACTGGCTGGACGAGCGGCTCACCCTGCCCAGCCGGATCCTGCCCGGCCTCTACTTCGGCCGCTCCGGCGCCGTCTGGGCGCTGCACGACGCCGCGCGCACCCTCGGCGACCGCGCGCTGGCCGAGCGGGCCCGGGAGTACGCGCTGCGGATCCCCCTCGACTGGCACAACCCCGACATCTGCCACGGCCTCGCCGGCGCCGGTCTCGCGCAGCTCCGCCTCTGGCGGACCACGGGCGACCCGCGCTTCGCCGACCGGGCGTCGGAGTGCGCGGACCGGTTGCTGCGCCTCACCACCCGGCCGGGCGCCCGTGGCGTGGACTGGCCGCTCGGCCCCGGCCACCGCGCCGAGCTGGCGGGCTCCGCCTCGTACGGCTTCGGCCACGGCGTCGCCGGACAGGCCGCGTTCCTGCTCGTCGTGGGCCGTGACCTCGGACGGCCGGAGCTCGTCGAGATCGCGGCGGCGGGCGGCCACGCCCTGTGCGCGGTGGCGGAGCGGGAGGGGGACGCGGCGCGCTGGCCCAAGGGGCCGGGCCGGACCGAGCGCATGGGTCTCGACTTCTGGTGCCACGGCGCCTCCGGTATCGGCACGCTGCTGGTCCGGCTGTGGCGGGCGACCGGTGAGACGGCCTTCCGCGAGTACGCCGAACGCGCCGCCGTCGCCGTCCACCGGGACCGCTGGCGGCTCGGCCCCGGCACCTGCCACGGCGTCGCGGGCAACGCCCATCTGCTGCTCGACCTCGCCGACGCGACGGGCCGGGAGCGCTATCGCGCGTGGGCGGCCGAGGCCGCCGACTGCCTGTACCTCCGGGCGGCCCGGCGCGACGGCCGGCTGCTGGTACCGGACGAGACCCTCCGCGAGGTCCACGCGAGTTACCACGTGGGTCTCGCCGGTGCCCTGGACTTCCTCCTGCGTCTCGCCCACGGAGGCGGCCGCCCCTGGCTGCTCGACACCGCCGGGCGGGGCACCACCACCGCACGTACCTCCGACACCCCGAGAGGAGGTGGGAACCATGGAGAGCGAGGTTCTGGAGCTGCAAGAACTGCCGGAGACGGACGAACGGACGCTGGAACCGGTGATGTGCTGTGACACCGACTGGACGAGCGGTCAGTGCACGGACGTCGGCCCGCGTTGCCAGGACTCGTGACGCCGTCGCCCTGACGCCGTCACGCAGGTTCCGTACGGCCGCCGCGACCGGGCCGTACGGAACTCCCGCCCCTGACCCATGTCCCCACCGGAGGCGACACGTTGCCCGAAAGCACCACCACCTGGTCAGCCGTCCTCCGGGACCGCGAGGCCGCCGAGGCCCTCGAACTCGTCACCGCCCTCACCGGCCGACCGCGCCGGGTGCCCGCCCGCGTCCACCCCGACCTCGCCGACGGCGGCCCGGGGCTCGTCCTGGCCTTCCGGCAACTGGACCGCTGCCGGCCGGGGGAGGGCTGGGGCGGCATGGCCGAGGGATATCTCGCCGCCACGGCCGAGGGTGCCGCGCGCCTCGGTGGACCGGACGCCGCGCCGGGGCTGTTCGGCGGGCTCGCGGGCCTCGCCTTCGCCGCCTGGGCGCTGTCGCCCGGGGCCCCGTCCCACTCGGCGGCGCACGAGCACGTAGTGGAGCGGGCGGCCGTACGGGCCCGCGCGCTCGGCGCCGACCCGCACGGCCCGCCGGCCCGGGCGTTCGACGTCATCTCCGGGGTGACCGGCACCGGGGCCTACCTGCTGTGCCGGCACGAGGAACCGGCCGCCCGCGCGGCCCTGTGCGAGGTGCTCACCGCCCTCGTCGCGCTCAGCGGCGCCGACCGGGCGGGGACGCCCCACTTGTTCACCCCTCCCGAAGCCCTGAACGACCCCGCCCGGCGGGCGCGTTCCCCGCACGGCGCCGTCGACTGCGGCGTGGCCCACGGCATCGCCGGGCCGCTCGCCCTGCTGTCCCTGGCCCTCACCGAGGGCGTCACCGTCGCCGGACAGCGCGCGGCCGTCGCCCGGCTGGCGGAACGGCTGGCAGACCACCGCTCCGACGACGCCCAGGGCCCCGACTGGCCCGCCCTGGTCCCGCTCCCACCGCCCGGCGGCCCTACGCCCGCACGCCCCGCCGCGGCACCCGCCTCGTGGTGCCGGGGCGCCCCCGGGATCGCCCGCGCCCTGTGGCACGCGGGAACGGCCCTCGACGACGCCCCTCTGCGCGCCCTCGCGATCCAGGCGTTGAAGGCAGTCCTCCGCCGCCCTATTAGGGACGGCACGGGCCTCTGCCACGGCCTGGCCGGACTCCTCCAGATCACGGTGCGCTTCGCCCACGACACAGGTGACCCCGAGCTCGCGGGCGCGGCGGCCGCGCTCGCCGACGCGTCGGCCACCCGCCTGCGGACCTCGGCGGCCGGCCCCGGCTTCCTCGACGGCGCGGCGGGCGCGGTCCTGGCCTTCCTGTCGGCCGCGACGGACGTACCACCGGACTGGGACCGGGTGTTGCTGCTGTCCTAGGCGGTGTCGTCCTGGTCGGCGGCGTGCGGTTCCGCGGGTGGCCTTTCCCATGCGGGGTCGCTCTGCCGGGGGAAGCCGGGCGTGTTCTCCTCGAAGAGTTCCCGGGTACGGCGCAGCAGGGCCTGCCGTACGGACTCCGGTGACAGGACCCGCAGGGGCGTGGCCAGGCCGAGGAGGTACCGGGCGAGTCCGTCCGCGTCGGGACCGCCGACATCGACGATGGTGACGCCGGGGCCTTCGGCGCGGTGGGATCCGATTGTCGAGGGGATCAGCCGCAACGCCCGGTCCATGGGCACCGGGAGGCGGATCGTTGCACAGACCTGGTAGGGGCCGGTCGCGACGGAGCGGGAGACGAGCAGCGCCGGGTCGGGCGGGTCGCTGAGATCCACCGGTTGCCCGATGAGCTGGAGGCGGTCGGCCCTGTCGGCCCGGAAGGCCCGCGACTGTCCCCGTGTCACGTCCCGGGCGACGAAATACCACCGACGGCCCGTGTGGACGAGGCGGTACGGGTCGACGTCGCGGACCGTGGCCTTCCCCTCCCAGCCGCGGTACGACAGGCGGGCGCGCTCGCCCCGGCGGCACGCGGCGGCCAGCTCCAGCAGCATGCCGGCCGTCGACCTTGGTCTGAGCGCTGCTGTTCCTGTGCCCGTAGGACTGTCCGCGTCAGGACAGGCCCAGCCGCCCCAGATAGTCCATGACCCCGCCGGCCCCGTCCCCGGCCCACCCCACGTACCCGTCCGGCCGCACCAGGAACAGCCCGCGCGCCGCGTACGCGCGGCACACGGCGCCGGAGTCCGCCGGGACCCGGTGCGTCACCACCAGGGACGACGCGACGAGCGGCAGTTCCACCGGGCCGAAGGCCAGCAGCGTGAAGTGCGGGCCGCGGAAGAGGTCGAACAGCCGGCCCTCGCCGCAGGGTCCGTCGGGGGCACGGTCGCCCGCCCGGAGCGCGTCCTCGGGCAGGCCCGGCCGGGTCTCGACGGTGAGCGGGCCGCCGCGGTAGCCCATGGCCAGCTGGCGGGTGGCGGTGCCGCGCCGCCGGGCCGGGATGCGGTCCGTGAGCCGGGCGGAGCGGTGCAGCCGGGTGCTGACGGCGAGGACCTCGGCCGCGACGGGCCGCCGTTCGTGCTCGTAGGTGTCGAGGAGGGCGGGGCCGGCGCCGTGCCGCAGGACGAGGCCGAGCTTCCAGCCGAGGTTGTACGCGTCCTGCACACCGGTGTTGAGGCCCTGGCCGCCGACCGGCGAGTGGACGTGCGCGGCGTCGCCCGCGAGGAGGACGCGGCCCGACCGGTAGGAGTCGGCGAGCGCGGCCTCGACCCGGAAGTGCGAGGCCCACAGCACCTCGCGGACGTCGCGCGCGGCCAGGTGCGTCCGCTCGGCGATCAGCCGGCGCACGCCCGCCTCGGAGATGTCGGGGCGGGCGTCCTCGTCGTCGAAGTGGGCCTGGAGCTGGAAGGAGTCGGTGCAGGCGAGCGGGCACAGGGCGAGGCCGCCGCCCTTCGGCTCCGGCCAGACGTGCCAGCGGTCCCGGTCGAGGCCGTCGACCCGGACGTCGGCGACGATCGCGGGGCGGGCGTCGACCGTCTCGCCGGTACGGCCGATGCCGAGGGCGGCGCGCACGGTGCTGCGGCCGCCGTCCGCGCCGACCACGTACGCGGCGCGCACCAGGTGCTCCCTGCCGTCCGGGCCGTGGGCGAGCCGGACCTCGACGCCCCCGTCCCCCTGGGTCAGACCGGTGAGGGTGACCCCGAAGGCCACGTCACCGCCGAGCTGCCGCAGCCGGGTGTGCAGGATCTCCTGGGTGCGCCACTGCGGCACGGCCCACACCTCGGGGTAGGGCACGTCCGGTGTGGGGGCGTAGCGCTGGAACATGTCCCAGTCGCCGCGCGGCTCGCCGTTCTCCCAGCGCCGCATGGTGGGGTGCGGTCCGCCGACGGCCCGTACGGTCTCGATGACGCCGAGGTCGTCGAACACCTCCTGGGTGCGCGGCTGGATGCCCTTGCCGCGCGAGCCGGGGAAGAGTCTGCCGCCCTGCTCGACGAGGAGGGCGCGCACGCCGCGCCGGGCCAGGTCGCAGGCGAGGGTCAGGCCGGTCGGGCCCGCCCCGGCGATGATCACCTCGAAGCCGCTGCCGTCCGTTCCGTAGCCGACGTCCATGTCCAGGCCCCCGCCCTGTTCGCCGTGCAACCCGCGATTTCCGGTTGGGCGGAGTGTGACGCACCGGCACGTCGTACATCAGCTCATCACTCGTAACCCATCCGATGGGGGACACGGGGGCCGTGGGGAACCGCGGACCGGCCGGGCGGACGGACGGGCCGCCCGGGCCTGGCGGCCGGGGCCCCGATGGACCGGTTCCGGACGGCGCGCAAAGCGGAACCATCCGTTCCATGAGTTCGCCAAGGCACCGCGTGCCGGATTGCCGAGGCGCCGCGGGACGCTGACCATGGGGGCGCGGGTGACGCTGCGTCAGCAGGATGCGCACGCCCGCTGGGAGAGCTGATGAGGGATCTGTCCACGGCGAAGTGGAGCCATGTCACGCGGGGCGTCACCGCGCCGGGCCGGTGCCGGCTCGGCGGGCTCGCCACGCCGCACCGGCCGGGCGATCTGGTGGTGGCGGGCGTCGACCGGGTGGGAGGCGGCGGCCGGCTGGAGGACACGCACGGCAGACGGGTCCGGCTGCGCACCGGCGATCTGGTGGTCGGCGCCTGCGGCAACCGCTACGCGACGGACTCGTACGAGGGCTACCACCGGCCGGGCCCGCGGGCGCACCTGCTGACCTCCGGCGGCGTCATCGGCACCGCCGTCTCCTGGCACACCGGCTGCACGGCGCCGACCGAGCTGACGATCCTCGGCGCGCTGGCCGGCGAGGACGACCGGCCGCTGTCCCTCGACCGGTTCGCCCGGCCCGCACCGCCACCGCCCGCCGAGCGGCCCCGCGTCCTGGCGGTCGTCGGCTCGTCGATGAACGCCGGCAAGACCACCACGGCGGCCGGCCTGCTGACCGGCTGGGCCCGCGCGGGGCTGGTGCCCGGCGCCGCGAAGGTCACCGGAACCGGCAGCGGCAAGGACCGCTGGGCCTACCTGGACGCCGGGGCCCGGCACGTGACCGACTTCCTGGACTTCGGGATGCCGTCGACCTTCGGCTATCCCGTCGAGCGGCTCCTCGCGGCGATGACGGCGATGCGGGACGCACTGGCACACGACGGCGCCGGCGCGATCGTCCTGGAGCTCGCGGACGGGCTGCTCCAGCACGAGACCCGCACGCTCACGGCCGCGCTGCCCGAGGTCTGCGACGGCGTCGTGCTGGCGGTGGGTGACGCGCTGGCCGCGAGCGCGGGCGTCGACCTGCTGTCCGCCCTCGGGGTGCGGGTGCTGGCCGTGAGCGGCCTGGTGACGGCCGGCCCGCTGGCGGCCCGGGAGGCCGCGGCGGTCACCGGGCTGCCGGTGCTGTCACCGGCCCGGCTGGCCGACGGGGCCGCGGTGGAACTGCTCGCGGGCCCGGTGGCCCTGGCCACGGCGGGCGGCAGGTGATCCGGGTCGGGGCCTACCGCGAGGACGGCACACCCGGCCCGGGGATCCTGGCCGAGGTGGAGCTGGACGCGGAGGTGACCGGGCCCGCCGAGCTGTGGTCGCCGGAGGTCACCGTGCGCGACGAGCGCGGCGGCGCGCTCTTCGACGACTCCGGCGGTACGGACCTGGCCGTCGAACCGGCGGCGGGCGGGGGCCCGCTGGCGGAGGCCGGGGCCGAGCGGAGGGCGCGCGCCTTCGGCGTCGGCAACACCGCCTACCGGGCGCAGCGGCTGCTGCGGTCGGCCGCGCGGCTGCTGGGCCGGCCGCTGCCGCACCTGACCGTACGGATCGGGGCGCACGACTCGCCCGTCCGCTGGGGCGGCGGGCACTACCGGCTGCCCGGCGAAGCGGAACCGGCCGAGCCGTACCGGATCTCGTGGGCCGGCGAGGTCCACCTCGGCGGCGGCGACGCCTATCTCCCGGGGCCGTCCGTCGGCTCGTACTTCCACGCGCCCGCGCACGACGCGGCGGTCGTCTGTCACGAGGTGGGGCACCACGTCTGCCGGCACACCGCGGACTTCAAGGTCAACCGGCTGCGGCCGCCGGACGGGCAGCACAGCGGGAAGAACGCGCTGGACGAGGGCACCGCCGACTTCCTGACGGCGATGCAGCTGGGCACCCCGGACATCCACGGCTGGCACCGCGGGCACGTGCCGCCGTGGGACCAGCGCCGGCGCGGCCTCGACCGGTGCTGGACCATGGCCCATCTGCGGCCCGGCCGGGGCGGGCAGACGCACGCCAACGGCACCGTCTGGGCGTCGGCCCTGTGGTCGGCGCACCAGGCCGTGCGGGAGGGCGGAGGCGAGAGCGACCGGTTCGTCGCCATGCTGCTGCGCGGGCTCGTACGCCTCGGCTCGGGCACGGGGGCGGAGGCGGCCGGGCAGTTCACGGCCGCCGCGCTGGCCGAGGAGCGGAAGCGGCGTAACCAGTTCTCGTCGCTGCTGCGGGAGATGACCGCCGCGGACCCCGCGCTCGCCCCGGTGGTCCTGGCGGCCATGGCGCGGCACGGCATCCACCCGGAGGGAAGCAACCGGGCGCTGCGGGAGAGGGCCCTGGCCGCCGCCCTCCCCGAGGCCGCGGCGGCGGCCCTGCCCGGATGAGCGAGGGGCGCCGCGGCCGGCAGGTGGCGCGGCTCTTCCGCGGCTTCGGCGCCCCCTACCGGCCCCGGCTCCTCCTCGGCGTCGGGCTGCGGATCTGCGAGATGGTCACGGACCTGGTGACGCCCTGGCCGATCGCGGCCGTCGTCGACCGGGTGCTGGGCGGCAGCGGATCGGGCAATCCGCTGAGCGGCGCGCTGGACGCCTTCGGCCCCGAGCGGAGCACCATGCTCGCCACGGCCGCCGGGGCGGTGGTGCTGCTGGCCCTGGTGTCGGCCGCGTTCGACTACGCCGGCGACCGGGTGATGAACGCGGTGGGCGAGCGGATGAGCGTGGCGATCCGCCGCGAGATCTTCGCCCACCTGCAACGGCTGCCGCTGGCCTACCACGACGGGCAGGCCGTGGGCGAGTCCACGAGCCGGGTGATCACCGACTGCGGCCGGATCAAGGACAGCCTGGTCGCCTTCTTCTCGGTGCTGTTCCCCGGTGTCCTCTCGGTCACCGGGTACGTGACGGCGCTGCTCTTCCTGGACTGGCGGTTCGGGCTGATCGGCGTCGGCTGCGTACCGCTCGTGCTCCTCGTCGGGGTGCGCAACCGGCGGCGCGGGCACCGGGCCGCGCGGCGCCGCCGGGAGGCGGAGGGGCGGCTGACCGGGCTCGTCGCCGAGGCCCTCCAAGGCATCCGGACGGTCCATGTCTTCGGCCGTCAGGAGCTGCACGACCGGCACTTCGCCGCCGGCAGCGATGGTGTGCTGCGCGCCGGCCTGGAGGCGGCGGACGTGCAGGCCCGCCGGGTGCCGCTGGTGGAGTCGGTCACGGCGGTCGGCACGGCGGCGCTGTTGTGGGTGGGCGGCACGGGGGTGCTGCGCGGCTGGTGGAGCGTCGGCCATCTCGTCGTCGCCCTCAGTTATCTGACGGGGATGGTGGCCCCGCTGCGCGCGCTGTCCAAGCTCGCCGGGACGTTCGCGCAGGGCCAGGCGTCGGCGGAGCGGATCGCCGCGATCCTCGACGAGCCGTGCCCGCTGCGCGCGCCCGCGGGGGAACCGCCCGCCGGGCTGCCGGAGCGCGCGGCGGGCCGCGTCGACTTCGCCGGGGTCGCGATGGACTACGGGGAGCGGCCCGCGCTGCGCGGTCTCGACCTGAGCGTCGGCCGCGGCGAACGGGTCGCGCTGACCGGGCCCAACGGGGCCGGCAAGTCCACGGCGCTCGCGCTGATCGCGGGGCTGTACCGGCCCACACGGGGCGAGGTGCGTATCGACGGCACGGCGACGGCCGAACTGTCCGAGCGGTGGCTGCGCCGGCAGGTGACGGCGGTGCTCCAGGACACCTTCCTCTTCGCCGGCACCCTGGCCGACAACATCCGCTACGCGCGCCCGGACGCGAGCCCCGCGGACGTGCGGGCGGCGGCGGAGGCGGCGCTGGTCACCGACTTCGCCGACCTGCTGCCGGACGGTCTGGACACCCGGCTCGGCGACTGCGGCACAGGGCTGTCCGGCGGTCAGCGCCAGCGCGTGGGGATCGCCCGCGCGCTGCTCGCGGACGCCCCGATCGTGCTGCTGGACGAGCCGACGTCGGGGCTCGACCCGGAGACGGAGCGGTGTGTCGTGGCCGCGCTGGGCCGGCTGGTCGCGGGCCGGACCGTGGTGATGACGACGCATCGGCCGGCGCTGCTGCGGATGGCGACCCGGGTGGTGCGATTGTCATCGGGTGAGGTGAACGAGGCGACAGAGGCGGTGGATACGGGTGTGGTGAGGCCGTCGGCGCCGGTCCGACGGAGCGCCGGTAGCGATGTGTAATCACCCGACCACCCTGGGTAGGCTTGCGGGGCGCCGCGCCGCTGACGACCCGCCCTGCTCACTCGTTCGAGGAGGATCGCTGTGTCACCCGACCGGACCGTCGCCCCACCGCCTGAGATCTTCACCCCGGCCTTCTTCCAGAACTCCCACCCCGTCCTCGACGCCCTGCGGGCCCAGGCCCCCGCCACTCTGGTCACCGGGGTGAGCGGCAGCCGCCTGTGGCTCGTCCCGCGCTACGAGGCGGCGCGTACGCTGCTGGCCTCGCCCGCCGTCCGCAAGGACGAGTGGAAGCGGCCCGACCGCCGCGAGCGACATACCGTCCGCTCGGAACGGCGGCGCGAGACGAGCGCCCGCATCCGGGCCAATATGATCGGCGCCGATCCGCCGGACCCCCAGCGCCTGCGCCACAGCACCCAGCAGGCGCTCAGCAGAGGCCCGGTGGAGGCGATGCGCCGGCGCGTCGAGGTCTTCGCCGACGACACCCTCGGCGCCCTCCGCGGCTCCGGGCCCGTGGAGTTCCGCGCGCGGATCGCCTATCCCTTCGCCATCGCCGTGATCGGCGAGCTGCTCGGCCTGCGCGACGACGAACAGGCGGCGTTCCCCGCCTGGTTCGAACCCCTGATGTGCCGCCGGAGCTCGCCGGGCGACCAGAAGTCCTCCCAGTTCATCGCCGACTTCGGCGAACGGCTGGTGGACCGGGGCCGCGCCCAGCCCGTCCGTGGTCTGCTGTCCACCCTGGGATCGCGGCGCGCGGGCCGCCGGGCGCTGAGCCGCCACGAGCTCGCCTCGGCCGCGTTCCTCCTGCTCATCGCGGGCGTGGAGACGGCCAACGCCCTCACCAACGGCGTGTACGCCCTCCTGCGCCACCCCGGTCAGTACGACGCGCTGCTCGCGGACCGCGGCCTGCTGCGGGGCGCGGTCGAGGAATGCCTGCGCCACGAGGGCCCGTTCCGCGCGGTGGGCCCGCGCCACACCGCCGAGCCGGTGGACCTGGGCGAGGGCGTGACCATCCCGGCCGGGGAGTTCCTGCTGATCGCCGTGGGCGCGGCCAACCGCGACCCGCGCCGCTTCCCCGACCCGCACCGCTTCGACATCACCCGCACCGATCACCAGCACCTGGCCATGGGCCACGGCACGCACCGCTGCATCGGGTCGCTGCTGGCGTACGCGCAGATGGAGGTCCTCTTCGGGCGGCTGCTGGACCGTTTCCCCCGGATGCGGCTGGCCGTGCCGGCGGAGAAGGTGCGGAGGCAGCAGAGCATGACGATGAACTGGCTGGAGGACTTGCCGGTTCTGTTGCGCTGAGGATGTGAATCCATCCGTGAGTGGCTATGCGGCGATGCCGAGTTCGGTGCGGGTGCGGTGGATGAAGTCGCGGACGGCCGGTTCGCGACGCCAGGGGGCCAGGGCGGTGTTGAACTCACGGACGTAGTCCAACGCCCGCGTGGATTTCACGCGGGCGAGGATGTCGACGGACCGGTTGCCCAGTTCCAGACCGTGGTCGAGGTCTCGGGCCTGGAGGTGGGCGGTTCCCACGATCGCGAGTCGCATGCCGACGGACCGGGTGAAGACTCCGGGCTGCATGGCGGCGGCCCGCTGGTTCCAGGCCAGGGCGGCCTTGGGGTTCCTCAGGTCCCGGAAGACCTCGGCGGCATCGGCGGACAGTCGCGCGTGGTGATAGAAGTCGATCCAGCCCGGATCGTCTCCGGTGTCCCCGCGGGCTTGTTCGAGGAGGTTCTCCGAGGCGGACAGGGCCCGGGAGGCGGCCCGTTCGTCTCCGGTTCGCGCGTGGGCGCGGGCTTCGATGAGTTTGGTGAATGCCAGTACCCGGTGTGTGGCGTTGTGCTTGGCGCGTTCGAAGGCGCCTTGGGCCATGTCGATGGCTTCGTCGGCGAAGCCTCGCATCAGGGCTTGCATGGCCATGGTTGTCAGGATGTAGCAGCCGAGCTGGATGTCGCCGCCGGCGCGGGCGAGGCGAAGAGCCTGGATGAAGTGCCGCTGGGCCACTTCGTGCTGGCCGACATCGAAGGCCGTCCAGCCGGCCAGACGGGAGAGTTCGGCGGTGACGGAGAACAGTGCGCGGCCGACCTCGTCGGAGAACGAGCCCTGAAGGAGTGGGGCGGCTTGTTGTTCGAGGCAGGTGGTGACGGAGTTGGCTCGCCAGTTCCCGCCGCCGTATCTGGAGTCCCAGCGGCGAGCTTCGTCTGCGGCGTCCCGTAGTTCGTCCAGGTCGAGGCGGCCGACTTGAATCCCTCCACAGTGGTGGGCGGTGTCGTCGGCGGGGGTGACGAGGCAGCGGGTAACGGGCGTGGTGAAGGCGGAGAGCGCGAAGCTCGATCCGGTGAGGAAGTCGCGACGGTTCACGGTGCTCCAGAAGGAGGCGGCGACGCGGACGGCGTCGGCGGGTTCCCGGGGGAATTCCAGTCCCAGGTTCGCCTGCGGTGTCTCGGCCTCGCCCATTCCGATCTCCGTCAGTGAGACGGGGCGTCCGAGCCGTTCGCCGACGGCCTCAGCGAGGAGGCGGGGGACCGGCCATTTCGGGGTCATACCCCGGCGACACCAGTTCGCGATGGCGGTATGTGAGTAGCCGGTCTCCATCCCGGCGGCCTGCGCGAGCTGGTTGACGCGATGGGCGAGGGCTTTGTGACTCGCTCCACCGGCTTCGATGAGCCGGGCCAGGTCCGCGTTGGGCGGACGGGTCCGGCGGGCGGTCGACGCCACTGGCGTTCCCCTCTGCCGATCCGAAGAACCTTTGCCGACGGAATCGCACGCGTGGCTGCCCACGGAATGCCGTATGCGAATCACTGTGTCGGGTGACCGAGGGTATTGCCTGTTCGCCGCAGGGTGAACCCCGTCTGCGAGTTGTGAGCCCCCCTGCGAGCCCTCCCCGGGGTCTTGCCCGGCGGCTGTGATGAGAGCCCGAGGCACGGCCGAGAGATAGGGCGGTCCGGCCTTGGCCGTCGCCAAGACATCCCGAAATTTACGGGGGTGAACCAGATGTGCGGAATCGCAGGACTGGCCGGAACCGACGCTGTCCGGCACCGGACGACGGTCCGGACGATGGGTCTGTCCCAGGCACACCGTGGACCGGATGGCACATTTCAAGTCGCCTCATCGGACGGGCGGGCCGTGCTGGCCATGAACACCCTGCTGATCGTTGACCCGGCTGCCCGGCCCGGCCCCTACCTCGACGTCAGCACAGGGCTGCTGCTGGCCTTCAACGGCGAGATCTACAACTTCCGGCAGCAGGCCACCGCCTGGGGCATCGCGCTTGCCCGCCACGAGACCGATGCCCACCTGGTCCTGAAGGCTTGGGTCACGTTCGGGCCCGCCTGCTTGGACGGACTGGACGGCATGTTCGCACTGGCCCTCTACGATCCCGGCGCGGGTGAGGCCGGAACGCTGTTCCTGGCCAGGGACCGGCTGGGGGAGAAGCCGCTCTACTGGCGGCTGGACGGCAGCCGGCTCGCTTTCGCCTCCGAGGTCACCACCCTGACCGGCTACGGCATGGCATCGCTCGTGGTCCGCCCGGAGATGCTGGCCATCGAGACCCCGACCGGAGTCGAGACCCCGTTCCAAGGTGTTCAGCTGCTGGCTCCGGCCGGCCTGCTGTCCTTCGACCTCTTCTCCGGATCTCTGGAGCACACCACCTGGTGGAGCCTGGAGGACCGCGAGCCCTGGGAGAGCGACTACGCGCCGGCCCTGGCCCGCTTCTCCGTCGTTCTGGCCGAGCAGATTCCGCTGCGGGCCCCTTCGGGAGACTTCGCGTTGCTGCTGTCGGGCGGCCTGGACTCCTCGGTGCTCGCCTATCTCATGCGTCCGCCGGTCTGTGTCACCGTCCGCTACCGGGACCAGGACCGCCTCGACGAGTCACAGATCGCCGCCTCCATCGCCCGTGACATCGACGCCGAGTTGATCGTGGTCGAGCCGGACACCACCGACTTCACCACCGCCCTGCCGCACATGGTCCACGCGTTGGACTACCCCATGGGCAATGCCTCGACCTTCTCCGAATACATGGCCTACCGGGCCGTCGCCGAGCGAGGCATCAAGGTCGTGATCGGCGGCTTGGGGCCGGACGAGTTCCTGATGGGCTACGTCCGGCAGGCCCTGATCCTCTTCGGCCCCGAAGCCGTCCTGGGCGCCGGCCTGGAGGCGTACCGACCTCTGGCAGGCAAGTTGCTGCACTCAGCCGGGCAACCCACGCAGCCTTCCGAGGCCGCCGCCCGGCTGATCCTTCGCGGCCCGGACCCCGACGGCAGGATCAGTGAACTGGTGGCCGATGCCTTCACCCGCGCGGGCGGCGACACGGCCCGCGCGCTCACGCTCGCCGAACTGGCGACGGCCTGGCGTCCGCTGGTCATGACCAGCGACAAGCTCGCCTCCGCCTTCGCTCTGGAGCGGCGCTCGCCGTTTCTGGCCCGCGAGCTCGTGGAGCTGGCCTACCGGCTCCCGACCGAACACAAGATCAGCGAGCCTGCGGCAGGGAAGCGCATTCTGCGGGATGCCGCCAAAGCGCTGGGTCTGCCGCGCGAGGTCTGGGCCAGCCGGGACAAGCTCGGCTTCGCTTCCCCGGTCCCTGCCTGGCTGACCGGCCCGCTCGCCCAATGGACGGACGCTCGGATTCGTGCTGCCCTTGGCGAGGCGCCGGAACCTCTGCGGACGCTGTTGGCGCGCGGACTGGAGGCGGGCGGCAGGTTCGACCGCTCCCGCGTGCTGGCTCTGATGGCAGCTACCTGGTTTTCCGAGCAGACGGCGAAGGCAGCCGCATGACGAGCCTTCACCTCACTACGGTGTCGGGATGCACTCCGACACCACCACCGCCAAGGGCCCGTCCACCGCCCGTGGAGCCGTCGCGATCATCAGCAACTGCGGGGGCGAGGTCCTGATGCACTTGCGCGACGACATCGACGGCATCGCCTGGCCCGCCCACTGGAGCCTGCTCGGAGGGGGCACCGACCTCGGTGAGACCCCGACCGAGACGATCACCCGCGAACTGGACGAAGAAGCCGGCCTCACGGCCCGGGACCTGACCGAGTTGTTCGAGATCCGTGACGAGGCCGGCTCCGGCCAGCTCATCACCTTCTTCTCCGCCTCCTGGGACGGAGACGAGACGAGCCTCCCCCTGGCCGAGGGCGTCAAGCTCCAGTTCTTCGCTCCTGAACATCTACCGGTTCTCACGATCCCGCCGTTCATCCGGGACGGGATCACCCGCTACCTGGTCGCCCGGCCTACCTGATGCTTCCCCCTTCCTGACCGGGGGCGGGTGTGGGGCCGGTGTGCGGCCCCACACTGCCCTTACGGAAGGAAGAGCCTCATGAAGCTCACCGTCATCGGTTGCGGCTACCTCGGCGCCACCCATGCCGCCTGCATGGCCGAGCTCGGCCACGAAGTCCTCGGCATGGACACCGACCGCGACAAGATTCTCGCCCTCGGAGCAGGGAAGGCCCCATTCTTCGAACGCGGCCTGGACGACCTGCTGGCCAAGCACACCGCCGACGGACGCCTGAGGTTCACCGCCTCGTACGCTGAGGTCGCGTCCTTCGCCGACCTGCACTTCCTCGGCGTCGGAACACCGCAGCGAGCCGGGTCCGACGCCTACGACCTCAACGACCTCTTCATCGCCGTCCGTAGTCTCGCACCCCACCTGCACCGCCCCGCCGTCGTGGTCGGCAAGTCCACTGTCCCGGTCGGCACCGCTCCGCGGCTTGCCGCGATTCTCCGTGAGGAAGCCCCGGCGGGCGAGCAGACCGAGGTCGCCTGGAATCCGGAGTTCCTGCGCGAGTCCTACGCCGTCGAGGACACCCTCCACCCCGACCGCCTCGTTCTCGGCTTCACCAGCGAGCACACCCACGCCGAGCGCGTGCTGAGGCAGTGCTTCGGCAAGATCATCGAAGCCGGAGCGCCGGTGATCACGACCAGTCTGGCAACAGCCGAGCTGGTCAAGGGCTCGGCGAACGCCTTCCTCGCCACGAAGATCTCGTTCATCAACGCCATCGCCGAGGTGTGCGAAGCAGCCGGCGCCGACGTCCACCAGCTCGCCGAAGCCCTGGGCCACGACAGCCGCATCGGCGCCCGCGGTCTGCGGCCCGGCCTCGGCTTCGGCGGCGGCTGCTTGCCCAAGGACCTTCGCGGATTCATGGCCCGCGCAGGTGAACTCGGCACCGACCAGGCCCTGGGCCTCCTCCGCGAAGTCGACGCCATCAATCTGCGTCGCCGCGAACGCATGGTCGACCTTGCCCGCGAACAGCTCGACGGCACCGTCAAGGGCAAGCGCATCGCCGTCTGGGGAGCGGCCTTCAAGCCCGGCACCGACGATATCCGTGACTCCCCCGCTCTCGCTGTCGCCACCCATCTCCACCGGCTCGGTGCCGATATCACCGTCCACGATCCCAAGGCCCTCGACAACGCCCGCAAGGCTCACCCGGAGCTCGACTACGCGGACACGGCCTTCGACGCGGCCGAACGCGCCGACCTGTTGCTGCACCTGACCGAATGGCCTGAGTTCACCGACATCAGCCCTGTCGGGCTCGCGAGCCACGTCTCCCGGACCAAGGTTGTCGACGGCCGTGGCACCCTCGATCCCGGCCGCTGGCGCCAAGCCGGATGGAATTTCCGGTCCCTCGGGTGCTGCTGATGTCGTCGGCAGCCGTCCCGGGGCTGTGCTGGTCGTGAACGGCGACCAGTACGTTGAAGTCGGCCTCATAGCCGACTGTGCGGGCACCGACTCGGCCCCACCCCCTATCGTCAACACGTGCGCAGCCGACCGCTCGTCCTCGCCGTCACCCTCGCCGCCCTCCTCCTCACCGCGTGCGGTACGTCCCGGGAACCCGATCCCGGGCCGCCCGCCCCCACCGGCACCCACCCCGGCGGTACGCGCCCCGACGGTGCCCGGCTCGTCTACCGGGGGGAGGGGCGGGCCAGCGCGCAGAATCCGGCGTTCTCGCCCGACGGGCGGCGGATGCTGTTCACCCTCTTCCACGACGGCTACAACGAGGGCGCCGCCGCCCTCCGGGTGCTGCCGCTCGACGGTCGTGGCGCCGCCGGGCCGGGGCGGCGGGCCGACACGCTGCTCGACGAGTCGGACCGGGCCGCCGTGAACCTCCCGGGTGCCAGTTGGCACCCCTCCGCCGGGGTCACCTTCGCCTCCGACCGGGCCGGGCACGACGAGGTGTGGGTGCTGCCGCCGGGTGGCGAGCGGCCCGTGCGGGTCACCGAACACCGGGGGAGGTCGGGCTACTTGGAGCCCAGCTTCTCGCCCGACGGGCGGTGGATCGTCTTCCAGGAGAGCGTGGAGGAGGAGACGGGGAGCGAGGAGCGCCGGCCGTCGCGGGCCGCGCTCGGGTCCCTGTGGAAGGTGCGGCGCGACGGCAGCGGGGCGACGCGGCTGCTGGACGGGCCCGCGACCGGGACGGACAACCGCCAGCCCAACTGGTCGCCGAAGGGGGACCGGCTGGTCTTCCAGCGGCGGGAGCGGGACAGCGACACCTGGGCGCTGTACGTGATGGGCGCCGACGGCACCGGCCTGCGCAGGCTCACCGGCGGATCCGGCGAGCACACCGACCCGAGCTGGTCGCCCGACGGCCGGTCGGTGGTCTTCTCCTCCACCGCCGGGGGCCTGGAGGTGCCGCAGATCTTCGTGATCCCCGCTACCGGCGGGACCCCGGTCAGGGTGACCCGGAGCCCCGCCGGCTACGACGGCGCGCCCAGCTGGTCACCGGACGGCCGGTGGATCGCCTTCGAGGCGCACCCGGGGGACGAGGACCGGCCGACGTCGCTGTGGCGGATCCCCGCCCCCGGGGCGGTCACGCGGTGAGGGCCGCGGGCCTCAGCCGGTGGTGACGGTCAGCAGGGAGTACTGCGCCACCGTCAGATCGACCGCGGCCGTGGAGCCGGTGACCCGCCAGGCGACCGGCTGCGGGGCGGGGGAGGGCGCGTCCGGCGTGCTGACCGTGGCGGCGAGCACCCGCTTGCCCGCCGGGACCGCGACCGAGACCGTACAGGTGGCCGGCGTGGTGCGGAAGGCGGTCGGGGTGTCCTGGCAGTGGGTGAAGTTGACCAGCTGGACGACCGTGTCGTCGCCGAGCGTGCCCACCTCCAGATGGATCCTCCGGTCGCCCGTCAGCGTCACCGAGGGGGTGACGGCGGCCCGTACCGGCGCGAGGAGCTGGTCGGCGCTCGGCTGGTCCGTCGAGGCCAGATAGCTCTTGCCGATCAGGTTCCTGACGTAGTGACAGAAGCCCGCGCCGTAACGATTCTCCTTGGTGGCGGGCAGCGGGTCCGCCTTGCGGAAGCCGAGCACGTCGGCCAGCGCGTACTCGGCACGGGCGGATCCGAACCGGTCGAGGCCCGTGGGCGCCGGGCCGGTGATCACCACCGTGCCGCCGCCGTTGACGAAGCCGCGCAGCACCTCGGCCTCCTCGTCCGACACCGCCTGGAGGTTCGGCAGCATCAGCACGCGGTAGCCGGTCAGGTCGTCGGCGGTGAGCCCGGGGCTGGTCACGGTGGAGAACGGGACGTGCGCGTACACCAGGGCCTTGACCGTGCCGCGGAACTCGCCGAGCCACGCCTGCGTGGTGCAGCTCTCCTCCGCGCTGCCCGAGCTCCACCAGTCGTCGGCCTTGATCCCGGTCGGCGGCTTGGCGTTGGCGTACATACCGCTGCCGACCGAATGGCTGACGAAGTCCCGCGACGCCGACGAGTGGTAGACGCCGACCTGGGCCGCCGGCGCGGTGTCGTACAGCTTCGCCTGGTTGGCGGCGACGAAGGCGTACATCCGGGTGCGCATCGCCTTGTCGGTCGTCACGTCCTTGAACGGGCTCTTCACCTCGTACGGATTGCAGCCCGCCGCCAGCAGTTCGGCCATCACCAGCGACGCGTCGTCGCCCTTCCAGCCGTAGGAGAACGCCCACGCCGGCTTGGTGCCGCTGGCCGCCCGCGCGTATTTGTACATCGAGATCAGGCAGGTCCAGTCGGTGGCCGTCGCGTGGCGCATCCCGTCGTAGTTGCCGAGGATGTCCACCTCCCAGACGTGGCTCACGCCGTCGGCCTTGCGCAGGTACGCGCCGTCCAGGCCGATCGAGGTGGCGTACTGGTAGTCCATGCTGACCGTCTCGATGAACGTCACCAGGTCCGGGTTGACCGACCGGCCGGCGGCGGCGATGTCGAGCTGCCACTGGTTGAGGTTGTGGTGCCGCCACTCGACGTAGCGGCGGAAGGGCAGGCTGGTGAAGTCGTCCTTGGCGGGCATCGCCAGCCCGGTGTCGGCCCGGAAGGCGTCGGCCGCCCAGGTGGAGCCGTCGCACCAGCTCAGCGCCCCGTCGAAGTAGATCGGCACATCCGGCCACACGGCGTCCAGACCGGTCCGCGCCAGCGCCTTGATCCGGCCCAGGTAGAACTCCCGCCACGGGGAGTCGGGGCTGACCCAGCAGCTCTCGTCACCCGGGTCGACCCAGACCACCAGGCTGCCGTAGAAGACGTTCGGCTTGCCGTCCAGGGAGCGCTGCACCCAGGACTTGCCGTCACCGTCCTTGTAGAACGACTTGCCCTTCTCGCCGCCGATGCTGATCACTTCGAGCGACGGGTAGTACATCACCACGCGGATCCCGGCGGCGTGCGCCAGCTCCACAAAGCTCTTGATCTTCCCCAGGTGTTCGGTGAACTCCGCCTCGGTCAGCCAGTGCGAGAGGATCGTGTCGACCTCGATCACATTGACGTTCTGGGCCTTGAGCGCCGTGATGACCGGCTTCATGTCGAGCTGCGGATCGGCGTCCTCGTCGAAGGTGCCGTCGGCCAGCCGGGCGTAGCGGCTCCACTCGGGGAAGGCCGCCCGGGCCCCCGGGGTCGCCGCCCAGGCCGGGCTGTCCAGCAGGTGGTACGGGCCCGGGAGCCCCGGTGTCAGCTGTGCCGCCAGCGCCGCCCCGCCGGCCCCCAGGCCCGCCCGTAAGATCCCTCGACGGCTGAATCTTCGCATTCCGCTCATGGACTTCCCCTCGTCCTCGCGACGGTGTCTGCACGGTGCCCGCAAAGTCTGCCCGATCCCGCCCGCCCCGGCGGGCGAACGCGTATACGGCGGGAGGCCCTCCGCCCGGTCGTCCGCCACCGGCCGGCCCGCGTCCCGGCCGGCGGCCGGCCGGGGGGCGGCCGGGGGGCGGAGCGCTCGTCCGGCCGGGGGACGGCGTCGCCCTCCGGCCAATCCCCGTGCCCGGGATGTCCCGGCGGGCCCGGCCACCGCACCCTGGAACCTGGTGCCGCGCACCGCGGCAACACCACCGGAACCGAACGGAAACCCAAGACCTCGGGAGCGAGTTGTGGCGAACCACGCCGTACCGGCCGTCGGCCGGCTCTGGACCGTGCACCTCACCACGGACCGGGACCCGGACCGGCGGACCATGACGCTCCGGTGCTCCGTGCCCGGATGCCGGCCCGACCCCGTGCCCCTGCCCACGCCCGCCGCGGCCCGCACGGCGGCGGCCGGCCACCTCGCCGGCCACGGCCACGCGGCCGGGCCCCCGCCGCCGGGCACCGGCTGCCGCTGCGGGAAGGAGGGCTGCGCCTGGCACGCCTGGACCGTCCCCGGCTGCCGGGGCGAGGCCACCGGCCAGGTGATCCTGCACACCGACACGGGGCGGCTGTGGCGGCTCGCCGAGGTCTGCGAACACTGCGCCGCGTCGATACCCGACGCCCGCGTCCTGCGGCCGCTCAACACGCGCCCGCCCGCCCGTGCGCACCTTCGGGGCGGTTGTTGGGCCGGATGGAGCAGCGTCGGCGCACACCGCCCGCAGGCTGGATAAACTCCCGGCGCCCTTACAGACAGCTACATCTGGACACGAGGAGTGCCGTCATGGCCGAGGTAAAGCTGACCGCCGAGCCGCGCACCGAGTTCGGCAAGGGCTACGCCCGCCGCATCCGCCGCGCCAACAAGGTCCCGGCCGTCATCTACGGCCACGGCGCGGATCCCAAGCACGTGTCCCTCGACGGCCACGCGCTGATGATGGCGCTCAAGACCCCGAACGTGCTGATCAAGCTGGACATCGGGGGCAAGGGCGAACTCGTCATCCCCAAGGCGGTCCAGAGAGAGGCGCTGCGCGGCTTCCTCGTCCATGTCGACTTCCTGGCGGTGAAGAAGGGCGAGAAGGTGACCGTCGAGGTGCCCGTCCACACCGAGGGCGAGCTGGCACCCGGCGGCAACCTCCTGGAGCACATCCTCAACGCCCTGCCGGTGGAGGCCGAGGCCACCCACATCCCGGAGGGGTTCACCGTGTCCGTCGAGGGGCTGGAGGCCGGGCACACCATCCGGGCCGGGGACATCGAGCTGCCGCGCGGCTGCACGCTGGCCGTCGACGAGGACGCCGCCGTCCTCCAGGTGGTGGCCGCGCAGGCCGAGGAGCCGACGGAGGAGGAGGCCGAGGAGGAGGGCGAGCCGGCGGTCGCCGAGGCCGAGGCGGCGGCCCCGGAGTCCGCCGAGGAGAGCTGAGCGGGGCCCGGGCGCGCGGCCTCCCGAGAGGACCGGGGGCCGCGCGCCGGGCGTGTCGTCAGGCCGCCGACGGAGCCGGCTTGATGACGGCGAAGGGGGCGCCGAACGGGTCGGCGAGCCAGGCGATCCGGCCGACCTCCGGCACGTCCGCGGCGGGCATCAGCACCGAGCCGCCGTGCTCCTGGGACGTGGCGACGACCGCGTCGGCGTCCTCCACGGTGAAGTACGGGATCCAGCGCGGCTCCTCCCCGTCCCCCTGGGCCGGGGCGAGGCCGCCGAACGAGGCCTCCTGAGGGTCGCCCTCGGCCGTGGACAGGACGCGGTAGGTCATCTCCGCGACCTCCATCTCCTGGCTCCGCCACCCGAACAGCGAGCGGTAGAAGGCGAAGGCGGCCTCGGGGTCCGCGGTGTGCAGCTCGGCCCAGCACAGGCTGTGGGTCTCGGTGGTCCGCTCCAGCCCCTGCACCGCCCCGGGCTGCCAGACGGCGAACTCGGCACCGCCGGGGTCGGTGAGACAGGACATCCGCCCCGCGTCCATGACGTCGAACGGCGCCACCCGGACCGTGCCGCCGCCCTGCTCCACGGCCTTGGCCGTGGCATCGGCGTCGGGCGTCCGGAAATACACCGTCCAGGCGGGGCTCGCGCCCTCCTCGGTCAGCGGGCCGAGCCCCGCCACGGTCCGGCCGTCCTGCTGGAAGAAGCCGTAACCGCCCGCGTCCGGACCGGCGGACCGGAGGTCCCAGCCGAACACCGCCCCGTAGAACCCGGCGGACGCCGCGGTGTCGGGGCTGCCGAGGTCGAGCCAGTTGGGCGCGCCGGTCACGAAGTCTGTGGTGAGCATGGTGGGGTGCTCCTTCGACGGTCCTCGCCGGGGCCGTCCCCGCGGGCGCGGCGGGCGGTGTCCCGGGCCGGTTCCCAGTCTGGCACCGGCCACCGGCTACCGCGCGAGGCCCGCTCGCGGCACGCCCCCCGCGCGTGGAGTCGCGCAAGAGCGGCCGGGAGCGGGCCGTGGAGCGCCGCGCCGGAACGTATACAGGCCGGGGAAAGGCCGGCACGGGGAACGGATCCGGCCGGGAAGGATCAGGCCCGGGAAGGGATCAGATCGTCGCCGTGTCGATGACGAAGCGGTACCGCACGTCGCTGGCCAGCACCCGCTCGTACGCCTCGTTGATCTGGTCGGCGCGGATCAGCTCGATGTCGGCGCCGAGCCCGTGCTCACCGCAGAAGTCCAGCATCTCCTGGGTCTCCGGGATGCCGCCGATCATCGAGCCGGCGAACGACCGGCGCTGGGTGATCAGCGCGAACGGGGCGATCGGCAGCGGCTCCTCGGGGGCGCCGACCTGGACCAGGGTGCCGTCCGTCTTCAGCAGACCGAGGTAGGCGCCCAGGTCGACATCGGCGGAGACGGTGTTGACGATCAGGTCGAAGGTGCCGGCCAGGGCCTCGAAGGTGGCCGGGTCGGACGTCGCGTGGAAGTGGGTGGCGCCCAGCCGCAGGCCGTCGTCCTTCTTGCGCAGGGACTGGCTGAGCACGGTCACCTCGGCACCCATGGCGTGCGCGATCTTCACTCCCATGTGGCCGAGGCCGCCCAGGCCCACGACGGCGACCTTCTTGCCCGGACCCGCCTTCCAGTGGGAGAGCGGGGAGTACAGCGTGATGCCCGCGCACAGCAGCGGGGCCGCCGCGTCCAGCGGGATGCTGTCGGGTATCCGCAGGACGTAGTTCTCGTCGACGACGATGTGCGTGGAGTAGCCGCCGTGGGTGACCTGGCCGTCGCGCCCGGTGGCCCCGTAGGTGCCGACCGAGCCGAGCTCGCCGGTGCAGTACTGCTGGAGGCCGGCCAGGCAGTTCTCGCAGGTGCGGCAGGAGTCGACGAAGCAGCCGACGCCGACGCGGTCGCCGACCGCGTGGCGCGTCACGCCGGAGCCGACCGCGGCCACCACACCCGCGATCTCGTGGCCCGGGACGATCGGGAAGACGCCGCCGTCGCCCCACTCCCCGCGCACGGTGTGCAGGTCGGAGTGGCAGATGCCCGCGTACTTGATCTCGATGAGGATGTCGTGCTCGCCCGGCTCACGGCGCGGAACGGTGATCCGCTCCAGCGGGGCCTTGGGCGACGGTGCGGCGTAGGCGGGAACAGTGGTGTGCGTCATGCGATCAAGGATGCGGCCGTCCGGCGGGGCTAGCCAGAACCCGGCCGAGCCTAGTCTCGGGGTGCCTGCCCCTGCCGTGACTACTCCTGACAGTGCCACCCTGGCCTGCGGAAACGCCCCGCATACTGGGGTCATGGACCAGCGCACCGAACTGAGCGAGTTCCTCCGCTCCCGCCGAGCCCGGCTCAGCCCCGAGGAGGTCGGCCTGACGCCGCACGGCGGGCGGCGGCGGGTGCCGGGACTGCGCCGGGAGGAGCTGGCACAGCTGGCCGGCGTCAGCGTCACCTACTACACGCGCCTGGAGCAGGGCAGGGGACAGAACGTCTCGGCCGGAGTCCTCGACGCCATCGCCGACGCCCTGCGGCTGAACCCGACCGAGCGGGACCATCTGACGCACTTGATCCGCCCGGTCACCCGGTCCCGCCGGGCTCCCAGCCGCCCGCAGCGCGTCCGCCAGGCCGTGCAGCACCTCATCGACGCCATGGACAGCGTCCCGGCCTACGTCGTCGGGCGGCGGCTCGACATCATCGGCTGGAACCGCATGGCGTGCGCGCTCCTCGGCGACTTCGCCGCCGTCCCCGCCCCGCAGCGCAACCTGGCCTGGCAGATCTTCCTCGACCCGGCCTGCCGCGACCTGTACGTGGGGTGGGAGCGCAAGGCGGCCGACATCGTCGCCCTCCTGCGCCTGGAGGCGGGCCGCTACCCGGACGACGCCAGGCTGTGCGCGCTGGTGGGGGAGCTGTCCGTCAAGAGCGAGGAGTTCCGGGGCCTGTGGGCCGCCCACGACGTGCGGGACAAGTGCTTCGGCGTCAAGGAGCTGCATCACCCTGTGGTGGGTCCGCTGACCCTCTCGTGCGAGTCCCTGGTGCTGCCCGCCGACGGCCAGCAGCTGATCACCTATCATGCCGAGCCCGGCTCCCCGTCCGCCGAGTCCCTGCGGCTGCTCGCCAGCTGGACCCTGGACCCGGCCGCGCGCCCGGAGGCCTCGCCGCACTCCGGCACGTAGCCGCCGCTCCCCTGATCGGGGGACCGGAGCTCCTCCGTTCCTTCGGGCGGCCGGGTGACCCTGTGCGCACGCTCGTACGCGCAGGCTGGACGGCATGAACGAGGAATTCGCCAAGAAGCTCAGGGACGCGGCCATCGCGACCGGTATTCCGATGCCCGAGCGTGAGCATTACGAGGTCACCGTGAGCAATCAGTCCGCGCACGCTCTGGTGCTGACGTCGAAGGTGGTTTCCGGGTCGTTCGACGAGGCCCCGGACGAAGGCCACGTCCTGCGTCCCCGGGAATCGGACACCTTCCGGGTCACATCGGTCCACTTCCCCTGGGAGTCCGGTGCCGCCGCGGTCCGTTACCGGATGACCGACGCTCCCGTCACCCTGACCGCGACGGGCGGCCCGCCGGGCAGCCGGGTGTCCGGCGGCGAGCTGGCGGGGCCGGGCTGTGAGCACTACGACTGCGCCGTCGGCACCTGCCGCGGGGGAAACAGCCTCATCATGCTGGAAGCGGCCATGGACCCGCACATGATGGGCATGTGAGCGGCCGGTGTTCCGCCGCCGTCCACCGACGACGGAACACAATGCTCCGCAGGCCCCCCGGGGACGGGCCGCGACGGTCCCACCGGACGGCCGCGCCGGGAAATGCCCCCGGGGCACCGCCGATGTGGTGCCCCGGGGGACGTCGGTGAACCGCCGGGGTCAGCGCTTGACCGACTCCTTGGGGGTGTTGCCGGCCGTGACGTTCACCGCGGCCCAGGCCCGGTCGACCGCCGCGCGCTCGGCGCTGTCCGCGCCGTACATGTCCGCGGCCGCCTGGAGGGTGGCGGTGCGGGCCTCGTGGAAGTCGGTCGTCGAGACCATGTAGCGGGTCAGGGCGCGGTAGAAGATCTGCTCGGCCTTCTCCCGGCCGATGCCGGTGGCGGGCTTGCCGTCGTACGTGGGGGAGTCGTACTCCACGCCGCCGATGGTCTTCTTGCCGCTGCCCTCGGCCAGCAGGTAGAAGGCGTGGGAGGAGACGCCCGAGCCCGCGTGCACCTCGCGGTCGAAGGAGTCGGCGTCCCAGTAGTCGACGGTGCCTTCGAGGACGTCCAGGGAGGGCTTGTCCATGCGGCGCAGGAACTTCTGGTCCAGGCCGAGCTTCTCGCCGAGCAGGTAGTTCGGCGGGTTGCCGGCGTTGTTGGTGCGGAACTCGACGCCGGTGCCGAAGATGTCGGCGAGCGACTCGTTGAGCGAGCCGGCCTCGCCGAACTGGTTCTGCCGGGCGTCGACGCGGGTCGGCTGGAAGTCGGCCGTCGCCTCGATCACGCCGTGGCTCAGCTCGTGACCGGTGACGTCCAGGGCGACCAGCGGCTGCTTGAACGTTTCTCCGTCACCGTCGCCGTAGAGCATGCAGGAGCAGTCGGGCGACCAGAAGGCGTTGGCGACCTTGTCGCCGAAGTGCACCAGGGCGTGCGGGCCGGCGCCGTCGTTCTTGATGCCGTCGCGGCCGAAGGCGCTCTTGTAGTAGTCGAAGGTGCTGGTGATGCCGTACTGCGCGTCCACGGCGGCGGTGGCGGAGTCGGCGGCCGTGCCGTTGCCCCAGCGGTTGTCGCCGTCGGTGATCGCCTTGCCCTCGGAGAAGTAGTTGAGCTCCTTGCCGCCGGCGTCACGGGTCTCGCCGCCACCGCGGCTGGGGTCCTTCAGTACGAAGGAGTCCTTGGCGGTCTGCGTGGTGACGAGGGGCACGTTGCCCGCGAAGAGCGAGGCGCCGCTGCCGTCGGCCCGGGCCGGGAAGTTCGCGTCGGGCTGGACCTTGCGCGGCGGGGCGGCCTTCGGGCCGGTGCTGGGGGTGGCCCGCTCGCCCAGGCTGCGCAGCTTGGTCCGGAGCCCCGGGGAGATGAAGGCGTCGGTCAGCGGGGTGTCGCTGAGCACCGTGCCGGAGGTGGCGTCCACGACCACGGAGTGGAGCCCACCGGTCTCCTGGGTGCGGCTGTCGGTGACGGTGACCCGGTAGGCCAGGACGGACTTGCCGCCGCGGACGTCGACGACCAGCTCGGTCTTGCCGGCCGAGCCCTTGGCGGAGCCGGCGGCCTTGGCAGCGGCCTGCGGCGCGGTCAGCTTGGGGGTGACCGAGGGGAGGGAGACCTTGTGCTGGATGGCGCGGGTGACGCCCAGGTAGGTCTGCTTGGCGTCGAGGTGGACGACGAGGTCGCCACCGACGACCGGGACGCCGCGGTAGACGCGGGTGAAGCGGACGTGCCGCTTGCCCTCCGGGTCGACGAGCGTGTCCTTCACCTTGAGGGTGTCGTCCTTGCCGACCCCGGTCTCGGCGGCGTGCGAGACGGCGGCGGCGCTCGCGGCCTTGATGAGCGAGGCGTTGGCGGCGGTGCGGGAGGCGGATATGGAGGAGGCGCGGGCGGCCTCCTTGACCTCGTCGGGGGTGACCGCGACGGCGGTGCCCGCCATGGTCGCGGCGGCCACCACGGCGACGGCGGCGGTGAGTATTCGTCTGTGGTTCGTGGGGGATATACGCACTTTCAGCGCCCTTGTCGTGAGGGCGGTCCGGGCCGGGCCCGCCGCCTGCATGCGCGCGGTGCCGTCTCCGGCGAACCGCGGGAACCTGTGGTCCCGCGGAGGACTCTGCCCTGATTGGCATGCCCACGAAAAGCGGAAATTTCACAATGTCCGTACAGTTGATCAACTGTTTACACAGAAACAACGGACGGTGAGCGCGAAGTGACGTGCCGTCGACTCGAAAGTGAAGACGGGTCAACTTCCGCGCAGGTTGACACCTCGTGGGAAGTGTTCACGATGTGAGACGGGGACTGGGGTGTTCCCTAGTCGGTTCCGGCCCGGTGTCCGCCCTGTCCCTTGCCCGGCCCCGGTCCGGGCAAGGGACAGGCGCCCGCTCCGGCCCCTGCCCCGTCCTGTCCGCCTGTTGGACCGGCCCCCGGGCCCGCCCGCGGATTCGAGGCTCCGTCAGCTCCCGGCCCGAGGCCCCGTCAGGCCGGCCAGCGGCCGCCCGGGATCCGCGTCCCCACCGCCCGCAGCCGCCGCGCCACCTCGTCCCCCGCGAGGTACACCCAGGCGCGGGCGGGCTCGCCGCCCTCCGTCAGCACCGGCCGCTCCACCCGCACGTAGTGCCGCCCCGGTCCGCCGGGCAGGCTCCCCTCCAGCCGGTCCAGCGCGGCGAGCACCCCGTCGTGCTGGTCCGCCGCCAGGTGCACCAGGTCGCCGAAGATCTCACCCGTCGCGTCCGGCACCGCGTACGGATAGCCCGGCCCCTCGAAGAGCACCGCCCCCCGCATCCGGGCCGGCTCCTCCCCGACCGTCCGCCCCCGCAGGAACGCCGCGTGGTTCCGCTGCCCGGGACGCAGCGTCCCGTAGACGAACACCGGCAGCCGCTCGCGGTCCGCGCTCACCAGGGATCTCCCTCCACCGGCCCGGCGCACCCGAGGTCACGGTCGCCGGAAGGCGGAGGCGCGCTGCCCGCCGTAAAATACCGGGTATGGGAGAGCGGCCGGTCGCGCCCTCCGCCCCCGAACTCGTCGTCGAGGCCGATGGCGGCTCGCAGACCATGAGTCCGGGCCGGAGCTATCAGGTAGGGCGCGATCCCCTGAGCGACATCGTGCTGCGGGACGAACGGGTCTCGTGGCACCACGCCGTCCTGCGCCCCGTGGGCGATCACTGGACGGTGGAGGACACCGGCAGCACCAACGGCACCTGGACCGACGGCCACCGGGTGCGCGCCGAGGACGTCGGCCCGGGCAGCGTCATCCGCTTCGGGAACCCCTCCGACGGCCCCGCGGCCGTCCTCAAAGGAGCGCCCCCGCCCCCGGCGCGACGTCCCTCGTCCGTGTCACTCCCCGCCGCCACCGGAACCTTCCGGCAGCCCACTTCCGTACGCCCGCTGCCCTCGCGCACGGTCCGCATCGGCCGCGGCGCCGACAACGACCTCACCGTCGACGACCTCGTCGTCTCCCGCCGCCACGCCGAACTGCGCGCCCTGCCGGACGGCGGCTACGAGATCGTCGACCTCGGCAGCCACAACGGCACCTACCTCAACGGCGGCCTCGTGCACCGGGCGCCGGTGCGCCCCGGCGACATCGTCGGCATCGGGCACTCCGCCTTCTGCCTCGTCGGCGACCAGCTCCAGGAGTACGTCGACACCGGCGAGGTCTCCCTCGACGTCCAGGACCTCACCGTCCAGGTCGACAAGGGCCGCAAGACGCTGCTCGACGACGTCTCCTTCCCCGTGGGCGCCAAGTGCCTCCTCGCCGTCGTCGGACCGAGCGGCGCCGGCAAGTCCACGCTCCTCAACGCCCTCACCGGGCTGCGCCCCGCCGACCGCGGCACCGTGCTCTACGACGGCCGCGACCTCTACCGCGACTACGCCGAGCTCCGCGCGCGCATCGGCCTCGTACCGCAGGACGACATCCTGCACACCCAGCTCAGCGTGCGCCGCGCCCTCGGCTACGCCGCCGAGCTCCGCTTCCCCGGCGACACCGCCAAGGCCGAACGCCAGGCCCGGGTCGACGAGGTGATCGGCGAACTCGGCCTCCAGCAGCGCGTCGACCAGCCCATCCACAGCCTCTCCGGCGGCCAGCGCAAGCGCGTCAGCGTGGCGCTCGAACTGCTGACGAAGCCCTCCCTGCTCTTCCTCGACGAGCCCACCTCCGGCCTCGACCCGGGCATGGACCGCTCCGTGATGACCATGCTGCGCACGCTCGCCGACGACGGCCGCACCGTCATCGTCGTCACCCACAGCGTCCTCAGCCTCGACCTCTGCGACCGGCTGCTGGTGCTCGCCCCCGGCGGCCGCACGGCCTACTACGGCCCGCCGGAGGAGACACTCCCGTTCTTCGGCCAGCCCCGCTGGCCCGAGGCCTTCGAGGCCTTCGAGAACGACAAGGAACGGGACTGGGCGGGCGACTACCGCGCGTCACCGCAGTACCGGCAGTACGTCAGCGCCGCCACCGAACAGCCCCACCTCGGCGAGGTCCCCGCGCCCGCCCACGCCCCCGCGCCGCTGAAGGCGCAGAGCTGGGGCGCCCAGCTGCGCACCCTGGTGCGCCGGTACACCGCCGCGCTGACGGCCGACCGCACCTTCCTCGCCATCATGATCGCCCTGCCGTTCGTCATGGGCGCCATGGCACGCGCGCTCGCCGGCAGCCGGTTCACGGGTGACACCGCGATGAACGCCCTGCTGATCCTGTGCGTCGGCGGCGTCCTGACCGGTGCCGCCAACGCCGTCCGCGAACTGGTCAAGGAACGGGCCATCTACCGCCGCGAACGAGCCGTCGGCCTGTCCCGGTCCGCCTATCTGATGTCGAAGATCGTCGTCCTCGGCCTGATCACCGTCTGCCAGTCCGTCGTCCTGACCCTCGTCGCCCTCTTCGGCGTGAACACCTCCGCCCCGGACGGCAAAGGCGTCCTCCTGCCACCGCTCGCCGAGATCACCCTCGCCGTCGCGTTGCTGTCCTTCACCGCCATGATGCTCGGCCTGCTGGTGTCGGCCCTGGTGAGCAAGGAGGAGGTCACCATGCCGCTGCTGGTGCTCCTCGCCATCGTCCAGGTCGTCTTCTGCGGCGCGTTCCTCCCCCTGCACGGCGTGCCCGGCCTGGAGCAGCTCGGCTGGCTCGTGCCCTCGCGCTGGGCGCTGGCCGCGATGGCCGCCACGGTCGATCTGGAGCGCATCATGCAGACCAAGGCGACCGCCGACCCGCTCTTCGACCACAGCGCGGGCGTCTGGCTGCTCGACATGGCGATGATGGCGGTCCTCTCGGTCGTCCTCGGCCTGATCATCGTGCGGCTGCTGCGCCGCCAGGAGCCCGCCGTCATGCGGAAGTGAAGGGCGGCCGCGCATGGACGGCATGAACACCGTCGCGGACTTCCGGCCCACCCACGTGGTGCCGCCGGACGGGCTGCCCACCTGGTCGTCCCCCGACGGCGCGGTGCCCACCGAGCCGCTCGACCCGCTGCTGCCGGTGCGGCTCCTGGACCGGCTCGGCGACTGGGGCCAGGTGCTGTGCTCCAACGGCTGGGCGGCCTGGGTCGACGGCCGGCTCCTCGTACCGCTCCCGCAGGGCCCGCCCGCCGCGTCCGCCCCCCTGGCCCGGACCGCCGACGCCCGCGGCCTGCTCGGCCGGATTGAGCAGACGCTCGGCCGCTACCGGCGCGCGGCGGAGGAACTGGCGGCGGGCCGCGTGGACGGCGAGACGTTCCGCCGGACCACCCAGGGCCTGCGCCTCGGCGTGGTCGTCGACGGCGAGTCCGTCTGGCTCTACGACGCCGAACGGGACGGCTGGCTCTACTACGACGGCACGGCGGCGACGGCGTTCGCCGAGCCCGCCGCGCCGTCCGGGAGCGAGGGCTGATGGCGGGCGACGAGCCGCTGCGGCCGGAGGTTCCCGTGGAACGGCCCTCCGAACTGGTCGGCCGCCGGATCGCCGCGTACCGCGTGGAGAGCGAGATCGGCCGGGGCGGCATGGCCGTCGTCTACCGCGCCCGCGACCTGCGCCTGGGCCGCACCGTCGCCCTCAAGCTGCTGGCCCCGGAGCTGGCGCGCAACGACACCTTCCGCAAGCGCTTCGGCCACGAGTCCCAGGTCGCCGCCGCCATCGACCACCCGCACATCGTCCCCGTCTTCGAGGCCGGCGAGGCCGACGGCGTGCTCTACATCGCCATGCGCTACGTGGCCGGCCAGGACCTCCGGGCCCTGCTCGACCGCAGCGGGCCGCTGTCCCTCGCCGTCGCCTGCCGCATCGCCGTCCAGGTGGCCTCGGCCCTCGACGCCGCCCACGCCCACGACCTCGTGCACCGGGACGTCAAACCGGGCAACATCCTCGTCGCCGAGGGCACCGACGTCGACCACCCCGAGCACGTGTACCTCACCGACTTCGGGCTGACGAAGAAGTCGCTGTCCCTGACCGGCTACACCCGGGTGGGGCAGTTCGTCGGCACCCTCGACTACGTCGCCCCCGAGCAGATCTCCGGCAAGCCCGTGGACGGCCGCTGCGATGTCTACAGCCTCGCCTGCGTGGTCTACGAAATGCTGTCCGGGGCGCCGCCGTTCCGGCGCGACGACGACATGGCCCTGCTCTGGGCGCACCAGTACGACCCTCCGCCCCTGGCCTCCGACAACATCCCCGGCCTGCCCGCAGCGGCCGACGAGGTCCTCGCCACGGCCCTGGCGAAGTCCCCCGACGACCGCTACGACAGCTGCCTCCAGTTCGTGACGGCGCTGCGCCGGACGGCCACCGGGGGTGTGGTGGCCTCGGGACCGCCGGTGGGGCACGAGCCGACGCGGGTGGTGCGGGAGCCTACGCGCGTGGTGTACGAACCGACGCGGGTGGTAAGGGGGTTGGCGGCGCTGCCCTCGGAGCAGGAGGAGGAGCCGGAGCCCGTGCCGCCCCCGCCGCGCTGGGCCGCGGCGGTGTTCCCCGAGCTGTGGCGGTAGCGCGGGGCGCGCCGGTCAGGGGCGGACGCTCAAGTGCGTGGCCGCCGTGGTGCGCCGGAGACCGCCCGCCAGCACGCAGTCCGTCGGCAGGCTCCCCGGCACCGTCTGGATGGTCTTCTCCGCTACCGCCCCCTTGCCGCGCCCCTCGACGACCACACCGTGGAGCCTCGCCGTGTTGAGTCCGAGAACCCGTAGGGACGTTCCGGCGTGGTAGGCGATGACGGTCTCGCTGCCGTCCGCGTACCGCAGCGTCTCCTCCGACTTGTTCCACGCGAGGAGCACACAAGTACCCGCGGTGGTCCCCTCGGTGTGGTATCTGGCGGTGAGGGTGTGGCCCGAGGCGTCCGCGCAGTGGTAGGCGCCGTCGACGGTGACGGTGGTGGGCCGGGAGGAGAGGCCGAGCCCCGGCCCGTAGGTGATGTTCTCCTTGCCCGTGCACTCCAGGGCGGTGCCGGCCTGTGCCGCCGGTGCCTGGACGGTGCCCGCCGCGACCAGTGTGAGGGCGGACAGAGCGACTCCGATGCCACGCTTGCCGATCATGGGGTACCCCTTCTCGCGTCCCGCGCGTGCGCCGGCCCCCGGCGCGGTTACCGGCACGTGCTACCCCGGCCGCCCCCGGTTCCACCGCTTTCCACGGACGACCAAAAGCACCACCACCTGTCCCGCGCCGCGGTACGCGCCCTCACGCCCGGCCGCACGCCCTGCCGCACCGGGCACGCCCGCGTCACCGTGGGGTGCCCGCCACGGGACGGGCGCCAGAGTGACCGCGAGGGGGAGGCCCATGAGCGACCCGAGACCGGCGGCTCCCCGGGTGGCGTCCGTCGCCGTGTCCGTACCACCGCACCGGCACCGCCAGCGGGACATCGCCGCCGTGTTCGCCGGCGCGTTCCTCTCCGCCGACGCGGTCGTGCGCAGGCAGTTCACCGGAATCGCCGCGCATACGGGCATCGAGTACCGGAACCTCTCCCTGCCCCTGGCCGAGTACCCCCGGCCGCGCACCTTCACCGAGTACAACGAGACCTGGGAGCTCACCGCGCGCCGGGTCGGGCAGGAGGCCCTCACCCGCGCCCTCGCGGCGGCGGGCGTGCGGCCCGACGAGGTCGGCGCCGTCGTCACCACGACCACCACCGGCGCCTCCGTCCCGTCCTACGACGCCGAACTCATCCGGCGCGTCGGCCTGCCGCCCCACGTGGCGCGCACCCCGATGCTCGGCCTCGGCTGCGCGGGCGGCGCCGCGGGCCTGGCGAGGGTGCACGACCACCTGAGGGGCCACCCGGATCAGGTGGCCGTCCTGGTCTCCGTCGAACTGTGCTCGCTGAACTTCCAGAGCGCGGACACGTCCGTCGCGAACCTCGTCGCGACCGGGCTGTTCGGCGACGCCGCCGCGGCCGTCGTGGTCCTCGGCGCGCACCGGGCCCGGGAGGCCGCCGGGCCCGCGCTGGTGGCGACCCGCAGCCGCCTGCACCCGGACACCGGGCACCTGATGGGCATGCGCGTGGGCACCGACGGCTTCGTCGTGTTCCTCTCCCCGCAGGTCCCCGACTTCATCGGGAAGCACCTTCCGGACGAGGTCCACGGTTTCCTCGCCGGCCGGGGCCTGGCCGCGGAGGACATCACCACCTGGGTCTGCCACCCCGGCGGGCCGAAGGTCATGGAGGCCCTGGACGACTCGCTCGGCCTGCCGCCGCGCGCGCTCGACCACAGCCGGGCCTCCCTGGCCGAGCGCGGCAACATCTCCTCCGCGTCCGTCCTGGACGTCCTGGCCAGGACCATGGCCGACCCACCGGCACCGGGGTCCCGCGGTCTCCTCCTGGCCCTCGGGCCGGGCCTCACCAGCGAACTGGTGCTTCTCGAATGGTGAGGACGAGCGGGCCGGGCCGGGGCCGGCGGGGCCTTCCCCTGACCGGCGGTCGGGCCCCGGCCGCTCCAGGACTCCGCGGGGCCGCGGCCGCCGCACAGGGCGACGCCGTACGCGCGAACCAGCCGTTTCCCCCGCGGCCGGCCGCGGTTCAGCGGCAGAGGGCCGTGTCCACGACGCGCTCCACCCGCTTCATGGCCGCCGGGTCGGCCGGCTGCGTGGTCACCGCGACACCGGCGGCGCGGCCGTCGTCCGTGGCGCCGCCCCGGGTCTCGTACCCCGTGGTGCTGCCACCGTGGCCCCAGTACACGCCGTGGCACGACAGCGGAGTGCTGACGAGCCCCAGTCCGTAGCGGGCGCCGGGGGCGAAGGGGCGGCCGGCGGGGACGGTGGTGCGCATCTGGGCGAGCTGGGCCGCCGGGAGGAGGCGGCCGGGGGTCAGGAGCGCGGTGAAGAAGCGGTTGAGGTCGGAGTTGGTGGAGATCATCTGGCCTGCCGCCCAGCCCCAGGAGGGGTCCAGCTCCGTGCCGTCGCGCAGGGGCGCGCCCGCCGCGTCCTGGTAGTAGCCCTTGGGGTGGGGTTCCCGGACGGTCGTGTCACCGGGGGCGGGGAAGTAGGTGTGGCGCAGCCCGGCCCGCTGGACGACGCGCCGGTCGATCTCCTCGGCGAGGGGCCGGCCGGTGACCTTCTGGACGATCAGGCCGGCCAGCACGTAGTTCGTGTTGCTGTACCCCCACTTCTCCCCGGGGGCGAAGTCGGCCTTGTGCCGGAGGGCGATGTCCAGGAGGTCACGGGGCTCGTAGTACCGGACGTCCTCGCCGAGGTGCTTGACGTAGTCGGGCAGCCCGCTGGTCTGCTGGAGGAGCTGGCGGACGGTGATGCGACGCCCGTCGATGCCCTCACCGCGGACGAGGCCCCGCAGATAGGTGTCGACCTTGGCGTCGAGGTCGACCTTTCCCTCACCGACGAGTTGCAGCACGACCACGGCGGTGAACGTCTTGGTGTTGCTGCCTATCCGCACCTGCCCGTCCTCGGGCACCTTCGCGCCGGTGGCCAGGTCGCCCACGCCCGCGGTGTAGGTGCGGGTGCGGCCGTCGCGGTCCTTGACGCTCGCCAGCGCGGCGGGCAGGCCGTCGTCGCGCACCAGCGAGCTCAGGCCCCGCTGGACGGCGTCCGGTCCGGCGGCGGACGCCGCGGGCGACGCCAGGACACCCGTCGTCAGGACGCTCAGGGCCAGTGCGGCCGCCGCCGGCACGGTTCCACGCCGGCCGCCCGGCCGCCGCCCGGAGGGACGGGACTTCTGCCGCATACGTTCACGCACGATTCGACTCCTACGGAAATCATCGGGAAGACGTCAGGGACCGCCCGGGGCCTGACGGTGATTGGGAGCATCCCCCGGGTGGTGCGCCGGGGCCGGGGGTGTCGCCCGCGGCGCCGCCGGCCGCCGGTCAGCCTTCGCCGAACTGCTGGTGGACGCACTGCTTGTACTGCCGGAAGCTGTCGGGCCGGTAGCACTCCTGTGTCCTGTCGGCGTACCAGGCCAGGCAGACGGCGGCCAGGGCGGCCAGCACGATCGCGAGGGACGACGTCACCACGGCGGTGAGGGCCTTGCCCCGGCCGGCGCCGGTCCGCCTGGTGGTCACGAGGGAGGCGAGGCCCAGAGCCAGGCCGACGACGCCGAGCAGGCCGCCGATGAGGACGACCGAGGTGGTCAGGCCGACGATGCCCAGCACCACGGCGGCCGTGGCCAGGCCGTTCCCGCCGGCCGGAGGCCGTGTGCCGTGGGCGGGGCCCTGGGGGCGGGCGGAATCCGGGTCCTCCCCGGGGTTCCGGGCCGAAGCCGCCCGGGTGGGCGCGGCCTCCGCCGACGCCGTGTGACGCGGCGGCGTCCTCATTCCTCGCGTGTTCATCTCTGCCGTCCTCCGGTCGATCGCTCAGGGCACGATCCTGGCTTCCGGAGTCCTGGGCGCACATCGCGGGAAGGCGGGAAATGACGCTCCCCCGATCGGGGGAGACCTCCCGGTGAACTACTCGGCCAGCTCCGCCACGTCCCCCCGTCGCCGCACCCGCCGCGCGAGCACGCTGCCCAGGAACCCCGCGATCAGACCCCAGAGCAGCCCGAAGCCCAGCAGGGGGAGCCACCGCGGGCGCAGCGACACCTCGCCGCCGAAGGCGCCCAGGTCGCCGATGCCCAGCAGGGACAGCCCGAAGCGGGCGGTGATACGGGTCAGGGCGGCGATCACCAGGAGGGTGACGGCGAGGGCCACGGCCAGTTGCGCGGCGTGCTGCCAGGGCCGGGTGCGGGGCGACGAGCGGACGGCCATGAGGAATCCCGCGGCCAGCAGGGCCAGGGCCGCGAGGACCAGCAGCAGCCAGGCGCGGCCGTCCTGCTGGGTGAGGGAGGAGAGGTTCACGGCGCCCTTGCCGTCGGACTGCCGCAGCACCGCCGCGAGCGCCTTGGGCACCGGCAGGCCGATGTCGGGCGCCCGGCCGTCCCAGGTGCCGCCGAGGCCGACGCCGAAGGCGAGCCAGGCGAGGTTGGGCAGTCCCAGCAGCAGGACCGCGGCGGTCTCCGCCGGATGGCCGCGCACGAGGAGCACGACCACCCCGGCGACCAGGCCGAGCACCACATAGGCCAGCAGGACCGCCAGCATCGCGAACGCGGCCGGCCGGACCGGTTCCTGGAAGCGCAGCAGCCGGGACGGCAGCGGTGTCCTGCGGGACACGGCGACGGCCACCGCGAGCAGCACCAGCAGCCACACCAGCCCCAGGACGACGGTCGGTCCCACCGCGGCCCGGAACCCCACCTCCGGCGTCACGCCCAGGGCGTCGCCGATGTCCCCCAGATCGCCCAGGTCCCCGAGGTCACCGACCTCCGTGCCGCCGAGGTCGACGCGGAACGTGTGCCGGGCGGCGAGACAGATCAGCAGGAGCGCGACCAGCCACAGCAGGGCCGTTCGGGCGACGCGGCCGAGCAGTTCGCGGCCGCTCGCCACCGCCCGGTGCCGCAGCGGCCGCAGGAACACCTCGGCCGTCACGACCGCGCCGGCCAGGGTCACCGACAGCGGCACGACGTCCAGGCCCGCGGCCGTGCTGCCCAGGAAGCCCGCGCCGCCGGACAGTTCGACCGTACCGCCCACCGCCGCTACCACGGTCGCCGCGACGACGGCCGGGAACCCGCCGCCGGGCAGACCGGTCGCGCCGGCCGCCCACAGGCCGAGCGCGGCGGTCACGAACAGGGCGGCCACGCCCGCGGCCACCGCCGCGAACGCGTCCCACCAGACGCGCAGGGCGTGCCGCGGCGGCTCCGGCGCGGTACTCGGTGGCTGACTCACGCTGCCTCCGTCACTCGTCGGTCGATCGTCGGTGTTTCGTCCGCTCCCGCCGGTTACCCGTTCGCCCGTGGCGTCCGCCCGGCGTCCGCTCCTCCCGCGGGCCCCTCCCCGCCGGGCGCGGAAGGCCCGGAGCTTCAACGTAAGCCTCCGGGCGGCGCCCCACCCGTCGGACGGGCGGACCCGGACGCCCGCTTGCGGCACCCGAGGGTCTGCGGCACACAATGGCCGGTGGGGGCGAATTCGGTGAAGAGCAGGCAGAAGCGAGAAACGCGCGGAAACGCCGCCAACGCAGGAGAGGGCCGTGTCGTCCGAACCACCGTCAGAGAACCGCCCCACCGGCCCGCCGTCGGGCCCCTTGTCCGGGCAGGGCCCCGGGCAGGTACCCGGATCCGGCGCCTCGCGTCCCCCCGAGCCGACCCGGGCCGACTGGCCCTCCGGCCAGGAAACCGTGCCGGGGGCTCCCGCCGGCCCGGGAGGCCCGAGCCGTCCCGCGGGCCCGCCCGCCCCGCCGACCGGTGGTCACGACGCCTCCGGGCCCGGCCGCGGAGGCGGCTCCCCATGGTGGAAGTCCGCGCCCAGGATCGCCCTCCTCACGGGTGCCGTCGTCGTCGCCGCGGCCCTCGCCGTGTTCCTCCTCCGCTCGGACGGCGGATCGGACGAGGTCTTCCTCCAGCCGGCCGCCGCCGACGGGAACGACCCCTTCACCGCCTCGACGGCCAAGGGGGCGGGCGCCGAGGCGACGGACGCCCCCAAGAGCACGGGCGGCACCCGCGCCGTGGAGGGCTCCACGCCCGGCCTCTACGGCGGCACCCAGTCCCTGGCCAGCTGCGACGTGGAGCGCCAGATCCGCTACCTGACGGACGACCAGGCCAAGGCCCGCGCCTTCGCGGGCGCGGCCGAGATCACCCCCGACCGGATCCCGTCCTACCTGCGCGGCCTGACGTCCGCACACCTGCGCACCGACACCCGCGTCACCAACCACGGTTACAAGAACGGCTCCGCCACCACCTACCAGGCCGTCCTCCAGGCCGGCACGGCCGTCCTGGTCGACGACCGCGGCCTGCCGCGGGTGCGCTGCGCCTGCGGCAACCCGCTGGGCCCGCCGGCCGACGCCGAGGGGACCCCGAAGGCCAAGGGGCGGTCGTGGAGCGCCTACCGGGCGGCCGACGTGGGTACGGTCTCGCCGGCCGGCAAGGCCCTCGACGTCCTCGTCCTCTACGACGCCCACAGCGAACAATGGTTCGAGCGACCGGTGGGCACCCAGGGCGACCAGGACCGCCCGGTCTCGCGCCCCAGCGGCGGGATGACCTCGGCGCCCCCGCAGACCCCCAGCGCGCCGCCGAAGCCGGCCCCCGAGACCCCGCGGACCACGGAGCCGTACACCCCGCGCACGACGCCGCCCGTCACCACGCCCCCGCCCGTGGAGACGCCCACCGATCCGGCCCCCGGCCCGGCCTACGGGCGGCCCGCCGGACAGGGAGACCGCCCATGACCCCCGTGCGGCCGCACCCGGCCCGCCCGTGCCGCCGCGCGCGGCCGGTCTGAGGCCCTCCGATGACCGAACCGTCCACCGCCACCGGCCGCGCGGCGTCCGCCACCGCCCGGGCACGGGCGGGACCGGCGGCCCGCCCGGCCCGCGCCGGATGGGCGCTGATCGTGGCGGCGGTGCTCTACAACGCCTGGGCGCTGGAGGCGGTCCTGCCCACGGGCCTGGACCCCCGCCACTCCTACGTCAGCGAGCTCTACGCGGCCGACCAGCCCTTCCACGTCCTCTTCGGCGGCATCGAGATCGTCACCGCGCTGCTCGTCGCGGCCGGTGCCCTGTCCCTGCCCGTGCGGCACGGCCCGGCCGCCGGCCCCTGGGCGGGCGCCGGACGGTGGGCGCTGGTCGCGTTCGCCGCGTCGTCCGTGGCCGACGTGGTCGTGCCGATGCGCTGCGCGCCGTCGGTCAACCACGCCTGCGAGGCCGTGAACCTCTGGCACACCACGACCAGTGCCATGGTGCACGCGGCGCTGTTCGGGTCGATGGCCCTGCTCGTCACCGCGGCCTTCCGGAGCGCCGGGTGGCCGCTGCTGCGCCGCTGGGGGCCGTGGGTGCTGGGCGCGGCGCTGCTGACCGCGCTGACCACCGTCGGCCCGCTGTTCGCCCGGCCGGGCTGGCACGGGCTTCCGCAGCGGGCCCACCTGGTGCTCGTGGGGGTGTGGCTCGTCCTGCTGGCGACGGCCCGCCGGCCGGATCCGGAACCCGCGGCCCGGCCGGGCGGTCCGTGACCGCCCGGCCTCCCGGGGCGGGAAGCGGGCGGGACACGGCCGGGCCTCAGGCCGACGGCGACAGGGCCGGCTCCGCGGCGACGGCGTCCGCGGCCTCCCGGAGCAGCGCCTCGTAGCGCGCGCTCCGGCCGGTGGACGGGTCCAGCAGCGCGCGCGGGCCGGTCAGGGCGAGCGCCGCGGCGTACGGGACGGGGCCGGGGCCGCCGATGGCGACGGCCAGCGAGCCGGTGACCGCGTCCTCGGGGGCGTAGACGCACCGCCGGTCGTGCGGGGCGGCCAGGACCTGCGCCAGGGCGCAGCCGGCGGGGCGTTTCTCGCCCGTCAGGAGGCGCTGCGGGCTGTTGTCGGGACGGAAGACGTGGTGGACGATCCGCACGCCGTCGGGGTGGGCGACGGCGAGGAGGACGCTCAGACCGCTGTGCGCGGCCAGCCGGTCCGCCCAGTTCATCGCGGAGGAACGCAGGAGGTTCGCGTCCGGCGGCGGGGCCGCGGGGACCAGCGGGCCGGCCGGGCGCAGGACGTCCGTGCCCGGATCGTGGCGGACGAGGCCCTCGGCCCGCAGGCTGTCGACGAGGGCGCAGGCGGTACGGGCGGGCAGGTGCAAGGTGGTGGTCAGACGGCGCACGGTGACGCCGTCGTCCGGGTGCTGGGCCAGCAGCCGCAGCGCCGCCGCGGTGCCGCCGGCGAGTGCTCGGGACCGGTTCATGGAGGGAACGCTCCTTTCGGGGCAGCTCAGTCCACCGTAAGGAGCCCCGGGGCCGGTCCGCTGTCCACCGACCGGGGGAGCGGCCGGGGGAACCCGGTGTCCACCGGTCCGGCCCCGGCGGGCGCGCGGGCACGCCGCCGAAGGCGCGGGCGTCCTGGAGCCGGGGCGCTGTCCGGCCCGCGGGCGCGAGCGGGCCGGCGGCGGGGTGGGGAGGCATGGGCCCAGCATGTGCCGCCGGGTCCCGCGTGACACGACGGCGGGCCACACACGCCCCCGGCGTCACCCGCCTGGCCCGAAGGAATCCGGGGTTCCTGGGGCCGGTTCCGGACGTTCGCGCTCCGTGGGGTCCGCCGGGACGCGCCGGGCGCGTGGGGCGGGGCTCCCGGCGGTGTGGATCATCGGTCCTGATCAGGGGTCCGGAATCCGAGGGTGGTTCGGCGTCGTACCAACTTCCCCTTTCCACAAGGGGATTACTTTAAGACTGTTGCAAAAACATGTCGTCTTGTGAACAGGGGATTACGCCAAGACGATCACCCTCGATCGGACGTGCCCGTCCGCGATCCGGACGGGCACGCCACTTCTTCGAGGAGGAACCCCCATGAACGACCGGTTGAGTCTCGGTCCGGACGCCGCACGGCAACTCGCGACCACCACCAAGACCACCCCGCAGATGCGCGGCATCACCCCCCGCTACCTGCTGCGCGCCCTGCCCTGGGTGGACGTGGAGTCCGGCGTCTTCCGGGTCAACCGGCGCCGTACGTTCATCCTCGGCGACGACCGCGTCAGCAGCTACCAGGACGGCGACGCCCACCACGTCGTCCCCGAGGACCTGCGCGAGGTGCCCTACCTCCGCGAGGCCGACGCGGACCTGCTGCGCGAGCTGGCCGGCGCCTTCACCGAGGTCACCTTCGACGCCGGACAGCAGCTGGTCCAGGAGGGCGACCGGGCCGACCGCCTGTGGGTCCTCGTCCGCGGCCGCGCCGAGAAGCGGACCACCGGGCGCTACGGCGAGGACGCGGTCCTCGAAGTCATCGGCGACGGCCAGTTCTTCGACCTCGACTCCTGGACGCGCGGCACGCCCCTGCCGTACCGCGTCGGCGCCCTGACCCCCGGCGTCGCCCTCTGCGCCGACCGCGCGGTCCTCGCCCGCCTGGCCGACCGGGACGAGACCCTGCGCGCGGCCCTGGAGACGTACACCACCGCCGAACGGCCCACGCCCGGCGCCGAGGTGCCGGTCGACCTCGCCTCCGGGCACGTCGGCGAGCCCGACCTCCCGGGCACCTACGTCGACTACGAGGACGTGCCCCGCGAGTACCACATGAGCCTCGCCCAGACCGTGCTGCGCGTGCACTCCCGCGTCGCGGACCTCTACAACGAGCCCATCGACCAGACCCGGGCCCAGGCCAACCTCACCGTCCAGGCGCTCCGCGAGCGCCAGGAGTCGATGATGCTCAACCACCCGGAGTTCGGCCTCCTCCACAACGTCGCGCCCGGCCAGCGCGTCCAGACCCGCACCGGCTCGCCGACCCCCGACGACCTCGACGAGCTCCTCGCCAAGGTCTGGAAGCAGCCGTGCTTCTTCGTCGCCCACCCCAAGGCCATCGCCGCCTTCGGCCGCGAATGTACCCGGCGGGGTGTGCCCCCGGTCATGGACACCCGGTACGGCAGCCCGCTGATCACCTGGCGCGGCGTGCCGCTGCTCCCGTCCGACAAGGTCCGCATATCCGGCCCCGAGGGCGCCGGCACCACCGAGATCCTGCTGATGCGGGCCGGTGAGGCCGAGCAGGGCGTCGTCGGCCTGCGGCCCGCCAAGGTGCCGGACGAGATCGAGCCCGGCCTGGCCATGCGCAACATGGGCATGGACCAGAAGGGCATCACCTCCTATCTGATGACCGCCTACTTCAACGCCGCGGTCCTGGTCGAGGACGCCGTCGCCGTGCTCCAGAACGTCGAGGTGTCCAAGTACCATGACTACTCCTGACGTCCGGGAGCGCCCGCCCGCGCGCGGCGCGGGCTTCGACCCCGAGCGGGCCCGCCGTGACGTCCCGATCCTGCACCGCACGGTCAACGGCCACCCGCTCGTCTGGCTCGACAACGGCGCCACCACCCAGAAGCCGCGCCAGGTGATCGAGGCGCTGGCCGGCTACTACAGCCACTCCAACTCCAACATCCACCGCGGGGCGCACACCCTGGCCCGCGAGGCGACCGAGCTCTACGAAGGCGGCCGCGCCACGGTCGCCGAGTTCCTCGGCGCCGCCTCGCCGGAGGACATCGTCTTCACCCGCGGCACCACCGAGGCGATCAACCTGGTCGCCCGGACGTGGGGGAGCCGCAACCTCGGCCCGGGGGACGAGATCCTCGTCTCCTCCCTGGAGCACCACTCCAACATCGTCCCCTGGCAGCTGATCGCCAAGGAACGACGGGCCCGGGTCGTGCCCATCCCGCTCACGGCCGACGGCGGCATCGACCAGAACGCCTTCGCCGACCTGCTCTCCTGCCGCACCCAACTGGTCGCCGTCAGCCACGCCTCGAACGTCCTGGGCACCGTCCCGCCCGTCCGGGAGATGGCGGCGCTGGCCCACCGCTACGGCGCCAAGGTGCTCGTCGACGGCGCCTAGGCGGTCGCCCACTTCCCCGTGGACGTCCAGGAGCTCGACGTCGACTTCTACGCCATATCCGGGCACAAGCTCTACGCCCCCACGGGCATCGGCGCGCTCTACGGGAAGCCGGAGGCGCTGGCCGGCATGCCGCCGTGGCAGGGCGGCGGCAACATGATCGACCAGGTGTCCTTCGAACGCACCACGTACGCGGACGTCCCGCACCTCTTCGAGGCCGGCACCGGGCACATCTCCGGCCCCGTCGGCATGAAGGCCGCCATCGACTGGCTGACCTCCTTCGGCCACGAGGCCGTCGCGGCCTACGAGACCGAACTCCTCGGCTACGCGCAGCGGGCCCTGGCCGGCGTCGAGGGACTGGAGGTGCTGGGCACCGCCCCCGACAAGATCGCCGTACTGACCTTCACGCTCGCGGGCCACGACCCCATGGAGATCGCCCACTGGCTGGACCAGGACGGCATCGCCGTCCGCGCCGGCCACCACTGCGCCCAGCCCTCGCTGCGCCACTACGGCCGCGCCACCGCCGCGCGGGCCTCCCTCGCGCTCTACAACACCCGTGAGGAGGTGGACCGCCTGGCGGCGTCCCTGCGCGCGCTCGTGGCGAGCGGCCGCTAGCCCGGCGGCCCGGTCCGCGACCGCCCGGGCCCGTCCGTCCCGGCCGCCGTGCCGGGACGGACGGGCCCGCCGCGTCGCGGGAGGCGGCGGAACAGGCGTGGGAGGGCGGAACAGGGGGAGGAGTCCCACGGATTCATGGACCTGACGGCCCGCCACGGGCCCGCAACAGTGACAGGCACCCGACCCGCAGTGGCAGGATGAGCGCGAGCACGTTCCGGCGACGGCGGCCGGGCCGCCGGGAGGCAACCCGTGGGGCCTTCAGGGGATTTCGCGGTACTCCCGGTGGTACAGGGAACCATCAGCCGTGTAGGACAATCTCGTACACCAGATGCGTACGCGTGTGCGGACAACCCGAAAGCAGGGGGCGGTAAATGACTCAGAGAGTGACACAGCGGCGGTTGCCGGGGGTGCGGAGCGCCGCTGTGGGGTCGGTGCTGGCGTTGGCGGCGGGACTGGCGTTCGTCGCCGGGAGCGCGGGGCCGGCCGCCGCCATACCGGCCGCCGCGGCCGTGAAGACGTCCGAGGGCTGCGAGGGCGGCGGCACCGCCCGCGACGCGGCGAAGGCCGCGTCCGTGACGGCCGCCACGGCGGCGGCGGACGCCGCCCGCCCCGGTTCCGCCGCGGTCGGCACCGCCGCCGAGCGGATCTCCTACAGCCTGCCCGCGCAGGCCCCCATCGGCCTGTGGACCGATTCCTCCGTCACCCTGCGGACCCCCGTCTCCAAGGGCGCCGTCCGCCTCGACGTCACCAGCCGGGGCTTCAGCACCGACTCGCTCGCCGTGCAGCGCTACGTGCCCGAGAGCCACCGCTGGGTCGACCTGACGACCACCCCGAGCGGCTCCGGCAGCCCGCAGCACGGGGTCCTCACCTTCCCGCTCACCACCTCCGCGAGCGCCGCGAAGCCGCACACCGTCGCGCTGCGGTTCATGGACCTCGACCGCCCCGGCACCTTCACCGTGACGGCCTCCGTCACCGACGGCAAGGGCCACACCTACCGCGCCCCCGCCCGTACGGCCACCACGACCCGGCCCGAGGCCTCCGTCAGTGGCTGGCGCTCCGGGACCACGCTCACCCGCGGCGGCCCGGCCGGCGAGTTCACCCTCACCGTCAAGAACACCACCGACCGCGCCTACCCGCGGCCGTACGCCTCCTACTTCGCCTACGGCGCCGGCACCGGCCACGCCCTGACCCCCAAGGACATCGACCTCCAGCAGTACCGCCCCGGCCACGGCTGGGAGCGCGTGCGACTGGTCGCCGGCGGCTGCGACCCCGGCATGAGCGCCACGCTGCGTCCCGCGGTGAACGGCCCGCTCGCCCCCGGGGCCACCGCCACCTACCGGCTGCGGGTCGCCGTCGCGGGCTCCGCGCCCCGCGACGTCACCGCCGCGGACGCGGGTGTGACGGCGGGCAACGGCGACCTGTCCTACTTCTCCCAGGAGCTCCCCTTCGCGATCAAGGGAGGGAAGTGAACCGTACCCGGGTGAACCGGATACGGAGGAGTGACACCTGAGGGCCCGTCCCCTGAGGGACCGTCACCCAGGCGCGCACGCCACCGAGCGGGTGGCCCGGCGGAACGTCCGCCGGGCCACCCGCTCGTACGTTCAGCGGAGCCCGTTCAGCTGCCGGTCGAAGGCCGCCCAGCGCTCCACGGCGAACCCGCTCCCCTCGCGCCGAACCTCGGCCGCACCGTGGCCCGCCAGGTGCGCCGGGAACACCAGGGACCGGGTGTCCGCGGCCTCCGCCAGGATCCGGCGGCGGGAGCGGACCGCCTGCTCCGGGTCCTCGCTCAGGCAGGGCTCGCAGTCCGGCTCGGCGAACTGGAGCGGGCTGTGCACCAGGTCGCCGATGAACAGCGCCCGGTCCGTGCCCGAGGCCAGCCGCACCACCGCGGAGCCGGGCGTGTGGCCCGGGGCGGGCTCCAGCGTGAGGTTCCCGTCGATGCGGTAGCCGTCCTCCCAGAGCTCCGTGAGTCCCTCCCGGTGCACCGGCGCCAGGCTGTCCGCGAACATGTCGCCGCCGGCCTGCGCCACCGTGATGTCGCCGAGGGTCCCGCGCACGGTGTGGCCGTTGGCCGGGTCCCAGTAGTCGAAGTCGGCCTTGGAGACGAGGTACGTCGCGTTCGGGAAGGTCGGCACCCACTCGCCGTCCACCAGCCGGGTGTTCCAGCCGACGTGGTCGGAGTGCGCGTGCGTGTTCACGACGACGTCCACGTCCTCCGGCCGGACGCCGGCGGCGGCCAGCCGGTCCAGGTAGCCCGTCCGCAGATGGGACCAGTCGGGCATGGCCGGCCGGTCCTTGTCGTCGCCGACGCCGGTGTCGATCAGGATCGTCCGCCCCTCGCTGCGCAGCACCCATGTCTGCACGGCGGCCACGAGGGCGTTCGTCTCCGGATTCCAGAAGTCCGGGGCGAGCCAGGACTTGTGCTCCTGCCACATCTCCGGAGTGCTGGTGGGAAAGATGGCGGTGGTGGGGGCGATCGGCGCGTGCCATTCCACGACGCGGGTTATCTCTACGTCGCCCAGAGTGATCGTCTGCATGAACAAGACGCTAGGCAACGGCGGCGGAACGGCCAATAGCCAGAAGTGCCCTGTCTTTGCGTCATCGTCTCACCGGGAGCGGAGCCGGGGCCGTTTCCGGACCGGTTCCGGAGCGGTCCGGAATCTATCCGGAACCGCTCCGGAATCGGGCCGGGACCCCTTACCGGGGCCCCGCCGGAACCGGCCGACGGGCCGGCGGCCCCCGCCCCGGATCCGTCCCGCCCGCCGTCGTACGCATACTCGACACATGGACGTACTCAGCGATGCCCTGGCCGCACTGCGCACCGGTCGCCCCTTCGCCGCCCTGACCGAACGTCAGGGGGACTGGCGCGTCGACCTGGAGCCCTTCGCCGGCGCGGGGTTCCACGTCGTCCTGGAGGGAAGCTGCGAACTGCTGCCCGGCGACGGCGGGGAGCCGGTGCGGCTCGGCCCGGGTGACGCGGTGTTCCTGCCGCACGGCAGCGCCCACACGCTCACCGCCTCCGGGACGCCGGACGGCGCGCCCCCGCCGGCCGTGCTGGTGTGCGGCGCCTACCAGCTGGACCGGGCCCGTGCCCACCCGCTGCTGGCCGACTTCCCCCGGGTCGTACACCTGCCCGCGGACTCCGGCCGGCACCCCTCGGTGCACGCGACCGTCGCCCTCCTCGCCGGCGAACTGCGGTCGCCCGGGGCGGGCACCGACCTCACGCTGCCCGCGCTCCTGGAGCTGTTCCTGGTCTATCTGATACGCGCCTGGTACGAGGAGCGGACCGCCCTGCCCGGCACCGGCTGGTGCAAGTCCCTGACCGATCCGGCGGTGGGCGCCGCCCTGCGCGCGCTGCACGCCGACCCGGCGCGGGCCTGGACGGTGGCCGGGCTCGCCGACCGGGCGGGGATGTCCCGCGCCGCGTTCGCCCGGCGGTTCACCGCCCTGGTCGGCAGGCCGCCGCTGACGTACCTCACCTGGTGGCGGCTGACCCTGGCGGCCAGCATCCTGCGGGAGTCCGACGCGCCGCTCGCCACCGTCGCGCAGCGCATCGGCTACACGTCGCAGTTCGCCTTCGCGCACGCCTTCAAGCGCGCGTACGGCATCCCGGCCGGCCGCTACCGGCACGAGCGGCGCGACGGCGACGACCCCGCCGGCGACCGGGTGAAGGTCACCGCGGCGGCCGGCTGAGCGGGCGAGGGCGTCCGGGTGCTCCCGCCGAGTCGACGGGCCACCCGAGACCCGGAAGGAGGTGCATCCAAGGCTCGGCGGGCTTGATGGCGATATATCTAAAGGTCTTCCGGGTTAATTGCCTGGCCTATCAAAGGCTTGCTCATTCCATTTCGGGCGTATCCAAGGTTTACCGGTCCTGAATAGGGAGTGCCCGGCTCCGGCGGCCGGGCGGCCGGGCGCCCGGCCGCCGGAGCCCGCCCTCACGCCTCCTTGCGGACCGCCAGCAGCGCCGCGTCGTCGGACAGCGCCCCGCCCGCGTAGGCCAGCAGATCCGCCACCACGTGGCCGAGCAGGGCCTCCGGGGCCGTCTCCGGCATCCCCGCCAGCCGCTCGGCCAGCGGGTAGAAGACGCCGCCCGCGTCGCGGGCCTCCGTGACGCCGTCGGTGTACAGGAGCAGGAGATCGCCCCGCTCGAAGGCGAACGTCCGGCGGTGGTAGACGTCGCCGACCAGCTCCAGCAGGGCCAGCGGCGGCTGCGGTACGGGCGTCTCCACCTCCGTCACCCGGCCGTCGCGCAGGAGCAGCGGCGGCAGGTGTCCGCAGTTGACCATCTCGGCCGGGCCGCCGTCCTCCGGCACCCCGATCAGGACGGCGGTCACGAACTCCTCACGCGGCCGGCGCCGCCCCATGGCGGCGTCGAGCCGGCCGGCCACCGTGGCCAGGTCGGCCTCGACGTGGGCGGCCTCCCGGAAGGTGCCGAGCACGTCGGCCGCGGTGGCGATCGCGTCCAGGCCTTTGCCCCGCACGTCGCCGACGAGGAGCCGGGTGCCGTACGGGGTCGCCAGCGCCTCGTACAGATCCCCGCCGACCCGGGCGTCCGCCGCCGCGGCCATGTACCGCACGGCCGTCCGCAGCCCGCCGACCCGCTCCGGCGGCGGGCGCAGCAGGGTGTCCTGCGCCGCCTCCGCCACGGAGCGGGACTGGAGCAGCTCCCGCTCCCGGGTCGCGACCAGGACGACGTTCGCGGTGCTCACGCAGGTGACGGCGAGCACCGCGAAGCCGGAGGTCAGGTGGACGGCCAGGGGGACCTGGCTGTCGGAGAACGCGAGCAGCGGGACGATCAGCAAGGTGGCTGCCAGCCCGGTGACCAGGGGCACCCTGGCGCGCCGGGTGCCGACGCTGGCGAGCACCGGCGCGGTGGCGAGGACGGGGGAGAGGGTGACGTCGGGGTTGGACGCGAGGTCCGTCACGACGGCGAGGGCGAGCAGCGCGTAGCCGGCGGTGACGAGCCGGCGCGCGCGGCGGGGGAGACGGGGCGTCCTGGGCGGCCCGTTCCGGCCTGGCGGGTGCTTCATGATTGCCGTCCACCATAAGGAGCGCCGTCCCGCGACGGGCGGCGACAGGGCCGCACGGCATTCGATGTAAAGGGCATCTATGGATTCGACGCCTGGACGATCTCTGTAGGTGCGCGGAGCATCTATATAGGTGCATTGAGAATCGACATCGCTCTCTCCCCGGAAAAAGCCCCACCGAAACACTTACCGGCGGTTCGCTAGCGTGAGTGCCCGGTAATGTCAATATTCCGTAAACTCTTGACGGCTTCCTTGCGAGCCTCTCACTATTCACCGCATGGACTTGTCCGACAGGCGGCGGAGCACCGCGGCGCGAGAGCGCCAGGGAAACGGTGCCCACCCCTGCCGTGGGGCGCTGGTGCGCCACGGCAGGCCTGTCAGCCGTACGGGAGGCACGGTCCCCCAGCCGCGCTTAAGCGGTGAAGGGGCCGGCCGGTAGTTCCCGGTCTCCGTTTCGCGGCGGCGCGACCTCGTCGAGGCGCGCCGTGGCACCGGGACGTCCCGTCGGTCCACCAGTCCACACTTCCCGAACCCACCCGGCAGCCGGCGTCGCCAGCCGGATCTGAGCCCCGGGCGGGATCGGTCCTGCTCCCCCCTCCAGCGAAGGCGAACACATACATGAGTGACCGCACCCTCACTGCGGCCGACACTGAGCCCGGCGTCACCGCCCCGGCCACGGCGTCCCCACACGTCGACGCCGGCGACGCCGGTTACAGCAAGGACCTCAAGTCCCGCCACGTCAACATGATCGCCATCGGCGGGGCGATCGGCACCGGCCTCTTCCTCGGCGCCGGTGGCCGCCTCGCCAACGCGGGCCCCTCCCTCTTCATCGCCTACGCGGTGTGCGGAGTGTTCGCCTTCTTCGTCGTCCGGGCACTCGGTGAGCTCGTGCTCTACCGCCCGTCCTCCGGCGCGTTCGTCTCCTACGCACGAGAGTTCATGGGGGAGAAGGGCGCCTTCACCGCCGGCTGGCTCTACTTCCTGAACTGGGCCACCACCGGCATCGCCGACATCACGGCCGTCGCCACGTACACCCACTACTGGGGCATGTTCAGCGACATCCCGCAGTGGGTGCTCGCCCTGATAGCCCTCGCCGTCGTCCTCACCGTGAACCTCATCTCGGTGAAGTACTTCGGTGAGATGGAGTTCTGGTTCGCGATCATCAAGGTCGGCGCCCTGGTCCTCTTCATGTTCATCGGCATCTTCCTGCTGGTCACCCAGCACGACGTCGGTGGCAGCACCCCGGGTATCGCGAACATCATGGACAACGGCGGCGTCTTCCCCTCCGGTGTGATGCCGATGCTGCTCGTCATCCAGGGTGTCGTCTTCGCCTACGCCTCGGTCGAGCTGTGCGGCGTCGCCGCGGGCGAGACCAAGAACCCCGAGAAGATCATGCCGAAGGCGATCAACTCGATCATGTGGCGCGTCGGCCTCTTCTACGTCGGCTCGGTCATCCTGCTCGCCCTGCTGCTGCCGTACAACGCCTTCACCGGCGACGAGAGCCCCTTCGTCACCGTCCTGGGCAAGATCGGCGTCCCCTACGCGGCCGGCGTGATGAACCTCGTCGTCCTCACCGCGGCGCTCTCCAGCCTCAACTCGGGCCTCTACTCCACCGGCCGCATCCTGCGCTCGATGGCCATGTCGGGCTCGGCGCCGAAGTTCACCGGTCTGATGAACAAGGGCCAGGTGCCCTACGGCGGCATCCTGCTCACCGCGTTCTTCTGTGTGCTGGGCGTCGGTCTCAACTTCGTCGTCCCCGCGGACGCCTTCGAGATCGTGCTGAACTTCGCCGCCATCGGCATCATCGGCACCTGGGGCATGATCATGCTCTGCTCGCTCCTCTTCTGGAAGCGCGCCAAGGAGGGCAAGCTCTCCCGCCCCTCCTATCAGCTGCCCTGGGCCCCGTACACCCAGATCATCACCCTGGTCTTCCTGGCCTCGGTGCTGGGCCTGATGGCCGCCGAGCCCGGCGCCGGCCGCACCACCGTGCTGTGCCTGCCGCTGATCGTGGCGGCGCTGGTCGGCGGCTGGTTCGTCGTCCGCGGCAAGGTCGCGCGGATCAAGCACGAGACCGAGCTGGAGCGTGCCGGGGCCGAGCAGTAGCCTCCCCTCTCCGGTAAGGAGCCGGCCGTCCCCTCGGGGGGCGGCCGGCTCCTCGCGTCTCCGCGCCGCTACCCGAGGTCGTCCCAGGTGACCACCGGGCTCCCGGCCCGCAGGCTGAAGTCCACGGCCGGGTTGCGCACCGGCCACTTCAGCCGCAGCCAGTGCGGCACCGTCGCCGCGATCCCGTCGTCACCCGCCAGATGCCAGAAGGTGTTGGAGTCCTGCCGGGCGAAGTAGGGGCAGAAGAGGGAGATCACCAGGACCACCCGCCGCCCCTTCGTCACCGGTGTGACCGCGTGGAAGATGCGGCTCCCGTGGAGGAACAGCGTCGCCCCGCGCTCCCCGCACGCCGCCTCGCGGATCCGGGCGTCCCCCGGCGACGCCCGCGGGAACTCCTCCGTACGTCCCTGGAAATAGGTGAAGCGGCCGCCCTCGTAGTCCTCGTAGCCGTTCAGCTGGATCGTGAAGACGTAGTCCATGCCGTCGCGGTGCCACCGCACGATCTCCGGCCGCCCCTGACCGCTGCCGTAGTTGATCTGGGCGGTGGGGATCCGCAGCGGGTGCGGGATCAGCGGGACCCCGACCAGCCGGGAGCACGCCACCAGGAACGCCCGGTCGCGGATCATGTTGTTGATGAAGGGCGAGAGCAGGTCCGCGCTGCGCAGCCGCCGCGTCGCGATGAACCGGCTGTGCCCCGCCGTGCCCTCCAGGGCGTCGCACACCTCGGTCAGGCAGGCCAGCCCCTCGTGGGTGAGCAGCTGGAACGGCCCCACGACGGCCGTGTCGTCCAGCCGGCCACGCCACGCGCCGAGCTCGTCGCTCCGGTAACCGAACTCCCGCAGTGAGACGCGCGGCCCGGCCGCCGCCGGGTCCACGAACCCGCTCCGCCACCGCGGCTCCGCCGGCAGCGTCGCGCCCCGCCGGGGGGTACGCGCCCGCAGGGCGTGCGAGAGCTGCTGGAGTCCGGTCGGGGTTCTCGGGAGGTCGAGCGCGCTCGTTCCGGCGCTCCGCGCCGAGGGCATGGGCATGGGGCATCTCCTTCGAGGAGAACGCGATCCGCTGAATGCCGAGTATCAAAACGCCGCCCCCGGGCCGTCACAAGGCCCGAACCCGCCAGCGTCCCCCCGCCCGGCGGCGCCCGGCTTGCCGCCTATCGGATGACAAGTAGCGTTATTTCCGAACGGGTAGATGGTGCGTTCAAGTCCACCCGGCTCCACTCCAGGGGCCGTAGCTCAAGGCAGAGCGACCCGTTCACCCCCTATATCCCCACACGGACGTGGTGCGACGGATGCGGATGGCGGCGGGCCCGCTGGACTGGTCCCTGGTGAGCGGATGGATCCCGGTCGCCCTCCTCGTCGTGGGCCTGTGCGCGCTGGCGGCGCTGCTCCTCTCCCGCCGCCGCACCTGGTGGACCCGGTGGGCCCCGCTCGCCGTGCTGCTCGCCGCCGTCCTCACCTGGCTGCTGCGCACCGCCGTGGACGACTGGTGGCAGCCCTTCCCCGACCCGCTGCCGACCGATGTGGTGATCTGGGCCGGGATCGCCGTCCTCGGCGTCTGCCTCGCCGTCTTCCGGATTCCGCTCCTCCGCCCCCGGTACTGGGCGGGCGCCGTCCTCGCCGCCGTGCTCACCGTCCTCCTCGGTGCCTCGGAGATCAACAAGCACTTCGACCAGTACCCCACCGCGCGTACCGCCCTGAACTCCTGGCTGACCAAGACCACCAGCCTCGCCGACGCCACCGGACGCACCGAACCCGTCCTGCCCGTACCGCCCGGCAAGGTCACTGCCGACGTCTGGCGGCCCCCGCACGACCTCCCCGAGAACGGCACCCTCTCCAAGTCGGACATCCCCGGCACCCGCTCCGGCTTCGACGCCCGCGGCGCCTTCGTCTACCTCCCGCCCGCCTACCGCGCCACCCCCCGCCCCCTGCTCCCCGTCATCGTCCTCATGGCCGGCCAGCCCGGCTCCCCCGACGACTGGATCAACTCCGGCCGGCTCCTCGACATGATGAACGCCTTCGCCGCGGGCCACCGCGGCCTCGCCCCCGTCGTCGTGGTCGTCGACCCGCTCGGCTCCCAGTTCGCCAACACCCTCTGCATGGACTCCCGGCTGGGCAACGTCCAGACCTACCTCGCCACCGACGTCCCCGACTGGATCCGCACCCACCTCCAGGTCGCCACCGCCCGCACCTCCTGGGCGATCTCCGGCATCTCCTTCGGCGGCACCTGCTCCATCCAGCTCGGCGTCAACGCCCCCCAGGTCTACGGCGTCGTCAACGACATCTCCGGCCAGGAGGCACCGACCCTCGGCAGCAGGCAGAAGACCGTCGACAAGGCCTTCGGCGGCGACACCGCCGCCTTCGAGAAGGCCAACCCCCTCGACGTGCTCGCCCGGCAGCGCTTCCCCGACACCAAGGCCGCCTTCGTCGCCGGCAGCGACGACGGCACGTACCGGCCGCAGCAGCGCAAGGTCTACGACGCGGCGGTCAAGGCCGGCATGCGGGCCGAGTGGGTGCTGCTCCCCGGCGGCCACAGCTGGCAGGTCTGGCGCCCCGGCCTGGAGCGGCAACTGCCCTGGATCTCCCGGCAGACGGGACTGATCCGATGACCGCCGCCACCGCCGCGCCGCCCCCCGACGCCCCCACCCGCGGCGACGGCACCCACGCCTGGCGCGTCACCCTCGACAGGATCCTCGCCCCCGTCCGGCACGCCCCCTTCACCCTCGCCTTCCTCGCGGTGCTCTGGATCGTCGGAGCCGTCACCGGCAGCCTCGGCTCCGGCCCCGGCCGGCACCGCATGGAAACCGTCGCCGTCGGCGTCCCCGCGCTCGCCGAGGGCCGCTGGTGGACGCCCGCCAGCTCCCTCCTGTGGTGCCCCGGCCTCGGCGGCTACATCGGCTCCACGCTGGTCGTCCTCCTCCTCGTCACCCCCGCCGAGCGCCGCCTGGGCGTGGCCCGCACCGCCGCCGTCCTGCTCGGCGGCCAGATCCTCGGCACGCTCCTCGGCGTCGGTGTCGTCAAGCTCGGCTCCCTGGCGGGGGAGTGGTGGCTGGACGAGCTCGCCGACTACCGCGCCGTGACCCCGAGCGTCGGCGCGCTCGCCGTCGGCGGGGTCCTCAGCTACCGCCTCACCGCCCTGTGGCGCCGCCGCACCCGACTCGGCATCGTCGCGTTCGCCCTGGTCATGGCCCTCTACGTCGGACACCTCCAGGGCGTGCTGCGGCTCGGCGGCGCCGTCGTCGGCCTCGTCGCCGGCGCCGTCATGTACCACCGGTCCGGGCCCTGGCGGCTGCGCTACTCCTCCCACACCGAGGCCCGCGTCCTGGTCGCGCTCGTCGTGGCCGCCGCGGCCATCGGCCCCATGGTGGCCATCCTCTACCGCGACTCCTACGGCCCCCTCAACTCCTTCCAGCTCTACGTCTCCGTCCAGCCCACCGACCAGGAGGTCGCCGACGCCTGCGCGGCCTCGGCGGAGGACTGCCACCTCACCCACGCCCTGCGGAACTTCTACGACTCCCCGGCCACCGTCATGGCCGTGCTCGTCCCCGCCATGATGCTCGTCCTCGCGGAGGGCCTGCGCCGCGGGCTGCGCCTCGCCTGGGCCCTGGCGATCCTGGTCCACCTCGCCTGGATCGCCCTGTTCTCGTACTGGCTGAACGACTTCCTCAGCCACCCCGCGGGCTGGGCCGAGCCCACCGAACGCTCCACCTACGCCCAGGCCTTCGCGGAACAGATGCTGCTGCCCGTCCTCGTCGTCGCCCTCCTGATCGTCACCCGCGCCCGCTTCGACCTGCGGCTGCCGCACTCGACGATCCGCCGGCTCGCGGCCGTGACCGGCGGCGCGCTCCTGGTCGCCTGCGCCGCGTACGTCGGCATCGGCTACGCCGTCCGCGACCAGTACGACCCCGACGCCACCCTGCCCCTGCTGCTCTCCGGGCTGCCCTCCGAGTTCCTGCCGCCCACCCTCGTCGGCGCGTTCGCCGACTGGCCCGTGCCCGTCGGCGGCACCGCCCAGGCCCTCTTCCAGTACTGCGGCCTCCTCTTCTGGCTCGTCACCCTGATCGCCCTGCTCTTCACCTTCCGGCGCCCCCGGCTGCACACCGACGCGGACGCGGCCGTACGGGCCCGGCGGCTCCTCATCGAGCAGGGCGGCTCGACGCTGTCGTACCTCACCACCTGGGACGGCAACTACTACTGGTTCGACGACCGCGGGCGCGCCGCCGTCGCCTACCGGGTGGTCGCCACGGTCGCCCTGACCACGGGCGAACCCTTCGGCGCCCCCGACGCCCGCGCCGCCGCCGTCGCGGGCTTCTCCCGGTACTGCGACGAACGCGGCTGGACCCCCTGCCTCTACAGCGTCGGCGAGGAGACCCGTGAGGCATCCGAACGGCTCGGCTGGCGGTCGGTGCAGGTCGCCGAGGACACCGTCGTCCCGCTGCCCGACCTCGCCTTCACCGGCAAGAAGTGGCAGGACGTCCGCACCGCACTCAACAAGGCCAAGAAGGAGGGCATCACCGCCGAGTGGTGGTCCTACCCCGACGCCCCCGTCGCCCTCACCGACCAGGTGCGCTCCATCTCCGAGGAATGGGTCGCCGACAAGGGACTCCCGGAGATGGGCTTCACCCTCGGCGGCCTCGACGAACTCGACGACCCTTCGGTGCGCTGCCTCCTCGCCGTCGACGCCGACCGCACCGTGCACGGCATCACCAGCTGGATGCCGGTGTACGGCCACGGCAAGCCCGTCGGCTGGACCCTGGACTTCATGCGCCGCCGGACGAGCGGCTTCCGCGGCTCGATGGAATTCCTCATCGCCTCCGCCGCCCTCGGCTTCCAGGAGGAGGGCGCCCGCTTCCTCAGCCTCTCCGGCGCCCCCCTGGCCCGCAAGGCGACGGAAGAACCACCGGCGGCGCTCCAGCGCATCCTCGACCTCGGCGGGCGGGTCCTGGAACCGGTCTACGGCTTCCGCTCCCTGCTGGCTTTCAAGGCGAAGTTCCAGCCGGAGTACCGGCCGATGTACATGACGTACCCGGACCCGGCGGCGCTGCCGGCGATCACGCGGGCGATCGGGAAGGCGTATCTGCCGCACATGACGGCAGCTCAGGGGGTCCGGCTGATGAGGCAGTTCTCGTCGTAGGGGCCGTCCACCGGGTCGCCGTCAGGGGCCCGCGCCACTGAACGGGCAGTGTCCGGAGCCCTCCGCCGGGGGAGCCGGTCCGTGCACCGGTCCAGCGTGTCGAGCGGCGCCGCCGGGCGCAGGCCGGGCATGCGGTGCAGCAGACCGCTGATCGCGATTTCGAGCTCGGCCGTGGCCAGAGCCGCCCCCAGGTACCTGTGCGGGCCCTGGCCGTAGACGAGATGGGCGTTGCCCCGGTGCCGGATGCCGAACCGGCCGGGGTCCTTGAAGGGCGCGGGGTCGCGATTGGCGGCCCAGGTGAGCGGCATGACGCTGTCGCCCCGCCGGACGGCCGTGCCGCCGAGTCCGAAGTCCTCGCGCGCCACGAGGACGCGGAACAGCAGGGCCGGGGTCTGATAGCCAATCAGCTCCTGGACGGCGTTCGGGATCAGCTCCGGCTCGGAGCGCAGCGCCCGCAGCTGATCGGGGTGGCGCAACAGCCTCCAGACGGACGCCGCGATGGCGCCGGCGGTGCATTCGTAGCCGGCGAGGAGAATGCTGAGGGCCAGCTGGACGATCTCGGCGTCGGTCAGCCGGTCGTCACCCTCCTGTGCCGCCAGCCAGGCGCTGAGCAGATCGTCGCCGGGGTGCGCCCGCTTCTCCTCCAGGTGCCGCTCAAGATGGGCGAGCACGTCGAGCAACGCGGACATCGCCTCGTCCTGGGGGGCCTCACCGATCGCGGCCATCCGGTCCGCCCACCGCCGGAACCGCACATTGTCCCGGGCCGGAACGCCGAGGATCTCGCAGATCACGGTGATCGGGAGCGGCAAGGACAGCCCCGGTACGAGACCCGCGGGCGGCCCCGACTCCTCAAGGGCGTCCAGGAGCCCGTCGGTCAGCTCCTGGACACGGGGGCGCAGCGCGGTGACCCGGCGGGCGGTGAGCGGCTTGGCCGTCAGATTGCGCAACTGGGTGTGGGGAGGCCCGTCGAGAAGGAGCGTACGGTCGCGCAGGACGCCCTCGCCCATCGGCCCGGCCGCGCCCAGCTCCGGTGTGCCCGCCGTGACATCGCGCGCGAGCGAGGGATGGCTCAGCGCCGTACGGACCCCGTCGTATCCCCTGACGGCCCAGACCAGCTCCCCGCCGGGAAGGCGCGTCCGGAAGACGGCGCTCTCGGGCAAGGCCGGGGGATCGCCCCTGAACTCCCGTACCGGCATGTCGTAAACGTGCCCGCGATCGTCCACTCCGGCCCCCTCGGCAGGTGCCATGATGGCACCGGGAGTACGGCTACCCGGCAGGACCGGCCGCGGGCAAGGCCACGACATCGGCCACCCCGTCTGTACGGTCCCGGGCCCGTCGGCAACCCCCAGGCGCTCCCGGACCCACAGACCTGCCCGGCTCTCAGTGCTGACGGCCGGGGAACCCCTGACGGCCCGCCGCCCGGCAGCCCGCACCGCACGGGGGTGCCACCGGGGAGCCGGTGCCGTACAGCCCACCGGCTCGTCCGTGGTCGCCCCTTCCCGGTAGAACTCCCGGGGCTCAGAGGGCCGTGAGGACGCGCGGCCCGTCCTCGGTGACGGCGACCGTGTGCTCGAAGTGCGCCGCTCGGCTGCCGTCCGTGGTGCGCAGCGTCCAGCCGTCGGGGTCCGTGCGGTAGCCGTCCCGGCCGCCCGCCATCAGCATCGGTTCTATCGCCAGCACCAGGCCGTGCCGCAGTGGCATCCCCCGGCGCGGGCGGCCCCGGTTGGGGACGGGCGGGTCCTCGTGCATCTGGCGGCCGATGCCGTGGCCGCCGAAGTCGGCGGGCGTCCCGCAGCGGGCCGCGCGGACGACACCGCCGATGGCGTGGGAGATGTCCCCGAGCCGGTTGCCCACGACGGCCGCGGCGATCCCGGCGGCCAGCGCCTCGCGCGTGGCGTCCATCAGCTCGGTGTCCCCGGGGCGCGGCGTGCCGACGCCGAACGTGATGGCCGAGTCGCCCGTCCAGCCGTCGAGCCGCGCCCCGCAGTCGACGCTCACCAGGTCGCCGTCGCGCAGCCGGTAGCCGTCGGGGATGCCGTGGACGACCGCGTCGTTGACCGACGCGCAGATCACCGCGGGGAACGGCGTCGGCGCGAACGAGGGGTGGTAGCCCAGGAACGGCGAGGTCGCGCCCGCCTCGTCCAGTACGGCGCGCGCCGCCTCGTCCAGCTCCCGCAGGCTCACCCCCACGCCCGCCGCCTCGCGCGCGGCGGCCAGCGCGCGGGCCACGACGCGCCCCGCCTCGCGCATGGCGTCCAGTTCGGCATCGGACTTGATCTCCACCATGGTCTGTCGCTCCCGTTCCCTCGGCTCGGCCCGACAGGCCGAGCCAATTTCTATACCGGTATAGTTATCACGGTATTAGTATCACGGTCATGGTGAGAAATCCTTTGACCCCGTGGGAGCGCCGCCGTGGTGAGACCTTCGGCCTGCTGCTCCGCAGAGCGCGCGGCGACCGGAGCATGGTGGAGATCGCGGCGGCGGCCGGGCTGTCCGCCGAGACGCTGCGCAAGATCGAGACGGGCCGCGCGCCGACCCCGGCCTTCTTCACGGTGGCCGCCCTGGCCGCCGTGCTCGGCCTGTCCATGGACGACCTCGCCGCGGCCTCGGCGGAGGGCGCCGGCGCGGAGCCGGAACTCGCGGAGGCCGGATGAGCGGGACGCCGTAGGGCGGCCCCGACACAGGCATCCTGCTTCCGCCGCGACAGCAAGCGGAATGCAGTGCGCGTATGCCACCCGGGTGGCATCGTCCGTCCCTCGGACGTCTCCACCACGCCTGATGGGTGCGAGGCCCGCGTCCGGGGAAGAGACCCCGGCACGTGAGCGGAACGGCAGGGCGGAGTACGCGACGCATGACGGGTGGCTACCGCGCGCTGTTCCGGCACCCCGGTGCCGTACGGCTGGCGCTGGGCGGGCTGGTCGGGCGGCTGCCCGTCGGCATGCTGGGTCTGGCCTTCATCCTGGTGCTCCGTGACACCGCCGGCTCCTACGCCATGGGCGGGCTCGCGGCCGGGGGCTATCTGATCACCGCTGCGGTGTGCGTGCCGCTGTGGAGCCGGGCGGCGGACCGCGTCGGGCCGCGGCCCGTACTGCTGACCACCGGCCTCGGCCAGGCGTGCGTACTGGTCACCTTCGCCCTGCTGGCCGGCCGCGACGCCGGCGCGGCCGTGCTCGTGACCCTGGCGGCCGCCACCGGCGTCCTGCTGCCACCGCTCGGGGCCGTGATGAGGGCGTTGTGGTCGACGGCGCTGGCAGACGAGCCCGACGCCAAGAGAGCGGCCTTCGCCTGCGAATCTCTGGTGATGGACCTCGCCTTCGTCATCGGACCGACCCTGGTGGCCGGCATCGCGGCGCTGACCGGCGCGGCCGGAAGCCTGCTCTGCGCGGCCGCGGCCACCGTCACCGGGTGCCTCACCGTCGCCGCCTCCGCGCGCGTGTCCGCCGTCTCCGGCCGGCGGCTGCCCGACGGTGCGCCGCGCCCCGGCCCCCTGCGCGACCCCGCCCAGCTGGCCCTGCTGCTGATCGGCTTCCTGCTGATGGGCAGCGTCAACCTCACCGAGATGTCCCTGGTGGCGTCCGCCGACGCGGCCGGGCACCGCCACGCCTCCGGCCCGCTGATCGCCGCGCTCGCCTGCGGCAGCCTGATCGGGGGCTTCGGCTACGGCGGCCGGCGCTGGCGGGCGGGCCCCGCCCGGCGGCTCGCGCTCCTGCTCGCGGCGCTGGCGGCCGGCTGGGCGGTCCCGGCCGCGGTCGGCAACCTCTGGGCGCTCGGCGCCCTGCTCGCCCTCGCCGGGCTCGCCCTCACCCCGGCGATCACCGCGCAGTACGAGACCCTGGACGGCATCGCCGCGCGCGGCTCACTGACCGAGTCGTTCGGCTGGCTCAACGCGGCCGGCGCGGCGGGCATGTCGGCGGGGGCCGCCGTCGCCGGACTCCTGGCGGGGACGCCCGCCCACGGCTTCCTCCTGGCCGCGGCGTCCTGCGCGCTCGCCTGCGCGCTGGCCTGCGGATGCCGCGGCGTCTGGCACGGCCGGGCGGAACCCGCCGAGAGCGTTTCCCTCATGTGACCGTGACGTCCGGCCCGGAGGGCGCTGTCCACCGGGCAGGGCGCCCGGAGTCCTGGGCGGGTCGCGGGCCGCCGGCCGGTCCTACCGGCTCCACTTCGGCCTCCACCCGCCGGTCATAGGTGCGGCGGGCCGCGAGTACGGCGTCCTGGTGCTCCTCCGACCAGTCTTGAATAACCGTCAGGAGTCCCGTGAGGCACATCGAGCGCGCCCTGCCGCTGACGGAGGCGGCCGCGGCGCACCGGCTGATCGAGAGCGGGCGGGTGAAGGGGAAGATCGTCCTCGTTCCCTGCGGGCGGGAGCCCGCGGGGGCGGATTCCAAGGGCACGGGGCCGGGGTTTCCTTGACCACGTCCAGGACGCGGAGGCCGGCCCTCGCGCTCGACCGGCAACTCACCGCGGGTCCCACGCTCCCTCAGGGCCTGCCCGTCCAGGGAACGACCGGCCCCCGCCGGTGCCGGGACCGGGGCTGCGGAGAACGTCGGCGGCCGGCCCCCTTCGGGTGCATGGCACCCGCGAATCCACCGAGCGGGGGAGCGGCCGGACGTCCACGGCCCCGGCACCGGGAGCGCGCGTCCCGGGAGTACGCCGGCCGCCTACGACCAGACGCCCTCCGCCGCCGTCGCCTTCACGTAATCCCGGAAGGAACGCGGCTCCCTGCCCAAGGCCTGCCGCACACCGTCGCTCAAGAAGTCGTCGGCGCCCTTGCTGATGCCGTCGAGGAAGCCCGCGACGGCCTCGGCGTCCTCCTGGGCGATGCCCGCGCCGGTGAGGTTCTCGGCATAGACGGCCGGCGCGATGTGCCGGTGGCGGACGTCGCGGCCCGCCGCCTCGCCGATCAGCGCCAGGGCCTCGGCGAACGACAGCGTCTCCGGCCCCGACAGTTCGTAGGTCCGTCCGTCGTGACCGTCGGCGGTGAGCGCCGCCACCGCCACGTCCGCGATGTCCTCGGCGTCGATGAACGGCTCGCGGCCGTCGCCCGCGGGCGTCGCCACCTCGCCCGCGAGGACCTCCGGCAGGAAGAAGTCCGCCGCCGCGAAGTTCTGCGCGAACCAGCAGGGACGCAGGATCGTCCACTCCAGCCCGGACTCCCGGACCGCCGCCTCGGTCGGCGGCACCCCGTCCTCGTCGATGCCGCGCACCGAGAGCTGGACGAGCCGCCGGACGCCCGCCTCCTCGGCGGCCGCCACGAAGGCCGCCCGCTCGGGCAGGCCGAGCGTCTCGGTCGGGACGATGTACACGGCCTCCACGCCGGCGAGGGCCGGGGCCCAGGTGGTGCGGTCGGCCCAGTCGAAGCGGGTGGAGCCCGAGCGCGAGGCGGTACGCACGGAGTGGCCGAGGGACGTGAGGCGGGGGACGACGCGGCTGCCGGTCTTGCCGGAGGCGCCGAGAACGAGGATCTCTGTCATGACGCACAGTCAACCGGCGGGCCGGATGCGACTCCATGGGCGAAAGGACGGGATGCATAGGAGATCGTCCGGACTGTGCCGGGGTTGTTCCGGGGCCGCCCGCGCGGAGGGCGCCGGCGGCCCGGCACGTGTCCGGGTGAACATGCCACGCCCACCGCGCTGGGCGGGGCCCTCGCGGGTAGGCGTGTGGGGAGTCACCGGCCGGGTGACGGCGGCGGAAGCGCGTACGCCGCCGGGCCCGGCACGCTTCCAGGAAAGGCAGGAGACATGGCGGGTAACGACCTGGGAAGTCTGCTGGGCGGACTGCTCGGCGGCGGAAGTGCGGGCGGGGGCAAGGGTGGCGCGGACCTGCTCGCCGCCCTCCTCGGGACGCTCGGCAGCGACGGGGGCGGGAACCCGCTCGCGGGGCTGCTCAACCAGCTCCGTGACGGCGGTCTCGGCGCGAAGGCCGAGACATGGGTGGGCACGGGGAAGAACGAGGACGTCAGCGGCCCGGAGGTGGCGCAGGCGCTGCCCACCCAGACGCTGGACCACGTCGCCCAGCAGGCCGGCGTCTCGCCCGAACAGGCCGCCGACGAGATCGCCCGCGTCCTCCCCGAGGCGGTCGACAAGCTCACCCCGCAGGGCGAGGTGCCGCAGGGGTCCCTGGAGGACTTCCTCGGCCGCGGGTAGCCACGGGCCGGACCGGCGCCGGGCCCACCGTCCTGGAGAACACCGGCCGCTGACGGGCCGCCACCCCCGCCCGCCACCTGCCTGACCGATCGGTTAGATTACTGACCGATCGGTCAGACCTGAGTGGGAGAAGGGGAGGCGGAACGATGGAACGCACCACGTGCTGTGTCGTGGGCGGCGGGCCGGCGGGGATGATGCTCGGGCTGCTGCTCGCCCGGGCGGGCGTCGAGGTGACCGTCCTGGAGAAGCACCGGGACTTCCTGCGGGACTTCCGGGGGGACACCGTCCACCCCTCGACCCTGCGGCTGCTGGACGAGCTCGGCCTCGGCGCCCGGTTCGCGCGGATCCCCTTCCCCAAGCTGGAGGAGATGCGCATGCGGATCGGCGACGCCACCGTCGTCATGGCCGACTTCCGGCGCATCCCCGGCGCGCACAAGTACATCGCCATGGTCCCGCAGTCGGACTTCCTCGGCCTGCTGGCGTCCGCCGCCGAGGCCGAACCCTCCTTCACCCTGCGCCGGTGCACGGCGGTCACCGGACTGCGCACCGAGGGCGGACGCGTCACCGGGGTCCGCTACGTCGCCGAGGACGGCACCCCCGGTGAGCTCGCCGCGGACCTCACGGTCGGCTGCGACGGCCGGCACTCGGTGGTCCGCCGGGAGGCCGGCCTGCGGCAGGACTCCTTCGACGTCCCCATGGACGTCTGGCAGGTACGGGTCGACGCGCCGCGCGGCGGCCTCGCGGACGGCCGGGTCCTCGCCCGCTTCGGTGACGGCCAGGCGGCCGTCACGATGGACCGGGGCGACTACCACCAGACCTCGTACCTCATCAGGAAAGGCACCGACGAGGAGCTGCGCCGGCACGGCATCCAGTGGTTCCGGGACCGCCTCGGCGCCCTGTGCGGCTGGGACGACGAGGTCACGGGCACGATCGGCTCGTGGGACGACGTCGCGCTCCTCCGCGTGACGATGGGCCGGCTGCGGCGCTGGTACCGCGACGGCCTGCTGTGTATCGGCGACGCCGCCCACACCATGTCGCCCGTCGGGGGAGTGGGCGTCAACCTCGCGGTGCAGGACGCCGTCGCGGCGGCCCGGATCCTCGCCGGGCCGCTGCGCCGCGGCTCCGTGACCACCGCCGACCTGGCACGCGTGCAGAAGCGGCGCGCGCTGCCCACCGCCCTGGTCCAGCGGTCCCAGCGGAGCGAGCACGCGCTCCTCCGGCAGGCGCTCGACGGCACCCTCGGCGGCGACCGGCTGCCGGTGCCGCTGCGGCTCCTGCGCGGGGTGCCGCCCCTGCGGGGCGTGACCGCCTACCTCGGCGGGGTCGGTATACGGCCCGAGCGCGCGCCCGCCTTCGCACGGGGCTGAGCAGGTGGTACGAGCCTGAGCAGGCGGTACGAGCCGCCCGGCCGGGCCCCGGCGCGGCGGGTCCCGGGGCTCAGTCGCCGCGCCGGATGGCGTGCAGGGTGAACGTCTCCAGCTCGTCGGCCGCCGCTTCGAGGTCGAGGTCGGGATGGGCCAGCCAGTGCGAGATCACCCCGTCGATGGCTCCGCCGACGGCGAGCGCCACCGTCCGCGGGTCGAAGTCACGCAGCCGGCCCGCCCGCTGACCCGCCTCCAGGAGCGCGACGAGGCGCCCCAGGCGGTCGTGGGTGTCGTGCGACCCGGGCGTCTTCAGCCGGGTGCCGCCGGCGTCGTCCAGCAGCATCTCCGTGATCACCCGCACATGGCGGCGGTTGGCCCGCTGGTAGGAGATCATCGCGCGGACGTAGGCGACGACCGCGGCGAGCGGGTCCGGCTCGCTCTCCACGCGCGCGGTGACGTACTCCGTGAACCGCTCCAGCACCTGGGCCAGCGCCGCGCGGGTGAGGTTGTCCTTCGAGGAGAAGTGGTAGAGGACGGCGGCCTTGGAGATGCCGGCCTCCTCGGCGATCGCCGACAGCGAGGTCGCCGGGTAGCCGCGCGTGGAGATCAGGTCGACGGTGCACTCGATGATCTGCTGCCGGCGGGCCCGCTCCCGGAAGGTCGGCGCGTCGGAGCCGGCGGTCCGGCGAGAAGTCATCGTGCGGTCACCCTTTTTGTTCCTCGCGCGGTGGTCCGCGCGTCCCTTCGCCGCACCGGCCGGCCCCACGGCCGGCCCGCCGGTCACCCGACCGTACACCGCGGTGCGGCCGGCCCGGCAGCCGCCCGTGGCGGCCGGCCGGGCCGTGGCCCCGGTGGGTCGGGGGCGGGTCAGGGTCTTCGGACGGCGGCCGCCGCGTCGTGGTCGGCGCGGGCGGCGGCGACGGCCGTGCCGTGGCGCTCCGCCCAGCCCACCAGTCCGCTCAGGACGACGTGGAGTTCCTCGGCCAGCGGCGTGAGGCTGTACTCCACCCGGGGCGGCACGGTGGGATAGACCGTGCGGTCGAGCAGGCCGTCCCGCTCCAGCCTGCGCAGATTGAGGGTGAGGACCCGTCGGCTGATGCCCGTGACGGCCCGCTCCAGCTCGGTGAACCGGGCCGGGCCCCGCCCCGCGGCCACCAGGATGCCGATGCTCCACTTGCCCGCGACATGGTGGAGGACCTCCATGACCGGGCACGCCTCGGCCCCGGGCCGCCCGGTCACCTCGACGGCGCCGCGCGGGACGACGGTGCCGCCTCCTCCCCGCGTTCTCATCCGGCCAGGATCCTCAGCGCGCCCACTCCGGTGACGCCTCCCAGCCCGGCCGGTGTCAGGCACGCCGTCGGGGGTTCCGCGGGCAGCATCCGGACCGTGCGGTGCGCCGTGCCGCCCGCGCCGAGCCCCTCCGTCACCCGTCCCGTGAGCGTCACGACCGTGAGGCCCGCGACCCGGACGGCGGTCGACTCCCCGTAGACGATCAGCGATTTCCGCCCGTCGGCATAGCGCACCCGCTCCCGTACCCGGGCCGAGTTCACCGTCAGGCACGAGGCACCGGGGGAGTCGCCCACGCTGAGCCCGGCCGCCGGGGCCGGCGTCGGGCCGAGACCGTGGCAGCTGTAGTCGCTGACGGCCTTGAGGGAGACCCGCTTCGGCAGAAGGGTCAGCCCCGGGCTGTAGGTGGTGTTCTCCGCCCCCTCGCAGGCGATCACCTTGCCGGGTTCCGAGGCCGGCGCCGGCGCCGCTGACATGCCCGTCAGCACCAGGGAACACACCGCCACCACGGCGCCACGCACACCGAACATTTCCCACCCCTCCGCACAGCCACGGTCGCGCCTACGCTCGCGCTCCGCTGCTGTCTACCCGTGCGGAACGCGGGAGTCGCTCCGTCGTGGGAGGCTCCCGCAGCACACCCGTCCCGGCCGCGCCAAGGCACGCGCACCCCAGCGCGCGGCCGGAAACCGCACCACCCGACTGCCGGTCGGCCGCACTCCCTGGTGGGAGTCCGGCCGACCGGTCCGTCAGCGGCGGCGGGCCCCCGTGGACACCGCGCCCGCGCCCTCCGCGATCTTCCACTCACGGTGCAGGGCGCCCAGCGGCACGGGCTTCTCGAAGACCGGCGTGTTGAAGATCTTCAGCTGGACCTGGAGGGCCCCGCTCAGATCCAGGCCGCCGAAGGCCTTCCACTTGCCCGACGCCGAGGCGCTGCCGTCCATGGCGGCGGACGCCTCGCCCTCGGCCTCCGCCCGCAGGTACGGCGCGACGTCGGCGGTGACGCCGACCGTGCCGTACAGGCCGAGGCTGGCCTCCGTGCCGAGGGTGGCCTTGACCTTGCCCGCCGCGCTCACGGTCGCCCGGGGCGAGGTGGCCGTGATGTCCGAGGTGTTGACCGGGGTCCACCCCTTGGCGTGGGTGTAGTCGCCGCCGACGCGGAACCCGCCCTTGAGGTCCTGCTTGATGTCGACGTTGACGCGACCGTCGGCGTCGACCTGGAGGTAGCAGGTCAGACCGACGTTCACGACCACCGGCACCGGGCCCACCTGGATGACGGGCGTGGCCTTGAGCTTGGCGAACGGCACCCGCAGCGGCTTGGCGTCCGTGCTCGCCGCCGCCTGGCCCTTGAGCTCCCAGCCCGAGGTCCAGTCGCCGGCGAGCGCCAGGGACGCGGCACCGGGCGAGAGGCCCGAACCACCCCGGCCGTCGTACGAGAAGTCGACCTCCGGAGCCAGCTGGACGAAGCCCGACGCGGACGCCGCGGCCGAGGCCGGCGCGTCCTTCGCCGTGGCGATCGAGGTGCCGACGTCGATCCGGAGACTGCCCAGGGGCACCTTCCCGCCTTGGGCCCGAAGCGGACGTCGCCGGTCTTCGCCCAGGACACCTTCGTGCCCTTGACGAGCGGTTCGACCGTGACGGCGGACGGGTCGACGGGCACCTTGCCGTCGGCCTTGGCGTCACCGAGCAGCGCCCCCAGGGTGGCCGGGGCCGTGTTGACCTCGGTGCCCTTGTCGGTGCTGCCCAGCACCTGGGTGACCTTGGCCAGGACACCGTCGGGGGCGCCGGGCGTGGGCGCGCTGGCGATGATGTCGCCGACGGCCACGGAGGAGTTCCGTCCGGCCCCCGGGGAGGGGGCCGAGGGCGCGGCCGAGCCGGCCGGGGCCGACGGCGACGGGTGGGCGAGAGAGGGCTTCCGCGCGCCCTTCGCCGCCCCGGAGATGACGGCGCGTCCGCTCTTCCGGTCGTACGAGGCGACCTTCAGCGAGGACTTCTCCGCCTGCCGGCCACCGCCGGAGGGATGGGCCACGGCGCTGGGCGCGCCGGACCCCTCGGGTATCGCCGCCTTGACGGCGAGCTGCCGGTCCGCGGCCGGGGGCGGTGTGGTGGCGGCCGGTTCCGTACCGCCGCCCGAGGCGGTGGTGGCGGGCCCGGGGGCGGAGCATCCGGCGACGAGGAGGGACGCGGCGGTCAGAGCGGGTAAAGCGATGGTTCTGCTGGGAATGCGCACCTTGGATCCTCGAGAGCGTGAGGTGGGGGCGGGCCGAGGGGGTTGGTCTGCACCTTCGGTCCGCGTCTGCACGGCATCGGACGGGTAAGTGATTACCCGTCGGTAATGATCTGCATGATCATGCCATGCGGAGGCGCGTCGTCCATTCCATTCGCCGACGCCGAAACCATGATCTGGATCACTTCTCGGCGCGACCGGGAATACACGTGCGGCGCACGGCCCCGGAGACGCGCCGGGGCCGTGCGCCGCACGGAAGGAATCGTCGTCCGCTGTGAGCGCGAAGCCTCATGACGGACGCGCGGGCGGGAACGTCTCAGCGCTTGACGGCCCGCAGGATGACGAACTTCGGGTCGCTCGCCACGACCTCGGAGTGACCGAAGAGCCGCCGCAGCCGCACGTGGTAGCCGAGGTGCCGGTTCCCGACCACCCACAGCTCACCGCCCGGCCGCAGCACCTCGCGGGCGCCCTCGAACATCCGCCAGGCCGTCGCGTCCGTCGTCGCCTGATGGGTGTGGAACGGCGGGTTGTTGAGGACGAGGTCCACCGAGTCCGCCGGCACCCCCGACAGACCGTCGCCCACCCGGAACTCCGCCGGCGCGGCCGTACCCGCGTTCGCCCGGAACGTGGCCTCCGCCGACGCCACGGCCTGGTAGGACTCGTCGATGAACACCACCTCGGCCTCGGGGTTGGCCAGCGCCGCCGCCGTGCCCACCACGCCGTTGCCGCAGCCCAGGTCCACGACCCGCTCGGGCCCGCGGCGCTCCGGCAGGTGCTGGAGGAGGAAACGGGTGCCGATGTCCAGCCGTTCGGCGCAGAAGATGCCCGCGTGGTTGGTGACCGTCCGGCCGGAGACCACCCCGACGCCGTCGGGCAGGGCGTAGCGGTGCGGCCACGGGTTGGCGCCCCGGGCGGCGGTCCCCTCCGGGTCCGGCGAACAGAAGATGAGACGCGACTTCTTCACCGCCAGCGACGTCCGTGTCGGCCCGAGGATCCGCTCGAACAGCGTCAGCGTCGAGGTGTGGATCTCGGTGACCCGCCCCGTGCCGACCACGACCGTGCCCGCGTGCACCCGCGGCGCCAGCCGGTGCAGCTGGTCCTCCAGCAGCGCCAGGCTCTTGGGCACCCGGACCAGCAGCACGTCGATCCGGTCCGGCGGGGTGTCCCGTGTGGACAGCAGCCGCACCGCGCCGTCCGCGACGCCGTTGCGCGCCAGGTTCGCCCGCGTCGCCTCCTGCCCGAGATAGGAGTCCGTGATCTGCGTCGGGCCGTACGCCGCGAGGGCGGTGGTCAGGGCACCCCACCGGTCGCCCACGACGACCACGGTGCCCGAGAGGTCCACGGGATCGCCGTCGATACCCCCGAGATGGCGCAGCAGGTATTCGTCGGCCGAGTCCCAGGCGCGGAGCCGGTCGCGGGGGTCCTCGGGGAAACGGGTGAGTTCGTACTCACCCTGTGGCGTCGTGAAACGGTTCATCGTGCCCTCAGGCTAGCCAGTCCACCGCACACCGGCCAAACCCGGCGGCGCGGCCGCGCGCGGCGCCCGGCACTCTCCGCCGTAGGTAGAGTGTCGCCCCGCCAAAAGAACGTTGTCGCAGGTGAAACCGGGGGCAGAGCCATGGGGATAGTCAATCGCGTAAGAAATCTGGGCGATTCGGTGAGCGCGGCGGTGACCGCCGGTAAGGACGCCGTCGCCGCCGGCCGGGGCGTGGTCGCCCGGGGCGTCGACGCCGGCCGCGCCGGCACCACGGCCTCCGGCGACTGGGTGCTCTCCGTGCTCCGCTCGCTGCCCGCGCCCGCCGCGCCCACACCGGTGGAGTGGGAGTTCTCGCTGGGCGCCCTGATCTGCCGGCACCCCCGGGTGCCCGCCGTCACCGCCAAGGTGCTGCGCCGCCTCGACGGCATCGGCGCCCTGCGCTTCGGCCCCGACTCGGTCGGCTTCGAGGGCGAGGACATCCCCTGGTCGAAGGTCGTCCACCTCCAGCTGCACGACGCCTTCAGCGCCATGACCACCGACGTCCTCGACGCCGAGATCGACCGCATCAGGGACGTCCTCCCGATGCTGCCCGGCCGCAAATGGGTCGTCACCAAGGTGGTCGAGGGCCTGGCCACCGTCATGCTCGCCGCCCTGGAGCAGGCCGCCGAACAGCGGATGGACACCGTCGACATCGCCTGCGAGATCACCTACCGCGGCACGCTCGGCGTGAAGAAGACGATCCGGGCCAACGTCTTCACCACCGCGCTCCTCGCCCAGCAGCCCGAGGTGACGGAGAGCCTGCTGGCCACCGCGCGCGCCAACGGCGTCCCCGTCCTGCCGGCCGAGGCACCGGCCGTGGGCACCCCGGCCGCCGAGCGGGTACGGGCCCTGCGCGCGCGTACGGACGCGGTGGCGGCCGAACTCCGCGCCGAACCCGGCGACGGCTCCCCGGACGCCCCGCCGCAGCTCACGCCCCCGCGCCCCTGACGGCTTCCCGGTCGCGAGGCGCGCCCACCGCTACCGGTGGGGCCGCACGAGGTCGAACGGCTCGATCCCGTGGCCGTCCCAGATCCGCCGCGAGGTCTCCTCGGGGTACGGGGCGGTGGTCGAGGCCGGGCCGAGCAGCCGGGTGAGCCGCCGCCCGGGCTCGTAGGCGGGCCAGCCGGGATCCCCGTCGTGCGCGAACGCCGTCCAGGCGCGGCGGAGGCCGTCGGCGAACGCGACGGTCCCGGCGGACGGCGCGCCCTCGCCGAGCAGACCCCGCCCGGCGGGGCTGCCGAACGTGCCGAACAGCAGCGGCACGTCGAGGCTGTGGCACGCGCCCAGGGCACCGCCCAGCGCGGGCGACCGCCCGCACAGCTCGGCGAGATAGGCCGGGCCACCCGCGGCGGAGTGCGCCTCGGCCAGCCGGAGACTCGGCATCCGGAAGAGGGCGTCGGCGTACACCGTCTCGAACAGGGCACCGGCGGAGGCGCCGGGGAAGCTCTCCCGGTAGGCGTGCTCACCGCCCGGGCCGGGGGCGAAGGCCCGCAGGGCCGCGGTGGCCTCCTCCTCGGTGATCCCGCCGAGCCGTCCGGTCATCACCATGAACAGCCGGAACTCGTCCCGGGTGTGGCAGACCATCAGCTCCACGTCCGCCGCCCGCCCGTCGCGCACCGCGCGCCAGGGCACGTCGGGGACGAGGTCGCCGTCGACCACCGGCGCGAACAGCGCCGCGCCCCGCGCGGCCCGGCCCCAGCGGCCCACGTGCCCGGTCAGCTCCATCGTGAGCGCGCCCGCCGCGTCGGCCAGCCGCTGCGGCGCGACGGCCGACAGGCTCTCCACGGTGGGTTTCGCGTCGACCCGGCCGGCCAGGACGGCGGCGATGTCGGCGGCGAGCGCGGGGGTGAAGTACAGGCCCGGCACGGACTGCGCGATCGCCCGGCGGAAGAGGCCCCGGGCCGGCGGGGCGGCCAGCAGCGAGGCGATCGACCCCGCCCCGGCCGACTGGCCGCACACGGTGACCCGGTCCGGATCGCCCCCGAAACCGCGGATGTTCTCCCGTACCCAGCGCAGCGCCGCGATCTGGTCCAGCAGACCGCGGTTGGCCGGGGCGTCCTCGAGCGCGGCGAACCCCTCCGCGCTCACCCGGTAGTTGAGCGTGACGACGACCAGACCGCCCTGCCGGGCCAGGAGCGCCGCGTCGTACAAGGGATCGGCGGCGGACCCGGCGGCGTAGGCACCGCCGTGGATCCACACCAGGACCGGCAGGCCCGCGCCACCACCCGGGTCGGGCGACCAGACGTTGACCGTCAGCCAGTTCTCCCCGGCGGCCGGGCCCGGCACCGGCGCGGGCCCGGACTGCGGCACGGACGGCCCGAAGGCCGCGGCGTCCCGCACCCCGGCCCAGGGCAGGGGCGGCCGGGGCGCGGCGAACCGCAGAGTGCCCACCGGAGGACGGGCGAAGGGCACGCCGCGGAACACCGCGAGCCCCTCGCCGTCCCGAAGTCCGGCCACCGTGCCGGCGGTGGTACGGACCTGCACACCGGTGCCGGTCATGGGCCGCTCCTTCTCACTGTCCGGGGTGTCACACCGCCCAGGGGGGCCGGCGTGACGGCGGACACGATCGACCGCGCCCGCCACCACCCGACCTACCGGATGCCCGGCACTTCGGTGTGCGACACGCCGTGACCCCTCGCCTCCTGGTCGTCGGATCGGGGGCCGGCGCGCGGGAGCCGGGTCAGGCGGCGGCCGGCTCCGACTCCGCCTGACGGCGGAGCAGCTTCTTGTCCGGCTTGCCCGCGTCGGTGAGCGGCAGCGCGTCGACGAAGTGGACGCGCTCCGGCTCGTACATCGGGCCCCGCGCCTCGCGGACCATGTCGCGCAGCGTCCGCGCGTCGAGGTCGCAGCCGGGCTCCCGTACGACGGCGGCGTGCACGCGCTCCATGCGGTTCGCGTCCGGGACGCCGAAGACGGCGGTCTGCCGCACCTGCGGGTGGGAGTTGAGGAGGTCCTCCAGCTCCGTCGTGTAGACGTGCCCGCCGACCACGACGATCATGTCCTTGAGCCGGTCGACGATGGTGAGGTAGCCCTCCTCGTCGAGGTACCCGATGTCACCCGTGTGCAGCCAGCCGTCGCGCAGCACCTCGGCGGTCAGCTCGGGCTGCTTCCAGTACCCCTGCATGATGCCCGTGGAGCGCACGCATATCTCGCCGTGCTCGCCGCGCGGCAGGTCGGCGCCGGCCTCGTCGCGGATGGCGATCTCGACGCCGTCCAGGGCCTTGCCGGCGGACCGCAGCAGCTCGGGGCGGTCGGGGTCGTGGTCCTCGGCGGAGAGCCGGCTGATGCCGCCGGCCTCGTTCTGCCCGTAGAACTGGTTGAGCACCGGGCCGAAGCGCCGCACCGCGTCGGCGATCCGGGCCGGGGAGGACTGGCAGCCGCCGTACCAGATGTGGGTGAGGCTGGAGGTGTCCGTGCGGGCCGCGTCCGGGTGGTCCATCAGCTGGTACAGCAGGGGCGGCAGCAGGAACGTGTGGGTGATGCGGTCCCGCTCGATGGTGGCGAGCACCGTGGCGGCGTCGAAGTCCTCCAGGAGCCGCACGCTGCCGCCGGAGCGCAGGGCGTGGTCCGCCATCATGCCGCCGGCGTGGGCGAGGGTGGTGCACAGCAGGTAGCGGACGGGGCCCGCCCAGTCCGGGATGGCCTCTTCCTGCGCGGGCGCCTGGGCGAAGGACGTGCAGATCGCCTTCGGGTGCCCGGTGGTGCCACCGGTGTGGCGGATGGTGCAGATGTCGCCGGGCCGGGCCAGCCCGGGGAAGGGCTCGGCGGACTCCTCGGCGGCGAGGTCCAGCAGGCTCCGGCCGATGTCCGCGGGACCGAGGGTGAGTACGTGCGCGACGGGCGCCCGGCCGGTGATCTCGGCGGCCCGCGCGGCGTACGCGGGGTCGGCGATCAGCACCTGGGTCTCGATGTCGCGGACGATGGTGGTCTGCACCTCCGCCGACAGCTTGTTGTACAGGTGGTTGACCGGGCAGCCGATGAGGTTGGCGGCGTAGCGCGCGGCGATCGTCTCCGGCAGGTTCCCGCTGAGCAGAGTGACGGCCTGGCCCCGGCGCACGCCCTGCGCGCGCAACGCCCGTGCCATCCGGTAGACGAGTCCCCGGAGTTCACCCCCCGAGATGCGGCGGTCCTTGTGCAGCACGGCGGTTCGGCCGGGCTCGGCTCCCAGGACATCGAGATTCCGCTCCACGTGTGTGCGGAATTGCCGCGTTGCGACGGTCATGCGTATTTCCTTTCAGGGGGCATCAGTTGACTAAGGCAACCAATTCTCCATGATAGTCGCCCATGATCGCGGGCTCAAAGTCGGCCGAGGCCCCTGCCTGAAATCCCTTGGTCGAAACGTCGATATCCGGTCAACGTCCCGAGTTTCGTGGCGATATCGGCCGCGCGGGTGGTCCGGGTGACACGCCGCTTCTGTGCGCTATGTGGGTGGTTGTGGGGGTGTGTCGGGTGTGATGGTCGTATGAGTCATGGGCGGATTGTTAGGTTTTTGCTACTGATCTGATAGTTCGTCCAATGGTGAGTGGGGTGGGGGAGTGGGTGGTGGTTGCGGTGGGTGGTGTGCGGGTGTCGGGGCGCAGCGCGGTGAGCGGTGAGGGCGGATCGGATCCCGGGGGCGGCGTACCGGGTCCGGCGGGCGAGGTCTCGATGCCCGGCTCCGACGGTGCGGGGGCGGTGGGGAGCGGGGGTGGCTACGACTACGAGCGGTACAGCCGGCTGGCGGGGCCGCTGGAGGAGCCGCCGACCGGTGTGTACCGGGTGGGGTACCGGCGGCTGATGGGGCGCCGGGGGGCGGGCACCACGGACGTCGACGCGGTCCTGCGCGCGGAAGCGGGGGCTGTCTGGCGTGTGGGGTTGTTGGTGGGGTTGGCGCCGTTGGTGTCGGTGGGGTTGTTGGTGTGGTTGTTGTGGCCGGTGCATTGGGTGGTGCGGGGTGGGTGGTGGGGGTGTGTGGATGGGTTGATGTTGGTGTCGGTGGGGTTGGTTGAGGTTTTTCGGGTGGTGAATGTGGTGTCGGTGGCGCATGCGTCGTGGGTGGCGTGTGATCCGGTGCCGGTGGTGGCGCAGCCGGGGGGTCGGGTGGCTTTCTGTACGAGTTTTGTGCCGGGGAAGGAGCCGTTGGGGATGGTGGCGGCGACGTTGGAGGGGGCGGTGGGGGTGCGGTATGAGGGGGTGGTGGATGTGTGGTTGCTGGATGAGGGTGATGATCCGGGGGCGCGGGCGTTGTGTGCGCGGTTGGGGGTGCGGCATTTTTCGCGGAAGGGGGTGGCGCGGTGGAATCGTCCGTCGGGTCGTTTTCGGGCGCGGACGAAGCATGGTAATTACAATGCGTGGTTGGATGCGCATGGTGATGGTTATGATTTTTTGGCGTGTGTGGATACGGATCATGTGCCGTTGCCGAATTTTTTGGAGCGGATGCTGGGGTATTTTCGGGATCCGGATGTGGCGTTTGTGGTGGGGCCGCAGGTGTATGGGAATTATGTGTCGCGGGTGACGAAGGGGGCGGAGAGTCAGCAGTTTTTGTTTCATGCGTTGGTGCAGCGGGCGGGGAATCGGTACGGTGCGCCGATGTTTGTGGGGACGTCGAATTGTGTGCGGGTGGGGGTGTTGCGGCAGATCGGTGGGTTTTTTGATTCGATTACGGAGGATATGGCGACGGGGTTGGAGGTGCATCGGCGGCGGAATCCGGTGACGGGTGGGCGGTGGCGGTCGGTGTATACGCCGGATGTGTTGGCGGTGGGGGAGGGGCCGTCGTCGTGGACGGATTTCTTTTCGCAGCAGTTGCGGTGGTCGCGGGGGACGTTTGAGACGTTGTTGTGTCAGTTTGGTCGGGTGGTGTGGTCGTTGTCGCCGGGGAGGTTGTGGAATTATTTGTTGTTGGTGGCGTTTTATCCGATTGCGGGTTTGACGTGGGTGTTGGGTGGGGTGTCGTGTGTGTTGTTTTTGGGGTGTGGTGCGGCGGGGGTGAGTGTGCCGTCGGAGGTGTGGTTGATGTTGTATGGGGATGCGGCGGCGTTGCAGGTGGCGTTGTATGTGGTGAATCGTCGTCATAATGTGAGTCCGCATGAGCCGGTGGGTTCGTCGGGGGTGGCGGGGATGGTGATGTCGGCGGTGTCGGCGCCGTTGTATGCGCGGGCGTTGGGGCAGGCGTTGTTGCGGCGGCGGTCGGGTTTTGTGGTGACGCCGAAGGGGGATTCGGCGTCGCCGGATTGTGTGGGGACTTTTCGGACGCATTTGGGGTGGGCGGGTGTGTTCGGGTTGTGTTTGGTGGCGTCGGTGGTGTGGGGGCATGCGTATCCGGCGATGCGGGTGTGGGCGGTGCTGGCGTTGGTGACGGCGGTGGGGCCGGTGGGGGTTTGGTGGGCGGGGATGATGCGGCGGCGGTGGGGGATGGGGGATGGGGGGTCTGGCGGTGGGGGGTTGGGAGCGGAGTTGGCGCCGGTGCCGACGTCGGCGGCGTCGGGGGAGGGGGCGGAGGGGGCTCCGTGTTTCGGGCAGCGGAAGCCGGCTTGAGCGGTGGGGGTGGGGCGGGGTGTGCCGCTGCGCGGGGCTTTTCCCCACCCCGCCCCTTCCCGTAACTGGGGGCTCCGCCCCCAGACCCCCTTTTCCGCGCTCCGCGCGGTGTCCTCAAGCGCCGGACGGGCTGAAAATCAGCCCGTCCGGCCCGGGGCGGAGCCCCGGAGCCCCGCGCAGCGGCACCCGCACCCGCACCCGCACCCCCGGCCCGCCGAACACGCCCCTCAGCTGATCCCCGACAACCTCCGCTCCACCCCCTTCGGATCGCTCCGCCACAACTCCCCCACCCCCACCGCGAAGCTGTCCGGAAAGATATCCTCCGCATCCGCCGCGAGACCGTCGAGCGTCGCCCGCGCCACCTCCGCTGACGTCGCCCGCGGGAAGTCGCCGAACGCCGGCTCGTGCCCGATGACGTAGTCCAGCATGTCCGTGTCCACCGGGCCCGGGAACACGGCGTGGACGCCGATGCCCCGTGGCGCGAGGTCCTGCCGGACGGCCTGCGTCATCGAGTGCAGCGCCGCCTTCGACGCCGGATAGCCGCCCAGCGCGGGCGTGGCGCCGAACGCGCCGATGCTGATGACGTTGACGACGGCGCCGCCGCCGTTGCGCTCGATCACCGGGACGAACGCCCGCAGGACGCGGAGCGTCCCCAGGAAGTTGGTCCGCATCACCTCCTCGACGAGCGCGAGGTCCATGTCGAGCAGGTGCCCCATCCCGTGCGAGCCCGCGTTGTTGACGAGCAGCGTCACGTCGGGCGCCGCCTCCGCCGCGGCGGTGATCGTGTCCGGCGCGGAGAGGTCCACCGCCACCGGCACCACCCGCGCCGGGTCCTCGGCGACGACCGCCGCCAGCGACGCCGGGTTCCGCGCCGCCGCGTGCACCCGCGTGGCCCCACGGGCGAGGAACTCGCCGACGAGCGCGCGCCCGATGCCACGGTTGGCGCCCGTCACGAGTACGACCGAACCTTCGATCTCCACGGTGGATCCCCTTCCGTCGGCGGGCCGCGCCGCGCGCCTGCCCGTCGTGTGCCGTCCGGAGCCCCCTACCCGCCCGGCGGCCCCGGCTCGCCGGACGCGCGGCCCCGGTCCGTACGGCCCCCGGGACGCTCTCCCGCGTGCGCGGCCGCAACCCAGGCCGGAGGCTGTGAGGGGACGTACGGACGTCCCTTCCACCCCGGTCACCGAGGAGGCTCCCGACCATGGCCGACGACACACCGCCCGGCCCCACGCGCGTACTGGTCTTCGGCGCGTCGCTGCGCGGCGACTCGCTCAACGCCCGGCTGGCGGCGCTCGTCGCCCGGCTGGTCCGGGACGCCGGCGCCGAGGCGGACCTCGCCCGGATGGGCGAATTCGCCATGCCCGTCTACGACGGTGACGCCGAGACGGCCGAGGGCATCCCGGCCGGCGCGCTCGCCCTGCGCGACCGGATCGCCCGGGCCGACGCGATGGTGATCGCCTCGCCCGAGTACAACGCCTCCCTGCCCGGCGGGCTGAAGAACGCCGTCGACTGGGTCTCCCGCGTGCGGCCGCAACCGTTCAAGGACAAGCACGCGCTGCTGGTCTCCGCCTCCCCGTCCATGGTCGGCGGCAACCGCGGCCTGTGGTCGCTGCGCATCCCGCTCGAACACCTCGGCACCCGCGTCTACCCCGACATGTTCAGCCTGGCCAAGGCGCACGAGGGGTTCACCGAGGAAGGCGACCTGGCCGACCCCGCGCTCCAGCGGCGGCTGGCGGAGTCCGTGGCCGCGTTCCTCCAGCTCGTGGAGGCCGACACCCGCTACGTGTGCCTCCAGCGGCGGTGGTACGAGTTCCTCGGCGACTGCACGGACGCGCCGGTCACCCAGCGCGCCCAGGACTGACCGCCGCGGCCCCCGCCGGAGAACCGTTCACCAGGGGCCCGTTCACCAGGCGCGTCAGAGGCTGAGGACGTCCGCCAGGTCGTACCGGGCCGTCTCCTCCAGCTGCGCGTACGTGCAGTCGGCGGGCTCCCGGTCCGGGCGCCAGCGGCGGAACTGCGTGGTGTGGCGGAAGCGGTCGCCCTGGAGGTGGTCGTAGGCCACCTCGCAGACCCGTTCGGGGCGCAGCGGGATCCAGGAGAGGTCCTTGGTGCCGGTCCAGCGGCTGGGCCCGCCCGGCAGCCGGCCGCCGGCCTGCGCGTCCGGGTCCGTCCACCGCTCCCACGGGTGGCCGTGGACGTCGGCCATCCGCAGCGGCTCCAGCTCCTCCATCAGCTCCGCGCGGCGGCGCATGGGGAAGGAGGCGCAGACGCCGACGTGCTGCAACCGCCCGGCGTCGTCGTGGAGGCCGAGGAGCAGCGAGCCGACGACGGGCCCGCTCTTGTGCAGGCGCAGCCCCGCGAGGACGCAGTCGGCGGTCCGCTCGTGCTTGACCTTGGTCATGACGCGTTCGCCCGGCCGGTAGGGGAGGCCGGGCGGCTTGGCGACGACGCCGTCCAGGCCGGCGCCCTCGAACCGCTCGAACCACGCCCGGGCGACGTCCAGGTCGTCGGTGACGGGGGTGACGTGCACGGGCGCCGCGACGTCGCGCAACGCGGTGGTCAGGGCCTCCCGGCGGCCGCTCTGGGGGAGGTCCAGGAGCGACTCGTCCCCGAGTGCCAGCAGGTCGAAGGCGATGAACGAGGCCGGGGTGAGCTCGGCCAGACGGGCGACCCGGGAGGCCGCCGGGTGGATGCGTTCGAGCAGGGCGTCGAAGTCCAGCCGCCCGTCACGGACGACGACGATCTCGCCGTCCACGACGCAGCGGGCGGGGAGCTGTGCCAGCAGGGCCCGGACCACCTCGGGGAAATAGCGGGTCAGCGGCTTCGTGGTGCGGCTGGCGATCTCGATGGCGTCGCCGTCGCGGAAGACGATGGCCCGGAAGCCGTCCCACTTCGCCTCGTACTGCATACCGGGCGGGATGGCGGACGCCGTCTTGGCCAGCATCGGCCGCACCGGGGGCATCACCGGGAGTTCCATGACCGCGATTGTGCGGGCTCCCCGGCCCCCTCGCCCGCCGGGAGCAGCCCGCGCGGCTCCGCTCCGGCGGCCGTGAGTGGTGGGGCGCGGGAGGCGCGCTTAGCGTGGGGGCATGGGCGGTGACGCGGTGGAGCTCTCTGCGGGCGGGCGGACGGTGCGGATCTCCCACCCCGACAAGGTCTATTTCCCGGAACGCGGCTTCACCAAATACGACGTGGCGTCCTACTACCTGAGCGTCGCCGACGGCGTCGTCCGCGCGCTGCGCGACCGGCCGACCACCCTGGAGCGCTATCCCGACGGCGTCGGCGGCGAGTCGTTCTTCCAGAAGCGGGCCCCGAAGAACCTCCCCGACTGGATCCCGACCGGACGCATCTCCTTCCCCAGCGGCCGCTACGCGGACGAGATCTGCCCCGGGGAGATCGCGGCCGTGCTGTGGGCGGCCAACCTGGGCTGTCTGACCTTCCACCCCTGGCCGGTGCGGCGGGCCGACACCGACCACCCCGACGAGCTGCGCATCGACCTCGACCCGCAGCCGGGCACCGACTACGCGGACGCGGTGCGCGCCGCCCTCGACCTGCGCGAGGTGCTGGCGGGTCTGGGGCTGACGGGCTGGCCCAAGACGTCCGGCGGGCGCGGCCTGCACGTCTTCGTGCCGATCGCGCCCCGGTGGACGTTCACGCAGGTGCGGCGGGCGGCGATCGCCGTGGCGCGGGAGCTGGAACGGCGGTCGCCGCGGACGATCACCACGGCGTGGTGGAAGGAGGAACGCGGCGAGAAGGTGTTCGTGGACTACAACCAGACCGCCCGCGACCGCACCATCGCCAGCGCCTACTCCGTACGCCCGCGCGCGCACGCCCCGGTCTCCGCCCCGCTGACGTGGGAGGAGGTGCCCGGTGCCGTGCCCCGGGACTTCGACCTGGGCAGCATGCCCGGGCGGTACGCCGAGGTGGGTGATGTGCACGCGGGAATGGGTGACGAACCCTGCGGCCTGGAGGCGGCCCTGGAACTGGCCGACCGGGACGAGCGCGAGCACGGCCTGGGCGACCTCCCCTACCCGCCGGAGCACCCGAAGATGAAGGGCGAGCCGAAGCGCGTCCAGCCCAGCCGGGCCCGCAAGGAGGGTACGGGCGAAGGGGGCGCCCGCAAGCGGTCCGGGGGCGGCGACGGAGCCGGGGAAGGGCCGGAGCCGGCCACCGGCTGAGCACCGTGCCGAGGGCGCGTACCCATGAGGCCGTATGGGTTTTCATCAGGTTTATCCGCCTTCGTCCCGTGGAAACGTGGGCTGTGCGTTGACCACTCCGTAGGACAAGGGAGCTGCAATGACCCAGACACTGGTGGCCCGTGGCATGGCCGTATCGGTCGCCGCGCTGACCGGGGCGGTGCTGGCCGCCGGACCGGCCCAGTCGGCTCCGGTGCCGGCCCGGCCGAGCGGCACGGTCGTCAGCGTGTCGGGTGTGAACGAACGTCACTTCCCGAGCACGGACTCCTCGGTGCGGAGCACGCTCCTCCGTGGGGTCAAGGTCGGGCTGCGGTGCAAGGTCCGGGCCCAGAACATCGGCGGGAACAACGTCTGGTACCTGCTGCGGGACCGTGCCACATGGGTGAACTCGGCGTACATCACCCCCGCCGGCGCCGTTCCCTTGTGCAAGGACGTCAACCGCGGCGTGCCGGAGAACGCGCCCAAGACACGGGCCGCCATGGGGTGATCCCCCTCGGCGGTGGCCGACGGGCGGGCCGGGGCGCATCAGCCCCGGCCCGCCCGTGCGCCGTCAGCCGTTCACCGTCCACCGCCCGCTTCTCACCGGGGCGTCGGCCCGGCGCCGTCTCCTCGTCTGTTGACTTCCGCACCACCACGTGTCATTGATGACGTGTCCACGCCATTCTTCCTGTTCTCGGTTCCGCCCGGCACCCCACTGCCCCGGAACCGGAAGGGAGCACGCGATGAGTACGCCCACGAGCTCGCACCGCAAGCGGACGACGGCGGTCGCGGCCCTCGCCGCCGCACTGACGACCGGAGCCGCCGTCCTGGCCGCGCCGGCGGCCGTGGCCGCCACGGTGTCCGTCGGCTACACATGCACAGGCCCCGGCGCCCCCGCCGACGTCCAGCCCATCCAGGTCTCCATGACCGCCCCGGCGAGCGTGCCGGCGGGCGGTACCGCCGAGCTCTCGGTGGACGTCACCACCAGCATCAAGGCCCCCCTCACCCTCCCGGCCAGGAGCGTGACGGGTGAGATGGACATCGTCCTCGGCGGCACGGCCTCCGGCAGCGTGACCGCCACCGGCTTCACCAACGCCGCCGTCGTCCCGAGCGGCACCACGGTGAAGGTCACCGGGGGCAAGGCCTCCGTCAAGCTCGACGCGGCGGGCGCGGCGACGTTCGCACCGGGGAAGGCGTCGGTGCACGTGTTCGGGGTGACGGTCGAGTGCGTGGTGTCGGGGACGGCACCGGTGGCGGCGACGACGGAGGTGACGGCGCGGTAGGCCGAGGCGGGACGGGCGGGGCTCTTCCCGCCCGTCCCGCCGTACGGCGGCGCGCCCCGGGACCGTACCGGACGTGCCGGAGGGCGTCAGACGCGCGTGAGCTTCGCCGCCCCGAACGACACGTCGAACCGGTCGCACCAGATGCTCACGCTCCCGTACCGCCCCAGGTCCAGCCCCGCCGGCAGCGCGTAGTTCTGATCCCCCTTGTTCCCCTTGAGCGACCCCAGGCTCCGGTGCGCCCCGTCGTCGAAGACGTGCCAGCCGGCCCGTCCCTCCTTCACCGGGCCGTCGCTGAGCAGCACCTTCACGTCCGGCCCGTTGCTGGTGTCCAGGTTCTCCAGCCGCAGCGTGCGGGTCCCGTCCGGCAGCTCCAGCACCCGCACCTTCCCGGTGGTCGTGTGTTCGTGGCTGATCAGCTCTCCCTCGGCCAGCGTCCGGGCCCCGCGGGACCCGGCCTCGGCCGCCACCGGCGCGGCCTCGCGCACCGTGGTGTCCACCCACAGCTTCCACGGCTGGAACCACACCACTCCCGCACCGACCGCCAGCACCCCGGCGAGCAGTACCCCGATCACGACCCGCCTGCTCAGCATCCGCCGTACGCGTCCCATTCCAGCCTCCTGAAGCCATGTGCCTTTCAGCCATGCCAACGGGCCGGGACGCGGTGGATACTCCGGGAAACAGATGACGAAAGTCTTACGTCCGGTTCTTACGCGCGGGTGCCGACCGGGTGCCTCGCGGCCACGGACGGTCGCGGCCGGTCACAGCGGGGCGGAGCTGTGCGGTCCGTAGAGGTCGAGCAGCCGGGTGCGGGCGGACTGGAGACGGTGGCCGAGGATCTCGGCGACGGCGCGGACGACGGCGAACCCGAGTGCCGGATCCTCCTCGCACAGCGCCCGCGCCTCGGCGCCGTCGAACTCGTAGGCCCGTACCGGGCTGAGCGCCTCCGCCCCGAACCCCCATTCGTACGGCGGGAACATCCAGGACCAGCCCAGCAGGTCCCCCGTGCCCAAGGTCTCCACCGCCGCGACCCGCCGTCCCGGCAGGGTGAGGTCGAGCGTGACGGCGCCGGACCGGATGATCCAGAAACGGTCGGCCCTGCCCTGCTCCTCGAAGATCCGGGTGTCCTCGGGGAACGAGACCTCCCGGGCGAGCGTCATCAGGCGGTCCCGGTACTCCGCGGGAAGGGTCCTGAGCAGCTTTTTCGCAGTGGACATGGCCGAGCCTCCTAGCCCCCGCCGACCTGGTACGTCCATTGAGCCACGGCCGGACGGGTGAGGCATCCCGAGTCGCCAGGGGCTCCGGAGCCGCCAGGGGCACCAGGGAGCCGGTCAGCTGCCGAGAAGCCCCTTGAGCAGCCCGTTGACGAGCCCGTCGAGCCCGCTCACGAGCTTGCCGAGGGTGTTCACCAGGCCGCTGACGAGCCTGGTGACGACGGGCAGCAGGCCGTCCGGGCCGCCCGCGCCGTCGGCGGCGGCCCGGGTGCGCCCGGGGGAGTGGGCGCCCGGGGTCACGCCGTCCTTGGCGAGGTGCGCCGTGGCGGCGACGGCGTCGGTGGTCGAGGTGGTGACGGCGGTGAGGTCCGGTGCGGCCGCCCGGGACTGCTGTTCGAGCGTGGCGCGGGCGGTGGCGAGGGCGCCGAGGTGCTTCTTGACGTTCGCGCACGACGGGCCGGGCTTCGCGGTGCCGGACCGCGGCTGCTCGCACTCGTCCACGACCCGGCGGGCGGCCTGCGTGTAGAAATTGGAGTCGATGGCCTTGGCCCCCTCGGTGGCGGCCTTGCGCAGGGCCTCCGGCGACGGCACCCGGGCCTCGGCCGGGGGCGCCGCCGGGGCCCCGGCGGGGGCGGGCGCCCCGGCCGGGGGCTGGGCGGTGGCGGCGGTGGTCACGGCGAGCGCGCCGCACAGCGCCCCGGAGACGAGAAGCGTGGTTCGGCGGGGGAGGTTCATGGGGCTCTCCTTCGGGCCGGACCCTCATGGGCCGGGATCGTCTGATCACCTTGCGGGCCCTTCCGGGACCCCGCAATCCGAGGAGGTCCATCCGGCGTACGCGCACGCGATTTTGACGCTTCGCCAGTTAAAAATGACGAGGCGTCATGAAAGGGTCCGGCGGGACGGCTCCGTGGAGCCGCCGCCCCTGTGGTCCCGGCGGCGGAGATGCCTCCTGAGCGTGGCGAGCACGCTGCGCCGGTCGTGGTGCCGGCGGGTGTGCCGGTCCAGCTCCTCCACCAGCCGCTGGGTGCGCTTCTGGATGTCGAGCTCGTCGAGGATGCGGTCGATCTCGGCGAGCAGCGCGCCGTGCAGCTGCCACTGCCGGGGGTGTTCGAGCACCTGGTGGAGGAGGAGGCCGGCCGCGTGGTCGCGGGTGGTGCGGGCGGTGGCGAGCTCCTCGGCGAGGCGGGTCTCGGCCTGCTCGGCGTTGGCGGTGACCTGGCTGGTGATGACGACGGCGAAGCTCTCCACCGCGCGCGCGAGATGGGTGAAGACCTCCTGGAGGCTCGCGGCGACGTCGGAGGGGAACAGCGTCTCGCGGGTGCGCTGCTTGGCGAGGTCGGTGAGGGTACGGGTGGCCACGCGCAGGACGACCGCCGAGATCTCGAGCGTGTCGAGGCCCGTGCGGAGCACGACGCGGTGGAGCACCCCTTCCTTGACCCTGGGGTTGAGACGGAGGCTGTCCTCCGCCTGGCGCAGGGCGGCGTCGACCTCGACGATGTCGTGGTCCAGGCGGCGCGCCCGGTGCAGCCGGGCGGCCGCCTCCGCGACGGGCGTGTGCCCGCTGATCTGCTCGGCGATGTCCTCCAGGAGGCCGCGCATGCGCCGGGCCAGGTCCTCGATCGCCTCGCCCGCGGGCTGCACCCACACGGGCGGGACCAGCAGCACGTTGAAGAGCAGCCCGACGACCGCGCCGATCAGCGTCTCCAGGACGCGGTCCCAGGAGGTCTCGGCCACCCGGGTGACGCCGAGGACGAGCATGGCGCTGATGGCGACCTCGGGGACGAACTCGCCCACCCGGACGAAGCGGCCGATGACCAGCGAGGACAGGATGATCAGCCCGAGGCTCCACCAGGTCAGCCCCACGAGCACGCTGAAGCCGATGGCGATCAGCACGCCCGCGACCACGGAGTTCACCCGGCGGATCCCGGTGGTCAGGGTGGAGTAGAGGGTGACCTGGACGACGAGGAGCGCGGTGAGCGGCGCGGTGAGCGGCGCCGGCTCCTTGCTCAGCCACAGGGCCACCACGTACGCGATCACGGCGGCCAGGGTCGAGCGCACGGTCTGGACCACCGTGGGCTCCCGGCCCCGGCGCACCAGGGTCGTCAGCGGATCGGGGAGCCCTCGTCTCTTCAGCGCCTTCTGCACGTCCAGCCCCTTCCCGGTCCGCGGCGGTACGGACACGTACGGGGCGCCGTGCCACCCGCGTGGTCGCCGACCGGGCGTGCCCCGTGCCGGGTGGACCGCCGCGGGCCTCCCGGGGATCCGGTCGCGGGGTGTGACGGCGGCGCACTCCTCGCTATCCTCGGGTGCCTCGGGACCCTCGGGCTGGTGATGGGAGTGCTGATGCCGCGACAGCGGGAGCAGATATGCGCGGCCTGCGAGGGCGAAGGCATCACCACGAAGATCGAGTACAGCGTCGAGACCGATGAGAACGGCCATCAGCGGCCGGTCACCCACACCAGCTATTCGTCCTGCACTCTCTGCGGCGGCACAGGCAGCACGTCTGGCTAGCCGGAGGGGAAGAGGTTCTTGTGCGACCCGACCCCGATCCCGAATTCCAGCCCGAGCCCGGCCCGGAACCGGCCCCCGAGCCCGTCGCCGGCACCGAACGCCCGCCCGGGGAGACACCGGACCGGACGTCCGGACCGATGCGCCCCGTCTTCACCTGCGTGATCTGCGGATGCGTCTACATGCCCCCCAGGACGATGACCTACCCCCTCCTGGGCACGACCGCCTCCCCGCTCCACTGCGGCGAACCCACCTGCCGCCGCGCCGCCGCGCGCATCCCCCGGGCCCTGCGCCGCCTGTACGCCGAAGGCGCCTGGACCCGGGCCAGGAAGTGGATGGACAAGGAGCCCTCCGACGCCGTCGTCGACGCCCGGCGCCGCAGCCGCGCGTCCACCCGCCCGGAAGGCAGCCGCTCCAAGCTGCGCTGACCTCGGCGCGGACTTCTCCGCGCGAGGAAACGGCCGGTCGCTGCCGCGGTCCGGCCACGCCGGTCAGACGGCGAGCCGTTTGACCTCCCGGAGGATGGGGGCGGTCTCCACGGCCTGGACGGCGGGGAGGGCGCCGACGCGGCGGTCGAGGTAGTGGTGGAGGTCGTGGGCGTCGCGGAAGACGCCGGTGGCCACGAGGTTGTGGGGGCCGGTGGTGGCGGCCGCGAAGGCTATCTCGGGGTGGGCGGCCAGGGCGTGGCCGGTGGCCGAGACCTCGCCGGGGACGACCCGTAGCCAGAGGTGGGTCATCAGGTGGTAGCCCAGGTGCCGGGGCGCGAAGTCCACGGAGAAGCCCAGCGCGCCCTGGGCCCTGAGGCGTTCGAGGTGGCGCTGGACGCTGGAGGGCGAGCGGCCGGTGGCGGCCGCGAGCTCGGGCAGGCCGGCCCGGCCGTCCTTGGCCAGCTCGGTGAGGAGGGCACGGTCGGTGGGGTCCAGGGCGAGGGGTTCGGGAGGTGCGGCGGACCCCTGGGCCGGTGCGGGCGCGCCCCCGCCGGCCGGGCCGAACGGGACGCCGTTGGCGTACCACGTGCTGGTGACGCCGGTGAACAGGCGTAGCAGGCAGTGCGCGTCGACCCCCGTCACCTGCGGGGTGCGCGGCAGTTGCTCCAGGAGCAGGGCGTCCCGCTCGTACGGCGTGGCGCTGGTGAGGGCGCAGTACAGCTCGGTGCCCCCGGAGGCGAGCGATATCCAGCTGGTGTCGGCCCGGCGGGCCAGGGCCCGGGCGACGGAGTCCGCGGCGTCGGGAGCGCAGCGGACGCGCAGCAGCCAGCGCGTCATGCCCAGCCGGGCCGGGACGGGCTGGCCGACGACGCGCAGGCCCAGCGTGCACAGCCGGCTGTAGCGGCGGCCCACCGTGCGTTCCGAGGCGCCGAGCCGGCGCGCGATGCGGCTCAGCGCCGCCCGTCCGTCGAGCTGGAGGGCCTGCAACAGGCCCAGTTCCAGAGCGTCGAGAGTGCCCGAGCCCACCACCGTGTCCTCCCCCGCGTCCACCCGCCTCGTGTCCGTCGACAGGGTCCGACGATAGGCGTCCGGCACCGATCGCGCCCGCGGAGCTGCCGCATTCTCCCGCCCCGCAAGCCGGAATCGCCTGTTCCGCCCGTTTCCCGGCGGATGGCTGGGTGGTCCGCGTTCCCCGGACGACCATGGCCGCACGACCGCTTCACCACCCCGGACGCGGAAAGACGTAGGAGAAGAAGGGCAGCATGAGCACTTCCACCATCCCCACGATCGACCTCTCGCCGTGGCGTACCGGCGACCACCGGAGCCGCGAGCGTCTCGCCGCGCTCGTCGACCGGGCGCTCGGGCGGGCGGGCTTCCTGCTCGTCACCGGTCATGGCGTCGACCCGGAGCTGCCCGCCGAGATCCGCGCCGCGGCCCGCGCCTTCTTCCGTCAGCCGGCCGGCGACAAGCTGCCGTTCCTGGCGGAGGCCGGCCGGTACGGCTGGAGCGGTCCGGGAGCGGTGGCCACCGGCCGGGCGGACGGCGTGCCGACACCGCCCGACCTGGTGGAGACCTGGTCGGCGGCCCCCGGCCCGTACGACGCCACCGACGGGCGCCCCGGCCCCGGACCCGGACCGCTGCCGGAGGACTGGCCCCCGGCACTGCGCCCCCTCGTCGCGCGGTACGTACGGTCCATGCGCGTGCTCGCCGACGAACTGCTCGAACTCCTGGCGGTCGCCCTGGGTCGGCCGCTGGACTTCTTCACCCGCCACACCACCCGCCCCGACTGGACCCTGACCCTCAACTGGTACCCGGCCATCGCCACCACGGGAGCGCCGCGCCCGGGGCAGTTCCGCGTCGGCCCGCACACCGACTTCGGCACCGTCACCGTCCTCGACCGGCAGCCCGGCAAGGGCGGCCTCCAGATCCACACCGAGGACGGCGGCTGGCAGGACGCCCCCTACGACCCGGAGGCGCTCACCGTCAACATCGGTGACCTGATGGCCCGCTGGACCGGCGACCGCTGGCGCTCCGGCCGCCACCGCGTCCTGGCCCCGCCCGCCGACGCCCCGTCCGAGGAACTGATGTCCCTCGTCTATTTCTACGACTGCGACCCGCACACCGTCGTCGAGTCGCTCCCGGCCCCGGTCGGCCGGGTGCGCCACCCTCCGGTGACGGCCCGCGCCTACGTCCGGTCCAAGGTCGCCGAGATCGCCCTGAGGTGACCGCCGGACCGGGGCTCCGGCAGCACCACGGGGCTCAGCGCGCCGGCCGGAAGTACCGGGTGAGGGCCCACGCGGCGAGCCGCTGTCCGGTGCGGTTCCCGACGGTGTCGGCGGTGCGGGTGTGGATGCCCTCCCAGACGCGGGCGTTGACGACGTCGCGGTTGTACCGGTCCCCGTGGGTGTAGGTCCGGGTGGCGCCGGTGACCACCGACCGGACGCGGAGGTCGATGCGGGACGTGCCGAGGAGCATGGCCAGCGACCGGGTCAGCGCCCCGCCCACCGTCGCGTGCCCGCTGAGGTAGTCCGGGTGCGCGGGGGTGTCGATCAGCGGCTCCCAGGCCGGTTCCGGCGCGGTCGCCGGGTTGCCGTCGTGGGCCGCCTCGCGGATGGCGGTGACCGGCCGCCACGTCCGGTAGTGGATCTTGGAGTCCCAGGCGGTGACGATCGCGTCGGCCATCGCGGAGTTCACCCCGGCCAGCAGTCGCGCCTGCTCGGCGACGCCCAGGCCGTGCCGGGCGGCGGTGTCCCGGAGGGCCTCCTGGAAGTGCAGGTTGCCCGAGAAGAACATCGCGGTGTCCGTCTGCTCCGGCGTCCTGGTCGACCCGGTCTTCCGGCCGATCGCCTTGACCTCGGCGAAGTCCTTGGCGTACCGGGCGGAGGTGAGCGAGGGCGGCGCACCGGGCCGGAACTGCCGGGGCGCCTTGAGCAGCAGCGGCTTCACCCTGCCCATCCAGGCGGTGGCGAAGGCGTCGTGGGCGGGCGGGGTGGGCCGCCAGACGCCGGGGCCGGGCGTGGCGGAGCCGAACGTCACCTGGGCGCCGCGGCCGTCGTCCTTCCGCGAGGCGATGGTGTGGGCGGCGGCCCGCTCACCGAAGGCGACGCCCTCGTCCTTGCCGCGCCCGTGGGGGACCTTGGCGAGCGAGGCGGCCAGGGCGGTGTCGAGCCGGGACTTCGAGGCGGGGAAGTACTCCAGCAGCACGCGGTGGGCGGCCGTGGCCACGGCCGCGGGGACCGACGCGGAACGCGGCCCGTGCCCGTTCCACCGGTAGGGCGTGTAGCCGCCCTGGATGCCGACGACCGCGTTGTACACGGTCGTGGAGACGAAGGCGTGCCAGAGGAACGTCTCGGGGACGGGGCGCTTCGCGTCGGTCTCGACCGTGGCGACCGCGGTGGCGCTCCACTCCGCGAGAGCCTCCTTGGCCGGGTCCCCCGCCGGGGTGTGCTCCGTGGCACCGGCCTGCACCACCGCGGGAGCGGCCATGAGCGCGCAGACCGTGAGACCGGTGACGACGGCTCTCGCGGTCGTACGGAACGGAGCGGAGACGGAACCTTTGCCCTGCACAGAGCCTCCTTCACACACCGGTGCGGCGGCGCACCGGTACGACCGGACCGACTGCGGACCCATGTGACGGAGGTGGAGGGACCGGTGCGGTCGGCGCGGCGAGGCGGCCCCGCCCGGGACCCTCCACCCCTTCTCCGCCAGCGAGGTATGCCCCCGCCACGGGCCGTCGCCGGGCCGGACGGCCGAAGATCACCCGGACGAGGGATGGGAGCCACCGCAGTTCGACGAACCGGCCGGGTCGGACGCGCCTGGCGGGCCGGACCCTGAGGTTCCGTACCGGCGGGCGCCCCACGCCCCACGGCCGCCGGTGACGCCGCTCCCGGCGCGCTCGTCAGCGGCGCGATGCCGGTCGAGGGCCGGGCCCGTCAGCGGCCGCGCCGCCGGTACTCCCGGGCGAGGATCCGCAGCGCCGCCCGGACCGAGGGCCGCGCCGAGCCCCGCAGCAGGCCGGTGCCCTTGGCCGCGGCCGCGTCGGCGGTGCGCACCTCCAGCGCGATCGCCGCCCGGACGAAGGAGCGGTGGGCGGGCGGCGCGAGCTCGGGCAGACGGCGACTCGTCAGCAGGTCACGGCGGGCCCGGCCGAGATGGTCGTGGAGCAGCGCGCGCGTCCCCGGTGTGTCACGGGCGTGTTCGAGGTCGGCCCGGGTCACGGCGTGCCGCTCCAGGTCCCGGGCCGGGAGCGCGAGCCGGCCGTCCCGCAGGTCGTCGGCGAGGTCGTTGACGAAGTCGAGGCGCTGGCTGCCGTCGATGTACGCGCGGCAGAGCCCCCGGGCGTCGTCCGCGTCGGCGTCCGGCTCCAGGAGCAGACAGGCGATGAGCATGAACGCGGGCAGCGAGTACGCGTCGACGTACCGCTGGTAGTCCGCCTCGTCGGCGAAGCCGGTGAAGTGCCGGTCCAGGGGCGCGCCGGCGAGGAACTCCTCGACGTGGGGCCGCAGAACGGGGTGGGCGGAGACGGTGTGCAGCAGGGCGCGGAGCACCGGATGCGCGCTCTCCCCGGTCGCCAGCCCGTCACGGACCTCCTTCTCCCACGCCGCGTAACCGTCGTCGCCCTCGGGTCCCGCGGGGCTCGCGTCGAGGAGCGAGTCGGTGTGGTGCATGAACGCGGTGGCGGCGATGACGTGCGGGACGAGCACCGGGGGCAGCAACAGCCGCACGGCGGCGTAGGCGTGGCGCCGGTAGGCGGAGACCAGGGCGCGCTGCCGGGTGTAGGCGTCGCGCAGCGCGGGGTCGTCGACGCCCGCGGCGGTGAGGGTCCTGTCCCAGGTGCGCATGGGGAGATCTTCCTGCGAGTGGTGCGGAGCGGGTCGAGCCTACCGACCGCCCGTGCCCGCGCGGCGCCCGGTGGTACGGGGGCCGGCCGAGGATCCCGCGTACGCAACCATCCGCCGCGCTCCCGTGTCTGTACGGACGAAGCGGAAAGAGGAGGTCTCCCATGACCCGGTCCATTCGCCGGCGTTCCACGGCCGTCGCCGCGGGATGCGCGCTCACCCTCGTCCTGGGAGCCGGTTTCGCCGGCGCGTCGCCCGCCACCGCCCGGTCGAAGCAGTACACGGCCGAGCAGGTGCGGTCGTTCCTGGTGGATTTCTACGGACAGCACGGCCCGAGCCGTGCGGACCGGCAGCACAAGGTCACCCCGGAACTGCGGAAGAAGGCGGCGGAGACCAAGGACTACGACCTGCTGC